>JAAWBF010000003.1 GCA_022792555.1 Oscillospiraceae bacterium
ATGCCGCCCACACCCACGATTGGGAGTTGAAGCTGTGCCCGCAGCTGCTGTATGACATACAGGGCCTTCCCATGAATTCCTGCGCCGCTTAACCATCCAACCCCGCCGGAACTGCCGAGGGCGGGCCGTTCGTCACCCGTCCAGTAGGATACAGGACCAAGGGTATCAATGGCCACCAGAGCATCCGCCCCGGCCTTTTGACACTCCTGTGCAAGGGGGAGGAAATCCGGCCAGTTGGCGCTGATTTTAGCCCAGACCGGCAGGCGGGTCAGCCGCTTGGCGGCGCGTACCATCTCAACAATCTCATCTGCATGATAGGTACACGCCTTAATGGCGTCAACCCCGCACCGCTCCAGCTGGGGGGCGATCTCCTCCATGTCCTGCCTGGTATGTCCTACTGTGGCGATGACAACAGCGTGGTTTTCCTTTGCAAATGGGATCTCCTTCTCGACCCATTGCGCGAGGGGAATGTCAGACCATTTGGAACAGTTATACAGGCTGTCCCCTGCCCGGTAGATATTCCACCACGGACTTGTACCATCCGTCATAGAGATGGTCTCTGTAGACACGGCGGAAAACCCCGCCCTCATGCAGGCCGCAATGGAGGCGCCGCTGTGTCCAAAGGGGCCGGATTCTACGATAAACCGTCCGTTCAGTGAAACACCGCCCAGCGTACAGGGGGTGTCAAACCAGCTCATTCCTTGCCTCCCCGTACATAGTTGACTGTGTTGGCGGCAGGTCCCACCGATTTCCCCACAAAGCACACCAGGGCAGCCAGTGTGACCAGATACGGGAGCATCGCCATAAACTGATAGGGGATACCCAGGCTCATCGCCTGCAGGCGCATTTGCAGGGCGTCCGTAAAGCCAAAGAGCAGGGTCGCCATTAATACACCCTTTGGATTCCACTTTCCAAAGATAACCGCGGCCAGCGCGATATACCCGCGGCCGGAGACCAAATTGTCTACATACATATTCATATAGGCGATGGACAGATATGCGCCGCCCAGTCCTCCAAGGGCGCCGCCGATGATACAGCCGAAAAAGCGCATCCGATAGACCTTGATCCCCATGGAGTCGGCGGCCTTTGGATACTCTCCCACCGAGCGCAGGTGGAGTCCAAAGGGCGTTTTAAACAGCACAAAGCTGCATACAGGGACCAAAATCAGGGCCAGATAGAGCAAAATATTCTGGCTGAACAGCACCTGTCCCAGGACTGGGATTTTGGACAGGCCAGGGATGGAAATGGCTTGGAATCCCTCCACCTTCTCCGGGGTCTGGGAAATGCCGAAAACAGCCCGATATAAAAAGCTGGCAGCTCCGGCGGCCAGGATGTTGAGCGCCATCCCCATGACAATCTGATCGCTGTGGCGGTAAATCACACAGTAGGCAAACAGCGCATTGATGAGCACCCCGCATCCAATAGCGATGAGCACCCCGATCAACAGGCTCCCAGTCAGGCTCACTCCAATGAAGGAGGAAACCGCTCCGACCACCATCAGCCCCTCCAGACCGATGTTGGTAATCCCGGCCCGTTCTGAAAATGTCTCCCCCAGTGCGGTATACAGAATCGGTGTTGTCATGCGCAGTCCGGAAGAGAGCAGTTCGGTGAAAAAGCTCAAGGTAAACAGGTTTGCAGTCATGACAGTTCCTCCTTTCCCGTTTTTTTCTTGGGCCTGCGTATCAGCTGAATGGAACCGGCACTGACCACAAAGAAGATAATCAACGCCTGGATCACATCAATGACAGAGGCCGGGATTCCCGCAAGCCGCTGCATCGAGTTCGCACCGGTGCGCAGAATCCCAAAGAGCATGGCGGTAAACAGGACGCCAAAGGGCTGAAGCTGTCCAATCAGCGCCATATCAACCCCATCAAAGCCGTAACCCGATCCAAAGCCGTCAATCAAACGGAACTGCACGCCGAGGATCTCAATGGCGCCCCCAATTCCGGCAATGGCGCTGGAGAGGAGCATGGCCTTGAGCACATTAGAGCGGATATTGATACCGCTGCACTCCGCCGCATCCCGGTTCAGTCCCACGGCTCGCATCCGAAAGCCGCCGGCGGTGTAAAACAGATAGTAGTAGATCGCGATGCTCAAAAGGATTAAAAGGACAACACCCAGATGGATCCGGGTTGTTTTCACTAAAATAGGAAGCCGAAGGAATTTTTCAATGGCGTCTGTCTGGGGGTTGTGGCCGGAGGCCTCCTGGAGCGGCCCATTGACCAGCCAGCTGACCAGATAAGCGGCCACATAGTTCATCAAAATGGTCGTAATGATCTCATTGATCCCATACTTTGCCTTGAGCAGACCGGGAACCAGCCCCCAGAGGGCGCCTGCGATCCCGCCGATCAGAAGGCAGCATAGAAGCACTACGGGGACAGGCAGATGGGAAAATGAGGTTGCAAACCAGATGCAGCCTGCCGCGCCCAGCAGGAGCTGTCCCTCAGCCCCCAGGTTGAAGGTGCCGCAGCGGTAGGCCACCACCACGGCCAGGCCGGTAAAGGCGATGGGGACGGCCTTGATCACGGCCTCTCCAAAGTTTACTTGATTGCTGAATACACTGGAGAATAGGATTGCATAGGCCTCCAACGGATTGTTTCCCTCTATAACAACCAGGATTGCGCCCAGTGCCAGTGAAATCACAATGGCTGCCAGGGAGATCAGCAGCTTATTAAGCCCTTTCCATTTACGCATGAGCAGGCCCCTCCTTCCCCGCCATCATGAGACTAATCCGGTTGATATCCGGGTTTTCCGGGTCCTCATAGCCCATGATTTGTCCCTCATAGATCACCGCCATACGGTCGGACAGACGGAGAATCTCATCCAGATCTGCCGAAATCAACAGCACAGCGCACCCGCGATCCCTGGCGGCAATCAACTGCTGGTGGATATAATCCGATGCGCCAATGTCCACCCCGCGGGTGGGATGGACTGCCACAATCAGTTTGCCGCCCAGCTCCATCTCCCGCGCTACAATGACCTTCTGCTGATTTCCGCCGGATAGTGCAGAGGTGGGCAGATTTTCGCTGGCGGTACGGATATCATACTTTTGGATCATCTCTTTCGCATGGTGGTGGAGTACCTTATAGTTGATATGTCCTCCGTGAAGACTGGAAAAGGGTGCTTCTCCAATCTGCTTGAGGACCAGGTTTTCATAGAGTGTCATACTCCCCACAAGCCCCATTCGGTTGCGATCCTCTGGAATGTGGGTGACGCCTGCTTGGATAAAGGCTTTTGCTCCTTTTCCAGTCACCGTCTGTCCAGCCACCTGAATTTGACCTTGATCTAGCGCAATCAGTCCTGTCGCCGCCTTTGCAAGCTCGGACTGACCGTTTCCATCCACACCCGCAATGCCGAGAATTTCACCCGCTTTGACATGCAGGTGATCAATGTTTAACTTCTGGACCCCCTGCTCAGAATAGACCACCCCTTCCAGCTCCAGCAGATGTGTTTCCTCCTGGTGCTCACGTCCTGGGTAACGGTCCAAGGCGACCTTATGCCCCACCATGTAGTTGCCCAGGTCCTCTACCGTGGTGCTGTTCTTATCCACAACACAGACCTTTTCTCCCCCGCGCAGTACGGTGATGCGATCACAGATCGCCATGATCTCCTTGAGTTTATGACTGATAAAAATAATCGTGTGTCCTTCTTGGATCAACAGACGCATAATCTCAAACAGTCCCTCGCTCTCCGCCGGGGTGAGGACAGCGGTCGGTTCATCAAAGATAAGGATGCTTGCATTCGCACAGAGTACCTTGATAATTTCAATCCGCTGCTGCTCGCCCACCGACAGATCCCGCACATAGCGGTCTGGGTTTACCTCCAGATGGTACTGCTCAGAAAGGGAGCGAATTTTAGCTCTTGTCGCCTCAAAGTCCAGTACCGGCCCAAGGCCGCTCATACTGAGCATGACATTTTCTGTCACCGTCATGGCGGGGATCAGCATAAAGTGCTGGTATACCATCCCAATCCCAAGGGCCCTGGCATCCTGCGGGGTTTGGATGGACACCTTCTTTCCGTTGATATAGATTTCACCCTCTGTACTTTGGTAGAGTCCGGACAAAATATTCATTAGCGTACTCTTACCGGCTCCGTTTTCTCCCAGCAGAGCGTGGACCTCTCCCTGACGGACACAAAACGTAACATCCCGATTTGCGGTAAAGTCCCCAAACCGTTTTGTAATATGTTCCATTGAGAGATATTCTCGTTCTGACACTGCTTCTCCTCCTTCAAACAGACTCTAAGAAGAGGGGCGCGGCCTTCTGCCGCGCCCCTCACGTTCTCCGCGTGGCTGCGTCGATCAGGCGGCGGGCTCTACCTTGATAGAGCCATCACTCAGCCCGGCAATCACCTCATCCAAACGGCTGCGGACCTCATCGGACACCTCATCTCCAAAGGCGCCATAGGCGAGGATCCCATTTGACAGATCGCCCACAATGGACTGTCCTTCCGTCACCTCCAGCGCTACCATCTCTGCGATGATCACAATCAGCTCGCTGTTCTTTTCCAGTACGCTGCCAATGATGACCCCCGGCTCGCTGTCCAGAATATCCAGCGGTTCCGCGATATACTTTCTGCCCTGCTCCTTGCAGGCGGCAATCATACCGGAGTTGCAGGCGCTGGCAAAGCCAAAGATTACATCTACATTAGAGGTGGAGATTTGAGCCAGAGCCAGTTCCTTTCCCTTCGCGACATCGCTCCAGGAACCAGTCATAGACGATACGGTTGTGATATCAGGATTGATATATTTCGCCCCCTGCATAAAGCCTGCCTCAGCATCGACAATCGACTGGATCTCGGTCCCGCCAATGTAGCCGACCGCACCGGTCTCACTCATCAGTGCGGCAAAGGCCCCGGCCATAAAGCCGCTTTGCAGGTCATTAAAGGCCATGGCGCTGACGTTATCTGCGGTAAAGCTGAAGTTGATACCAGCAAAGTGGACGTCGGGGAACTCCTCACAGATCTCAATGGCGGCGTCCTGGAACTGGTTGCCCGGCAGGATAACCAGATCGTAGCCCGCCGCAGCATACTCTCTGGCGGCGCTGACATAGTCGGACTGTGCCACATTCTCAGAAACCGTGATCTCATACCCTAATTCATCCTGGCAGCGAACCAGTCCGTTGTAGCAGTCGGCGTTCCAGCCGCCGTCATCAATGGGGCCGTCCAAAACCAGAGCGGCCTTCAGCTTCTTATCAGGTTCATTGGGGGCGCCGGAGTTCTGGGGTGTCGGTGTTGCACTTCCGCCTCCACCATTACTACAGGCGACCAGGGAGAGCGACATCGCCAGTGCGAGAAAGAGTGCTGTGAGCTTTTTCATTGTAATCCCTCCTAGTTTTCTGATTTCTTGCTTAGTATAGCGCAGTCCTGTATCTAATATGAACAAAACCAGCATCATTTTTGTATCATTTATCCGGCGAGATTGATACGAATTCCATCTTGTTCCAAAAAATAGGGAATCTCTGCAGTCAGCCCATGTTCTGTATCAGCCACTGTGAGCAAATATCCGCCTGCTCCGCTCACGACTGTGGTTCCCTGTATCGTCACACCCCAATAGGAAGAAAAACGCTCTATCAGTGTCTGACCGAGCATCTGGCTCTCCGCGGGTGGAATCTGAGACCCATACAGCGGGTGCTCTGGATTGCTGTAGCTGAATCCAAGCACGGTCCCTGTCCGATCCTCCATCGCCACCCGCAGGACAACGCTTCCGTCTGTAATGGTCAGCGCCCAGAGGATCATCCTCTTGCTCAGATC
>JAAWBF010000036.1 GCA_022792555.1 Oscillospiraceae bacterium
GCCTTAATTGTGGCCCTTGGCCGGGCCATGAACCGCGACTTATCCGCTACCTTCGGCGCGTTGGAGCAGATCTGGGATACCTATCAGGTCTACGCCAAGGAGGAGGATCTGGGCGGGTATGAGTGAGAGAACAGAGGGAGGGCGACGGCTTGGCGCAGATAGATGTATTGGTTGTGGGGGGCGGTGCAGCCGGCTGTATGGCCGCACTGTCAGCGGCGGAGCAGGGGTGCTCGGTTTACTTGCTGGAGCGAAATCCTAAACTGGGCCGCAAGCTGTATATTACGGGAAAAGGCCGGTGTAATTTGACCAATCACTGTACAGCGGCAGAGACTTTAAGCCATGTCACCTGCAACAGCCGGTTTCTCACCAGTGCTGTCACCCGCTTCCCGCCGGAGGCGGTGCAAGCCTATTTTCAGCGCTTGGGTGTCCCCTTAAAACTAGAGCGGGGCGGACGGGTGTTTCCAGTCTCTGATAAGGCCGCTGATGTGATTGACGCATTGCTGAAAGCCCTGCGCCGGTCAAACGTGACCATCCAACAGGGGAGCGCCACCGGATTGACTGCTGATTCCTCCGGCGTACACCTGGAGACTGGCGAGATGGTCTATCACAGCCGGACGGCAGTACTGGCCACTGGAGGGTGCTCTTATCCGATGACTGGCTCCAACGGGGATGGCTATCAGCTGGCTGCCGGGCTGGGGCATACGATCATTCCCCCCAAGCCAAGTCTGATCCCACTGGTGGCTAAGCAGGATTTTTGTGCCAAGATGCAGGGACTCTCCCTGCGCAATGTGGCGATCAAGGTGAAAAACAGCCGGAAAAAGGAGATCTATCAGGCCCAGGGTGAGCTTCTCTTCACCCATTTTGGACTCTCCGGCCCGTTGATCCTCAGTGCCAGCGCGCATATGCGTGCATTTGAAAAAGAGCACTATTATCTGCTTTTGGATCTCAAGCCCGCTTTGGAGGAGAGCGTTTTAGATGCCCGGCTCCTGCGTCTGTTTTCCGAGCAGGCGAACCGGGCATTTCATCATGTGCTGGAGGCGCTGGTTCCCCGATTGATGATCCCCGTTCTGGTGGAGCTGTCAGGTATTCCGGCCGGAGAAAAGGCCCATTCCATCACCAAGGCCCAGCGCCGGAGACTTTTGGAGCTGCTCAAGGGACTGCGCATTGATATCCAGGGGCCCAGACCCATAGAGGAGGCCATCGTCACAGCAGGCGGGGTGGCGGTCAAGGAGATCAACCCGGCCACTATGGCATCCAAGCTGGTCCCAAGCATATTTTTCGCCGGGGAGCTGCTGGATGTAGACGCCTATACTGGGGGCTTTAATCTGCAAATCGCCTGGTCGACAGGCCGGGCGGCTGGCATTGCCGCCGCCCAATATGCAGCACAAGGAGGAGAGTGACTGTGAGAGTTCAAAGCGTGGCGGTGGACGGTCCGTCCGGCGCGGGAAAGAGTACCATGGCAAAACGGCTGGCCGAGCAGCTGGGGTTTTTATATGTGGATACCGGCGCCATTTACCGGACGGTTGGTCTCTACGTCCAGCGGCAGGGGGTAGATTGCGGCGATGCCGCCCAGGTGACTGCCCTGCTGCCCCAAATACATATCGAGCTGCGCCACGAGGCTGACGGCCTCCAGCATATGTATTTGGAGGGAGAGGATGTGACCCAGGAGATCCGCCAGCCCCTGATCTCCCGCTGTGCCTCTCAGGTCTCGGCGATTCCAGCGGTGCGGGCCTTTCTGATGGAGACCCAGCGGGCGCTGGCCCGGCAACACAATGTCATCATGGACGGCCGGGACATTGGAACAGTGGTCCTGCCGCAGGCAGATGTGAAAATTTTTCTTACGGCAGCTCCAGAGGAACGGGCCCGGCGGCGCTATGCAGAGCTACTGGAGCGCGGTGTCTCCACCGACTATGACACAGTCCTGCGGGATCTTCGGGACAGAGACGAGCAGGATACTGCCCGATCCGCGGCCCCCCTCCGCCAGGCAGAGGATGCGGTGCTGGTCGATACGACAGGCCGTTCGCTGGAGGAGAGCTTCGCATGGCTACTGCGGGAAATTGAGGAGCGGCTGGGGACATGAGGACAGTTTATCTCATCCTTTACTGTATTGCCTGGCCCTTTTTCAACCTGGTGCACCCCTGCCGGGCCATTGGCCGGGAACATATCCCCGAAGGAGCCGCCCTGGTGTGTGCCAACCATACACGGTTGTCTGACCCGCTGTTTATTGTGTTCGCCTTTCATAGACAGCACCAGCTCCGAGCCATGGCCAAGGCGGAATTTATGAGCTTTCCTGTACTGGGATGGCTGCTGAAGCAGGCGGGTATCTTCGGTGTTGAGCGGGGAAAATCAGATGTCAGCGCCATCAAAACCGCCATGAAGTTTCTCAAGTCCGGGGAAAAGGTCCTATTGTTTCCAGAGGGAACCCGGCATAAAGATGGGGAGGCCGGAGATGCTAAGACAGGCGCCGCCATGCTGGCAGTGCGCACAGGAGCCCCTATTGTCCCGGTCTATGTCCCGGCCAAAAAGCGCTGGTTCCGCAGAACGCCGGTGGTGATTGGCGCCCCCTTTACACCGCAGATACAGGGGAAGCGCGGAACAGCGGAGGAGTACCGGGCCATTGCGGAGGAGCTGATGGAACGAATTTGCGCCCTGGAGGAGCTGGCTGTATGAGGGTAGAACTGGCGAATTCGGCGGGTTTTTGTTACGGGGTGCGCCGGGCTGTAGAGCTGGCGGAATCGGCCGCCCGTGCGGACAGTCCCTGTACGATGCTGGGCGCGATTATCCACAACCGCAGTGTTGTAGAGGCCCTGGCAGCCCAGGGAATCGGAACAGCCAGCAGTCCAGAGGAGATTCCAGCCGGTTCTGCGGCAATCATCCGCTCGCATGGGGAACCACAGGCGGTTTACCAGCAGCTGGAGATGCGCGGAATCTCCGTGCTGGATGCCACCTGTCCCAATGTGGCCCGTATCCATAGGATCGTACAGCAGGCCGAGGCGGAGGGCCGCCAAGTTCTCATCATCGGCACACCGGAACACCCAGAGGTGGCTGCCACTGCCGGGTGGTGTATCCATAGCGTGGTATTGGATGGCCCCCAGGCTCTGGCAGAGTGGCTGGAAAACAACCCAGATGCAGCCGCTTCCCCTATCACAATGGTCTCGCAGACCACGTCTACCGCAGAAATTTGGGGGGCCTGCGTAGAAAAAGCAAAAAAAGAGTGTACAAGTATCAAAATTTTTGATACAATATGTAATGCTACGGCTAAACGGCAGTCGGAGGCGCAGGCCCTGGCGGCTCGATCCGATGCAATGATTGTCATTGGCGGCCGGGAGAGCTCAAATACCAGGCGGCTGACCGAATTATGTAGCGCTCTGTGTCCTCAGGTTCTGTGGATCGAAGGGGCGCAGGAGCTGGAACCTTCCAACCTGTACGGGAAGGCTTCTGTTGGAATCACCGCGGGCGCGTCCACGCCCGGGTGGATTATAAAGGAGGTCTATAACAAAATGAGCGATGAAATCATGGAGATCGAGGAATCCTTCGCTGAACTGCTGGAGAAATCGATCAAAACTTTAAATACAGGGGAGAAGGTAACAGGCGTTGTCACTGATATTACGCCGACGGAGATCTATGTCGATCTTGGCACCAAGCACGCCGGTTACATACCGGTGTCCGAGCTGACCGATGATCCCACTGTAAAGGTCGAGGATTTGGTCCATGTGGGCGATGAGATCGAAACCTATGTCATGCGTGTCAATGATCAGGAGGGTGTTGTCACCCTGTCCAAGAAGCGTTTGGATACGGTAAAGAGCTGGGATGATATCGAACAGGCCAGAGAAGACCGTACAACCGTTGAGGGTGTTGTCACCGAGGAGAACAAGGGTGGCGTCGTAGTCAACATCAAGGGTGTTCGGGTGTTTGTCCCTGCCTCTCAGACCGGCCTGCCCAGAGAGACTCCCATGACCGAGCTGGTCAAGCAGAAGGTCCGCCTGCGTATCACCGAGGTCAACCGTGCCCGCCGCCGGGTGGTGGGTTCCATTCGTGTCGTGGCCGCTGAAGAGCGCGCCGAGAAGGCCAAGGAGGTCTGGGACAGCATCGAAGAGGGCAAGCGCTATACTGGTACAGTCAAAAGCCTGACCTCTTACGGTGCCTTTGTAGACATCGGCGGTGTAGACGGTATGGTCCACATCTCTGAACTGTCCTGGTCCCGCATCAAGCACCCCTCTGAAGTGGTAAATATTGGCGATACTGTAGAGGTGTATGTCATCTCCTTTGATACCGAGAAGAAGAAAATCTCTCTTGGGATGAAGGACCGCAGTCAAGATCCATGGTCTGTATTCACCGACAAATATCAGCCCGGTGATGTGGCCAATGTGAAGATAGTCAAGCTGATGACCTTTGGCGCTTTTGCTGAGATTGTTCCAGGTGTGGACGGTCTGATCCACATCTCTCAGATTGCCGATCACCGCATCGACAAGCCCGGCGATGAACTCAGTGAGGGCCAGATGGTAGATGTAAAAATCACCGAAATCGAGTATGATAAAAAGAG
Organism: Oscillospiraceae bacterium; assembly: GCA_022792555.1. Classification (GTDB taxonomy): domain Bacteria; phylum Bacillota; class Clostridia; order Oscillospirales; family Oscillospiraceae; genus JAAWBF01. The sequence goes on from JAAWBF010000036.1 coordinate 4,544, forward strand.
AGTTTCCCTCTCTATCCGTGCGGTACTGGAGGATGCCCAGCGCTCTGGTACTTCGGAGGAGGGTGATGCCTTGGTTGCAACTTCTGATGCTGGGAGCACGGAGGTCGCTTCTGATTTTGCTGAGGATGGCCAATAAACTGCCTGTACCATAAAAAATTACACCTGTCTTCTACTATTATGTGGGAGACAGGTGTAATTTTTCTATTTTTTGGATATGATTAAATGGGATGACCGCCCACGATGAACACTCAGCTCACCGAAAGGTCCTTTCTTGGTAACAGAATAGGTAAATTTGTTACCTAAGTTACAAGTGAAATAGTTACAAAATAAGATATTTTTACGGATTTTTTAGTTTTTATTTCCGAAAAACTTGCAAGTACACTTCTATAAGGGTATAATATTATACAGATTAGATCTTTTGATTTGTCTTTCACTTAGGAGGTGGGATCGTGTTTCAGGTAGGCGACAAAATTGTTCATCCGATGCATGGTGCTGGTGTCGTTGACAGCGTTGTGCAAAAAAAGGTAAACGGCGTGGTACGGGAATATTATACCCTCAAACTGCCTATGGGAGGCATGCTGGTCATGATCCCCACAGAGAACTGTGCGGAGATTGGTGTGCGTCCTGTCATGAAGGGGGAAGAGGCCGATCAGGTGATTGCAGCGATGCCTGATATTGAGGTAGAGGTTATCCCCAACTGGAACCAGCGTTACCGGGAAAATATGACTCGTATGAAGAGCGGAAATCTGCTGGAGGTTGCCAGAGTAGTCAAGGGACTGATGCTTCGGGACGGAGAACGTGGCCTTTCTACAGGAGAACGTAAGATGCTCCATTCCGCCAAGCAGATTTTAATCTCTGAGATTGTCCTGTCCCAGAACAGCAGCTATGAGGATGTAGAAGCGCGGATCAATACCGCGTTGGCGACTTAGGTTTTGCTTCATTTTTGGCGATATACCAAACAGAAGCAGACTCTATGCGCAAAAATTCAGCTAGGCCGCAGAACTGGAGGCGGCACAGGGAGGTTTTCTATGTTAGAATGGCTCAAGCGCCTGCTCCATAGACCGGAGGGAGACAGGGCGATTTGTACCGCAGTAGTTCCGGCAGCCGGCACTTCCTCCCGGATGGGGGGCCGAGATAAGCTGATGGAGCCCTTGGGGGGGATGCCGGTTCTACTACATACACTACGGGCCTTGGATGATTGTCCGCAGATCGATGAAATTATCGTCGTCACACGCTCTGACCTCATCGCCTCTCTTGGTCAGCTCTGCCGTGATGCCGCATGCTCCAAGGTAAGTAAGCTCATAGTAGGCGGGGAGACCAGGACCCATTCGGTCTTGGCCGGTATCCGGGAGGCCCGAAAGGACGCCGCCTTAATCGCAATCCACGATGGGGCCCGTCCTCTGGTCAGCCAAGAGATTCTGCAAGCGGTCATCACCAAAGCGGCCGCCTGCGGGGCAGCTGCACCTGCGGTCCCAACGAAGGATACCATCAAACGAGCGAGTCATGGGGTTGTCTCCGCCACCCTTGTCCGGGATGAGCTCTTTGCTGTCCAGACACCCCAGGTTTTTGAGGCCTCCATGATTCGGGCTGCGCTGGAAAAAACGTTAGAAGAGGGCGTCTCAGTGACCGACGACTGCACCGCAATAGAGCGGATGGGTATGTCGGTCTGTCTTACTCAGGGCTCCTATGAAAACATCAAAATCACAACGCCGGAGGACCTGGCCATCGGGGAGGCCCTGCTGAATTGGAGGGACAGCCTGTGAGAATAGGGCACGGCTATGATGTACACCGTCTGACCGCCGGACGGAAGCTGATATTAGGGGGAGTGGAGATCCCCTTTTCCCACGGCCTTTTGGGTCATTCAGACGCAGATGTATTGACCCATGCGGTGATGGATGCGCTGTTAGGGGCCGTTGGCCTTGGGGATATTGGCGGCCTGTTTCCTGATACCGACCCAGCTTATGCGGGGGCGGACAGCTTGGTCCTCCTGGGCCAAGTAGTTGTCTTGATCAAGGAGCGCGGATACCGGTTATGTAATTTAGACGCTACCATTCTGGCCCAGCGACCAAAATTGGCGCCTTATCTCCCGCAAATGCGTGTCAAGCTGGCCGCAGTGCTGGAGGTGGCAGAGGACTGTGTCAATCTCAAGGCCACCACTGAGGAGGGGCTCGGCTTTACTGGAAGCGGAGAGGGAATGGCGGCCCATGCGGTCTGTCTGCTCCAGCTGCTGACCGACAGCACGCTGCAAAAATAATGGCAATCACTTGTTTTCCTCCTCCCTTCTGGGGAGGAGGAAAATGGTATCAGCAATTTTAAAGATTACTGATACGGTCTCCACCTGCGCAGGAGGTGGAGACAAGTAAGAACTGTGATAAAAGCACCCTGGGCGATCCTCCAGCATAGAATAGGCCGAGAGGAGCACCAACATTGGATCATTCCTCTCAAGCGATCAGTCCTGTGAAAGGAATGGTTTCTACCATGGTCTATTATTTGATCGTCTGCCGTTCCCTGACCTACGCGCAGAGAACCGCCTCTGCTCTGGAGCGGGCCGGCATTACCGCCCATATCCTCCGCTCGCCCAAGGTGATCTCCGGGGAGGGCTGCAGCCACTCGGTCAAGGTCTCGGAGCGCAACCTGACTGATGCACTCACGGTACTGGCCAGAGTTGGGCTCACCCCCAAGCGGATTTTTATTATGTCCAGCGATGGCAGCTATAAAGAGGTGCTGCTATGATTTACCTGGACAGTGCGGCTACTACGATGCAGAAGCCGTCCGCGGTGGTGCGGGCGGCTTCTTATGCAATTGGGCATATGGCCAGCCCAGGCCGCGGAGGACACCGGCCCGCCATGCTGGCTGGGGAGACTGCCTTTGCCTGCCGTGAGGTTGCGGCAGAGCTCTTTCATGTAGAAAATCCAGAACAGGTCGTTCTGACCTTTAACGCTACCCACGGCCTCAACATTGCCATCAAATCTCTGGTCAAGCCGGGGGATACTGTCCTTATCTCCGGCTATGAACACAACGCGGTCACACGCCCTCTCAACAGTCTAGGCGCTAGGGTTAAGACAGCCGTCGCGCCGCCCTTCCAGCCAGAGCTGTTGTACCAAAGGTTTGAAGAGCTGCTGACCGGCGAGGTGACCTGTGTGATCTGCAATCATGTCTCCAATGTATTCGGCTATATTTTGCCTATAGAGCGGATCTCTGCTCTGTGCAGAAGCCGTCAAGTTCCTCTGATTGTAGATGCTTCTCAGTCTGCCGGCTGTCTGCCTGTGCATATGGACGACTTAGGCGCGGCTTTTATCGCCATGCCTGGCCACAAGGGACTCTACGGTCCCCAGGGGACCGGATTGCTCTTGTGCAATGCCCCAACTACAACGCTGTTAGAGGGGGGAACCGGAAGTGTTTCCTCCCTGCAGGAGATGCCGGGTTTCCTGCCCGACCGGCTGGAGGCGGGGACCCACAACATCCCTGGTGTCGCCGGCCTGCTGGAGGGCATGCACTATGTGTCTCAACAGGGGATGGGTGCAATCCTGGCCCACGAAAAGGCGCTGACCACCAGAGCGGCCCAAAAGCTGTCCGCCCTTCCCGGCGTCGAGGTCTTTGCCGCTCCTGGCTTGGGCGGTCAGGCGGGTGTATTGTCCTTCCGAATGGGCGGCATGGACTGCGAGGATGTGGGAGAACGCCTTGGAGAGCGGGATATTGCGGTCCGGGCAGGGCTCCACTGTGCCCCGCTGGCCCACCGATCCGCCGGAACCCTGGAGACCGGCACCGTCCGGGTCAGCTTCTCCGTCTTTAATACCGCCCGGGAGGTGGACCGCCTCGTCCGGGAGGTCACACAGATCCTCCGGGAAGCTCCAACCACATAGCACCCTGAAAAAGGAACCAGCCTCCGGCGGCCCGCAGTGCGGATCGCCGGAGCTGTGTTTTTTCGGAAAGAGATTGAAGCAGTAAGGGACGCTGTGCTATAATAAAGACGAACAGATAAGGAGGACTGCGCGATGAAAAAATATGAATATGTTCCAATCCATATCAATAAGATGATTGGTGCAAAATCAGAAGAACATCGGGAGATTATTGACGATTACGCGGCGCTGGGATATCGGTATGTCGGGTACATTCCAACGGTTATTGCTGATAATGGAAAGCTCAAAGACATAGATTTGGTTTTTGAGAAGGATAGTTGAAATCCTACGCTCAATCGGCAGTTTCGATGATAAATACAGGTTCTAAAATCTGATTGTTATTTATTCAAAGATGTGGTACAATATCTACCATCCTCTCAGGGCGCGTGTTGACGCGTCCAAACAAGTTGGAAGGAGCGTGACCGGTAATGGCAGATGGAAAGGAATATATTTCTCGCCCTGACGAGCTGGGGAACATTCATATCTCAGAAGAGGTCCTGGCGGTCATTGCGGCCGCCGCGGCTTTAGAAGTAGAAGGAGTCGGAAGCCTGGCGGCGAATCTAGGCAGCGACCTTGCCGGACTGCTGGGCAAGAAGAACTACAGCAAAGGGGTCCACATCTCGGTCAACGAGGGAGAGGGTGTCTGTGTTGATGTATCCATCCTCATTCAATATGGTTATACTATCCCTGATGTGGCCAAGGCAGTCCAGGACGCGGTCTACACTGCGGTGGAAAATACCAGCGGCCTGAGCGTGGAGTGTGTCAACGTCCATGTAGGCGGTGTCATTTTCGAGCGGGAACCCAAAAAACAGGGATAACAGGGATCCCTTGAGCGGTGCCATCCGGCACCGCTTTTTCTCGGCTGTGAAGACAGGTTCCGAAACTAGGGGTTTATTTTTACAGCTGGGTTGTATATAATACATGTATATGCACGAGAGAGAAATCCGGGACGACCCGGAATGGAGGAAGCAGCCATGACCAGAAGCAACGCACGCGAGATCGCCGTCCACTGTACCTTCGAGCTCAGCTTTTCCAACCAAACAGCCGACGCACTGCTGGAGGAGGTACTGACCCATGAGATCTTCTCCCTGTTAGGGGAGGAGGAGCCCCTCTATACCGAATTTCCAAATGAGAAACAGCGTCTATACATACAGGCGCTGGTCAAGGGGGTCTATGATCACGGGCCTGAGCTGGACGATTACATCTCCCGCTATGCCATTGGCTGGAGCTTTTCCCGGATTCCCCGCATTGCGGTGGCCGTTATGCGGGTTGCAATGTATGAAATTTTGTATATGCAGGATGTCCCAAATGGGGCGGCCATCAACGAGGCTGTGGAGCTGACCAAGCACTACGAGTCTAATGAGGTGGTCTCCTTTGTCAATGGTATATTGGGTGCTTTTGTCCGCAAGGAGTACATTCCGGAGCCAGCCCACCGGCCCTTTGCCGATGCGTTTCCAGAGGGCGCTCCAGACAGCGTCGAGGGATAGCGCATGGCCTGTCTCGGAATTGATACCAGCAACTATACCACTTCGGCGGCAGTTTTCGACGGTGAGACCGGGATCAACGAAGGCAGACTGCTGGAGGTTCCGCCGGGGACCTTGGGTCTGCGGCAGAGCGACGCGCTGTTCCAGCATGTCAAACATCTCCCGGGCCTGTTTTCCAGCCTGCGGACCCAGGGACTTTTACACGATATCGAGGCAGTCGGGGCCAGCACCCGCCCGCGGGCTGTGGAGGGATCGTATATGCCCTGCTTTCTGGCGGGGGAGGGGCAGGGGCGGACCTTGGCCGATGTGCTGGGCGTCCCATTTTTTCCGGTCTCTCATCAGCAGGGCCATTTGGCCGCGGCTGCCTGGTCTGCCGGATGTCTCTCCCTGTTGGACGCCCCTATGCTGGCCTGGCATCTGTCGGGTGGAACCACGGAGCTGCTTCATGTGATACCGGAGGGGGGCAGTGTACGGGCCGAGCGGATTGGCGGTACAAGCGATCTCTCTGCTGGGCAGCTGATTGACCGCACCGGAATCCTGCTGGGGTTGTCCTTTCCGGCGGGGAAGGCCCTGGATGAACTCTCTCGTCAGGCCGATCCTGTCCAGCCCTATCGGGTCAAATGTGAGGACCTGACCTTCTCCCTGTCCGGAATGGAAAATCAGGTCAAGGCCATGGCGGCGGAGAAACGCGCTCCGGCAGAGATTGCACGCTTTGCGCTAGAGACCGTTTCCGATGTGGTCCGCCGGGTGACAGTGGAGGCACAGAACCGCTATCCCGGCCTGGCTGTTCTCTGCTCCGGCGGCGTGGCCTCCAATACCCGGCTGCGCTATATGCTGACCGAATTCTGTCAGGCCCGCTTCGCCCAGCCGCAATATGCCACGGATAACGCTATGGGAACAGCCATCCTGGCCCACCGTCTTTTGAAACGAGGGGGGAGTGCCTTATGAGGCAGCAGAAAGTCTCTGTCCTGAGCGTTACCCAGGTCAATCAGTATATCAAAGGACTGCTGGATCAGGACCAGATCCTCTCTGGCCTGTATATCCGTGGGGAGATCTCCAACTATAAGACCTACCCCTCAGGGCACCACTATTTTTCCCTCAAAGACGCCGAGGGCGCCATTCGCTGTGTGATGTTCAAGCGAGAGGCGGCTAGACTGCGGTTCCGGCCTGAGAACGGGATGTGTGTCATCGCCTCTGGGCGTGTGGCTGTCTTTCCCAGGGATGGACAGTATCAGCTCTATTGCAGTACCCTCCAGCCAGACGGAGTGGGGGACCTCCATGTGGCCTTTGAACAGTTGAAAGAAAAGCTGTGGCGAGAGGGCCTCTTTGACCCCGCCCATAAAAAATCCATCCCGCCCTTTCCAGATCGGATCGCTCTGATCACCTCCCCGGCAGGGGCGGCGGTGCGGGATATGATTCGGATTCTGGGCGCCCGCTGGCCCATGGCCCAGGTCTTTGTGGTCCCTGTCCGGGTCCAAGGGGCGGAGGCCCCAGGGGAGATTGCAGCTGCCCTGGACTGGGTCAACCGCTGTCAAGGGGCAGATCTGATTCTCACAGGCCGGGGGGGCGGATCGATGGAGGACCTGTGGGCCTTTAACGAGGAGATCGTGGCTCGAAGTATTTATGCCTCTCAGATCCCGGTTATCTCGGCGGTGGGTCACGAGCCGGATGTGACCATCGCGGATTTTGTGGCCGACCTGCGGGCGGCTACCCCCTCCAATGCCGCCGAGCTGGCAGTTCCAGACCAAAATGAGATTGCCGCCAGTCTTGTCCAGCTGGAGAAGCGGATGACAAAAGCGGCCGGCGGCCGCCTGGACGCCGCCCGGCAGCGGTTGGATCGGGCGGCCCAGAGCAGGGCGATGACCCGTCCTATGCAGCTTGTGGACGATCGCAGATTGCTGTTGGATTTCCAGCGGGAAAAGCTGGCCCACAGCCTGACCGCAGCCCTGGGCCGGAACCGGGAACAGTTTGGCCGTCTGACTGCCGCCCTGGACGCCCTGAGTCCCCTCAAGGTATTGGGCCGCGGCTATGCGGTGGTACGGACTGGGGAGGGACTGCTGGTCAAGTCGACGGCAGAGGTATCTCCAGGGGATCGGTTAACAGTCCGGGTGTCGGATGGGACCATCCCCTGCGCGGTGATCCCGGCATTGAGTGGAAAGGACTAGAGATATGGCAGAGAAAAAGTGGACTTTTGAGCAGGCCATGGGCCGTTTAGAAGAGATTGTACAGCATTTGGAGCGGGGAGATGTCCCCTTGGAGGAGTCAATTTCTCTCTTCGAGGAGGGAACTGCCCTGATGAAGCAGTGCAACACCCTACTCAGCAAAGCGGAGCAAAAGGTGACAAAGCTGTTGGCCGGCCCGGATGGGAGCCCGGTAGAACGGCCTATGGAGGAGGTGGCGGATCTATGACCCATCAGGAACAGCTGCACGCCGATCAGACCTTGATTGAGTCAACCCTGCGCACCTGCTTCTCCACCCGCGAGCCCCGCTCGGATCTCTATGACGCCATGCAATACAGCCTTTTGGCCGGTGGGAAGCGGCTGCGTCCCGTGCTGGTGCTGGAGTCCTGCCGAATGTGCGGCGGCAATCCCGCCGCGGCGCTTCCTTTTGCCTGCGCCATTGAGATGGTCCACACCTATTCTCTCATCCATGATGACCTGCCCTGTATGGACGACGACGACCTGCGCCGGGGACAGCCCACCAATCATAAAGTATATGGCGAAGCCACGGCGGTTTTGGCCGGGGATGGGTTATTGACTGCCGCCTTTGAGATGATGCTTGAGACAAAGGAATTGCCGCAAGATCGCATTCTGGCCGCGGCCGCCTGTCTGGCCCAGGCCGCCGGTGGCCGCGGTATGGTGGGCGGACAGGCGTTAGATATGGCTGGAGAGGGCCACGCGCTCTCCCTCACGGAGATAGAAGAGCTCCAGCGGCTCAAAACCGGGTCGCTTCTCTCTGCCGCTGCGGAGATGGGCTGTCTGCTGGCCGGTGGAACTGCCGAGCAGCAGGCCGGGCTTGCAAAGTACGCCAAACGGCTGGGACTGGCGTTCCAAATCCGGGACGACATTTTGGATGTAGAGGGGGACTCCGCCACCCTAGGTAAGCCGGTGGGCTCCGATGCACGCAGTGAAAAGACAACCTTTGTCACCCTCAAAGGGCTTAAGGGCTGCCAGGATCTGGTGGAACAGCTGACCCAAGAGGCTATAGACGCGCTTGCGACTTTGCCGGACAGCCAATTTCTCTGCTGGCTGGCCCAAACCCTGGCGGCCCGGAATAAATAATGTGGTGGGGCCGGGGAAGGATGTACAGATGAAAAACGTAGTAAACTTTCTCACCGGCAATCTGATTTTAAACCTCGCCATCGCGGCCTGGGCCGCCGCTCAGGTTTTGAAGTTTTTGATTGTCCTGATCACAAAGCGCCGTTTGGACTGGAGGCATATTCTCTCCAGCGGCGGGATGCCAAGCTCCCACTCGGCTTTTGTTTGCGCCTGTGCGGCAGCGGTGGGATATATGTATGGTTGGTCTTCCCCCATCTTTTCGGTGGCCGCCGTGGTTGCGATTGTGGTGATGTATGACGCCTCAAATGTCCGGCGGGCGGCGGGGGAGCAGGCCAAGATCTTGAACTACATGATGGAGCACTGGACTGAGATGAAACCGGCGCTCTTTGGCAAGGAGCTAAAGGAACTGCTGGGGCATACCCCATTTCAGGTCTTAATGGGGGGGGTGCTGGGGGTGGCTATCGGTTGGGGTGGTGCCTGGCTGCTCACCTGAAAATTGATTTGACGGTCTCGATTTCCTTCTACTGGAGGAAAAACGAGACAGTGAGTTTGTGGGAAAAAGCACGACGCAAGGCTGGAGGCGGTATCATTCTAACACTGGATGAAACAATTGACTGCAAATCCCTGACCGATCATGAGGCGGCAGAGCTTTGTACCCTGCTCCGGGCGCGTATTTTGGATACGGTCTCCCGGACCGGAGGTCATCTGGCCTCCAGTCTTGGAACTGTGGAGCTCACAGTGGCCATTCACCGGGTCTTTGACACGGGCCAGGACCGGCTTGTCTTTGATGTGGGCCACCAGTGTTATGCCCATAAAATTCTCACCGGACGCAATGGGCTTATGGAGACGCTGCGAACACTGGGTGGAATCGCCGGGTTCCCAAAGCCGAGCGAGAGCGCCTGTGATGCCTTTGTAGCGGGCCATGCCTCTACCTCTGTCTCTACGGCGGTGGGGATGGCCAGGGCACGCACCCTCCTGCGGGAGGATTACCACGTCCTGGCCCTGATTGGGGACGGCGCCCTCACCGGCGGACTGGCCTATGAGGGGCTGTCCGATGCCGGAAACAGTAAGGAGCCGTTGATTGTCATTCTCAACGACAACGGTATGTCCATCACCAAAAACGTGGGCGGTGTGGCTCAGCACCTGGCCCATCAGCGGCTCAAACCCCAATACCTGCGCTTCAAAGAGGGGTACCGCAGGGCCATGCAGGTCATGCCGCTTGGGGGCCAGATCTACCGTGTGACCCATAAGGTCAAAACAGCCATCAAAGAGACCCTGCTGCCGTGCAGTCTCTTTGAGGATATGGGCTTTCTCTACCTGGGGCCGGTGGACGGGCACGATGTCAAGGGGCTCACCCGTCTTTTGACCTATGTCAAGCAGATCAAGGCCCCGGTTCTGCTCCACGTACGGACTGTAAAGGGAAAGGGCTATCCACCTGCCGAGCGCAACCCCGATCAGTTCCACGGGGTAGGGAAGTTCTGTATCCAGACTGGAATCCCCCTTCAGCCCGCCAAGCCGAATTTCTCCAAAGTTATGGGGGAAACCCTGTGTACCCTGGCCCAGCGGGATCAAAAGCTGTGCGCTGTCACGGCTGCCATGCAGAGCGGAACCGGACTGGACGGCTTTTTTCAGCGATTCCCAGACCGGGCTTTTGATGTGGGAATTGCTGAGGGGCATGCAACCACCCTGGCGGCGGGGATGGCAAAGCAGGGGATGCACCCTGTCTTTGCAGTCTATTCCAGCTTCCTCCAGCGGGCCTATGATATGCTTCTCCATGATGTGGGGTTATTAGATCTCCACGTCGTTTTCTGTGTGGACCGGGCCGGACTGGTGGGAGAGGACGGAGAGACCCATCACGGGGTATTTGACGTGTCCTTTCTGGATACTGTCCCAGGGATGACCGTCCTGTGCCCCGCCAGCTTTGCCGAGCTGCGCGCTATGCTCCCCTATGCCCTGTACGATCTCCAGGGGCCGGTGGCCATCCGCTATCCAAGAGGCGGAGAGGGAGCCTATCAGGGCCAGACCAAGCCAGAGGAGACCGCTGTCCTGCGCCGGGGAAGAGATATCACGCTGGCAGGCTATGGGGTTTTGATCAATCAGCTTTTAGCGGCAGCGGACCGTCTGGCGGAGCGTGGACTTGAGGCCGAGGTCCTCAAGCTCAACCGGATTACCCCGCTCGATCTCACGCCGGTTACCCGCTCAGTGTCCCGTACCAAACGGCTGCTGGTTGCGGAGGACTGTGTGTCCGCCGGAGGGGTAGGCCAGCGGCTGGCCGCTGGACTGTTGGCCCAGGGGATAGTACTTCAGGGGATGGCGCTGGTCAATACAGGGAACCGGTTTATCACCCACGGTACGGTAGCCCAGCTCCAGGCCCTCTGCGGGCTGGATGGAAGAAATCTGTATTTAAAAGCATTGGAGGTCTGTGCCTGTGGGGAAAAAAAGGCTGGATGTTCTGTTGTGTGAGCGAGGGCTGGCCGAGAGCCGCCAGCGGGCCCAAGCCGATATTATGGGCGGCTTTGTCTATGTCAACGGACAGAGGACCCTCAAGGCCGGGACGGCAGTCCCGGAGGAGGCCGAGCTGGAGGTACGCGGCCGGGCCATTCCCTTCGTGAGCCGGGGCGGACTCAAGCTGGACAAGGCGATCAAATGCTTCGCCATCCCCCTGGAGGGGGTGATCGCCGCCGATATCGGCGCGTCTACCGGCGGTTTTTCTGACTGTATGCTCCAAAACGGCGCCGCCAAGGTCTACGCCGTGGACACCGGCTATGGCAAGCTAGACTGGAAGATCCGCAGTGATCCCAGGCTGGTATGCCTGGAGCGCACCAATGCCCGCTATCTGACCCGGGAACAGATCCCAGATCTCCTGGATTTTGCATCAGTGGACGTATCCTTTATCTCGTTGCGCTTGATCCTTCTCCCGCTACGGGCGCTGATGAAGCCGGAGGGCCGGGTGGTCTGTCTGGTCAAGCCCCAGTTTGAGGCTGGCCGGGAGAAGGTGGGGAAGAAAGGGGTCGTTCGGGACCCGGCGGTCCACCTGGAGGTGCTGGAGAGATTCCAGCTCCACGCGGCCCAGGCTGGATTTTCCGTGGATGGGATGAGCTATTCTCCCATCAAGGGGCCAGAGGGCAATATTGAGTATTTGGGCCTGCTCTCTCCCGGAACGGGGGAGCACTGGTCCGGGGATCTGCGTGCCCTGGTGGCAGCATCTCATCAAGATTTGGAGGGGTTGCAGTGAATGTGGTACTTAGCCCCAATCCCTACCGGGACAAGGGACTCAAGACGGCCCAGGCGGCCAGCCGGATTCTGAAAAACGCCGGGGTTGAGACCTGTATGTGCCTCCCCTTTTCCATTGAGGGTAGCGGAATTGAACTCCCCAAGCATATCGTGTTCCACGAGATGGAGGATGCCCTGAGCCGGGCAGATATTTTAATCTGCTTTGGCGGAGATGGCACCATTTTACACGCCGCCAAAGATGCAAATTCCTACGGAGTCCCTGTTTTAGGGGTCAATCTGGGCAGCGTCGGGTTTATGGCCGAGCTGGAGCAGAGCGAGCTGTCTCTGCTGTCCAAGCTGGCGGTGAAGAAGTACACCATTGAGTCCCGGATGATGCTGGATGTGATTGTTCGGCGGGACCATAAGATTATTTTCTCCGATCTCGCCCTCAACGACGCGGTGATTACAAAGGGGGCCGTGGCCCGTGTGGTAGACCTGGAGGCCTTCAGTGACCGGACCCAGATCACGGGCTTTTCAGGAGACGGGGTGATCATCAGCACCCCCACAGGCTCCACCGCCTATTCTATGTCGGCGGGTGGTCCCATTGTGGAGCCCACAGCGGAGAATTTTATTGTCACCCCCATCTGTCCTCACGCCATCAACGCCCGCTGCTTTGTCCTGGGTCACGAGCGGGTGGTCTCAGTCCGTTTGGGACGGATGGCCCGCAAGACGGCCTACCTGTCGGTGGACGGCGGAAAGGCTTTTCGGCTCAACGGCGGGGACTGGGTAGAGGTACGTATGGCCACCGCCAAAACCCATCTGATCCGGCTGACAGGCCGGAGCTTTTATGACATTATGAACCAGAAGCTTGGGAGGATGTAGAGGTAAATGAAGACAAAGCGGCAGCAGGAAATCCTGAGCATCATTGAGGGAAAGGATGTAGAGACCCAGGATCAGCTCCTGGCCGAGCTGCGGGAGCGGGGTTTTCAGTCCACCCAGGCCACCATTTCTAGGGACATCAAGGAGCTTCATCTCATTAAGGAGCTCACCGGCTATGGCACCTATAAATATGTGGTCTCCGAGCGGCGTAATTCTCTCAATTTTGCGGGCCGCCTGCGGACTATTTTCAAGGAGGGCGTCACCTCCTTCGATGTGGCACAGAATATCGTGGTCCTAAAAACCATGCCTGGCCTGGCGATGGCGGCAGGCGCCGCTATTGACGGGATGGAGATCCCAGAACTGGTGGGAAGTCTGGCAGGGGACGACACGGTGATTTTAATTATGCGTACCAATGAAACCGCCCTGAGCTTCTGCAATGAACTTCATAAAATGCTGAAATAGGGGTTCTGGCGCAGGAAATTGAGGTGACAACTGTTATGCTTTGTGTACTTCATATTGAGAATATCGCGCTCATTGAGTCCGCCGAGATCCAGTTTGACGGCGGATTTAATGTGCTGACTGGTGAGACAGGGGCGGGAAAATCCATTGTCATCGACTCCATTGGGGCGGTGATTGGCCAGCGGACCAGCCGGGATCTCATCCGCACCGGGGCCAAGTCCGCTCTGGTGAATGCTCAGTTTACCGATCTCCCCGATCTCCCCTGGTTTCAGGAGAACGGACTGGGCCCGGATGAGGACGGCTGTCTGCTTCTCCAGCGGGAGCTTCACCCAGATGGAAAGAACGCCTGCCGGCTTAATGGACGGCCCATCACAGTCTCCCAGCTGCGGACTCTGGGCCGCCAGCTCATCAACATTCACGGCCAGCACGACGGCCAGCAGCTTCTGGACGAGGCCACCCACCTGGGCTATCTGGACAGCTTTGGCCGTACTGGAGTACTTTTGGACGCCTATCGTGTCTCTTATGAAGCCCTCAGTGCCCTCCAGCGGGAGATCACCGCCCTCCAGATGGACGAGGCGGAGAAATCCAGACGGATAGATAGCCTCCGGTTTCAGATCGGGGAATTGGAGCGGGCTGATCTCAAGGAGGGGGAGGAGGAGTCCCTTACCGAGCGCCGGGATCTGCTGCGCAACTCCAGCCGGGTCACAGCGGCAGTGGAGGAGGGGCATATGGCCCTCTATGGCGATGAGGACAGCGCAGGGGCGGTAGCTCTGATCATGGCGGCAGAGGAGGCTATGCGGGAGGGCGGCGCCCTTAGTGAGCGTATGGCCCAGCTTGCCGAGCAGCTCACCGATCTGCGCTGCACCGCCGAGGATCTGGCGGAACAGGTGCGGGATCTGCGGGACGACTTTGACTTTGAGCCAGGAGAACTGGATGAGCTGGAGAGCCGGTTAGATGTGATCTACCGGCTAAAGAAAAAGTACGGCAATACCATAGGAGAGATGCTGGATTACCTGGACCGCTGCCGGGAAGAGCTGGACCGGATAGAGGATGCCGGGGACACCCTGGCCCGTCTGGAGAAGAAGCAGGCCCAGGCGCTGAAAACCGCCAAAAGCCGGGCAAAGGAGCTCTCAGAGGCCAGAAAGCAGGCGGGGATCGCGCTGGAGGAGCGTATCCGCCGGGAGCTGGCCCAGCTGGACATGCCCAAGGTGCGCTTTCAGGCTGAATTTCAGGAGAAGGCGGGGGAGTGGGGTCTGGACGCCACCGGCATGGACGAGGTACAGTTTTTGATGTCCGCCAATGTGGGGGAGGCCCTCAAGCCCATCCAAAAGATCGCCTCCGGCGGTGAGCTGGCCCGGATTATGCTCGCCCTAAAAAATGTACTGGCTGAAACAGAGGCGGTCTCTACCTTGATTTTTGACGAGGTGGACACCGGTGTATCCGGCCGGGCCGCCCAAAAGGTCGCGGAAAAAATGGCCGATGTAGCCCGGCATAAGCAGGTCCTATGCGTGACCCATTTGCCCCAGATCGCCGCCATGGCGGATACCCATCTGGCGGTATCCAAGGGGGAGCGGGACGGGCGGACCTTTACCGCCCTTGAGCGTCTGACCACCGAGCGCCGGAAGGAGGAATTGGCCCGGCTCACCGGCGGCTCCCAGATTACACCCTCTATGCTCGCCGGCGCTGGAGAACTGCTGGACGGTGCGGCGGCCTATAAGCGAGAGCAGCGCTGATGGAGCCCGTTTCCCTCTCCTTTGTGTACCGTCGGGAGGACTATGTACGCGCTGTGCGCTTTTATCTGCGCAAGAGCGGCGCGCTGCTCTTTTGGCTGGGACTGCTCTTAATGATCGCTGTCATGCTACTGGTGGGCGTACTCTTTCATCTGTTCGGCTTTACTCCTATGGCAGCGGTTTTGCTGGCTTTAGCAGGACTGGTTCTAATCGTGGATCTTACCGTCTACTGGGTTCTGCCCGGACTTCGGTTTGACCGCAATCCACAGCTCCAGGAAAAGCGAATTCTGCATTTTTCCGTAGAGGATATCGGAATCCAGGGGGAGCAGGCCGCCGGGTTGGTTCCGTGGAGCTATCAGGCCCTCTGGTCCAGCCGGACAGACTACTACTTAATTCAAAGCCGGCAGGACTATCTCATCCTGCCTAGGGATGCCTTTTCCAGTCGAGGGGATCAGCTGCGCTTTGAGCAGATTGTCCAGATGGCAAATCCAGAAATCAGACGAAAGGACTGGTGACTTATGTATCCCAAACATGGGGCCTATCAGGCCATCTCTGCTACGGAAAAGAAGGCGCTCACCCAGGCCATTGGCCGCCAGACCGGGGCAGAGTGGAAGCGGATGGAGCGTTTTTCCCGCTGGGGCCAGGGACTGGAGACTGCCGTCTATACCATCCAGGGCGCGGAATTTGTCTTTGTCCCTGGCGATGCGGTCACGCTGGGCTGGAACGGCTTCCCGTCTGAGCTGGACGAAGCCGCGCAGTCCTTAAAATCCGCCCTGATGGAGGATGTCCAGGAGTACTGGTGTGGTGAGCTGACGCTGGAAGAGATGCTGGCCGCCTTGACCACTCCTGCGCGGCAGGTGGAGATCCCACCCATGCTGGTGGAGCGCAGGCCCCGCCCTGTAGAGGATGGACAGCCGGTTCCATTGGAAGAGCTGGAGCGGGACGAGCGGGTCCGATCCAGCCTGGAGGCGTTTCGCAGAAATCCACGGTCCAGGCAGCTTGTCATGGACATGTTCGAGCTGGGACACCCAAAGCTGCGCTTTTCCAAGGAAAGGGACGGCACGATTTCCGCCGAGATCGTTACCCCTATGACCGTTGAGGACCTTCAGGCCAGACTGGCGGGGGAGGGGTTCACCCTGCCCGATGCCGACCAGTGGGAGTACCTGTGCAGCGGCGGCAGTCAGGCTCTGTTTGCTTGGGGGAACAGCCTGCGCTTCTGCGGCGGGAAGGGCTGGAAGCAGCAGCCAAACTTTTTTGGCTTGACCATCGCCTTTGACCCTTACAAGCAGGAGATCGTCTGGGACAGCGGCTGCTGGTACAGAGGTGGGGACGGTGGAGCCATGGAGTGTTATGGCAGCCTGCGTATTCTCAACGATTTTGTCTGCTCGCCCCATTTCTGCGGTAGCTGGGACCAGAACGCACTAGAGGATCTGAGGCTGGAGGGGTTGAGCCGGGATTACGACTGCTATCGCCGTGTCCTTGTTTTACCGGAAACGGAGGAAAGCAGTTCGATTTTCATGTGATCAAGGAGCGTACACGATGGATGATAGACGTCAGTGGACTGTGACAGAGGAGACAACCCTTCTGCCGTTTTTGCGGTCCAAAATCCAGGATAAATCCCGTAACACGGTAAAAAATCTGCTCTCCTGCCGTCAAGTGATGGTAGGGGAGCGGATTGTCACCCAATTTGACACACCACTGCACCCAGGGACTAAGATAACACTGCTTCCCAAGGCCTCAGCAGGGGCGGTGGAGCTCCCCTTTGCTATTCTCTACGAGGACGCCGATCTGCTGGTGGTAAACAAGCCGGCAGGGCTTCTATCCATGGGCAATGAGAAGGAGCGGACCCGCACTGCCTACCGAATGGCCTCAAATTACGTCAAGGCGCGGACACCGGGCAGACGGATTTTTATTGTCCACCGCCTGGACCGGGATACCTCCGGCGTCCTGCTCTTCGCTAAGAACGAGCGGATGAAGCACAGGCTCCAGGACAACTGGGAGACGCTGGTTAAACGGCGGGGCTACCTAGCGGTTGTGGAGGGACATCTCCCCCAGCAGGAGGGAACTGTCACCTCCTATCTGCGTGAAACTTCTACCCATCTGGTCTATTCTGCCCCGCCCGGACGGGACGCCAAACAGGCCGTCACCCGCTACCGGACCGCCGCCCAGGCCAAGGGCTACACTTTGGTTGAGCTTGACTTGGAGACGGGCCGGAAGAATCAGATTCGGGTTCATATGCAGGACCTGGGCTGTCCCATTGCGGGAGACAGAAGCTATGGAGCCAAGACAGACCCCTTTGGCCGTCTGGCGCTCTACGCCCATGTCCTCGCCCTGATCGACCCGCGTACCAAAAAGAACATTTCCTTCCAGATCCCGCTGCCGCCAGAGCTGAAAAAACGGTTTCCTGGGACGGCGATCCATCTAGCAGAAGATCAGACCTGTCAATAGAAGGAGGAAACGACTGATGCAAGGAACGCTATTGGTAAAACACATTGCCCAGCTTGTGACCTGTGATGAGGAGGACCGTATTCTCCAGGATGCCTATGTATTCGTCCAGGACGGCGTGATTGCAGAGATCGGTCAGGGAGAACCGGCAGCTGAGGCGGACGAGGTGCTTGATGCCTCCGGCATGGCCATGTACCCTGGTTTGATCAATACCCATCATCATCTCTACCAGACCTTCAGCCGCAACCTGCCCCAGGTGCAGAACCTGGAGCTTTTTCCCTGGCTGAAGGCCCTCTATGAGATCTGGAAGGGGCTGGACGAGGAGGCCGCATACTACAGCGCCCTCACCGGCCTGGGAGAGCTGTTAAAGACGGGGTGTACCACCTGCCTGGATCACCACTATGTCTTCCCAAAGGGGACAGGACTCGGCATTTTGGACGCCCAATTTGCCGCCGCCGATGCCCTGGGGATCCGGTTCCATGCCACCCGCGGGAGTATGGATCTGAGCGTCAAGGACGGCGGACTTCCCCCGGACAGCGTGGTGCAGACGGTAGACGAAATTCTGGCCGATTCTGAGGCGGCAGTTCAGAAATTCCACGACAGCAGCCGGTATTCCATGCACCAGATGGCTCTGGCGCCCTGCTCTCCCTTCAGCGTTACGGGAGATCTCCTGCGGGAGTCCGCAAAGCTGGCCCGGACGCTCAAGGTCAGACTTCACACCCACCTGGCCGAAACTAAGGACGAGGAGCAGTATACCCTGGAGCGCTTTCATATGCGCCCCCTGGCCTATATGGAGAGCCTGGGCTGGATAGGGGAGGACGTCTGGTTCGCCCATGGGATTCACTTTACAGACGAAGAGCTGGACCGGCTGGCCAAGACCAAAACCGGCGTGGCCCACTGTCCCATCTCCAACATGAAGCTCTCCTCCGGGATCGCCAAGGTTCCGCAGATGCTGAAAAAGGGTGTCCCGGTGGGACTTGCGGTAGATGGCTCGGCCAGCAACGATGGATCCAATTTGATGGAGGAGCTGCGGGTGGCCTATCTGCTCCACCGCTTGAATGCCAGCCAGAAGGCGCCCAGCGGCTATGACCTGCTGAAGGTGGCCACCGTTGGAAGCGCCAGTCTGCTGGGACGGTCTGATCTGGGCCGAATCGCCCCCGATATGGCGGCGGACTTCTTCCTCATTGACTTAAAACGGCTGGAGCTGGTGGGGACTCAGTTCGACCTGGCCAGCCTCCTGTGTACGGTGGGTTTCCAGGGCAGCGTGGACTACACCATAGTCAACGGAAAGATTGTGGTCAAAGAGGGTCGGCTTGCCGGCATCGACGAACAGGCTGTTGTGGAACAGGCCAACCGCTGTGTGAAGCGGTATCTTGGACAATAAAAGGGGATTTCGCTCCTGAAAGAGCGCGTTTCATGAGAAAGGAATATTTGCGCTGATTTTCGGTTGACAACCGCAACAGCCTGTGCTAAAATGCGGACAATCTAGGAAAACTGCGGAGATGAGGATGAGTAGCGGGACGGGACCTGCCCAGAGAACCCCCGGCTGGTGGAAGGGGGAGAGGGCCCGTTTTGTGAATACCCCTCGGAGCAGCCGCCCGAACCGCCGGAGCTTGGTGCAGTAGGGCTGGTCGGGTGCGCCCGTTACCGCGTGTGGGTGTGATGGCACCCGTTGAGGCCGTCTTTGTGAGAAGGCGGCAAACCAGAGGTGGTACCGCGTAATAAACGCCCTCTGTCCAGCCGGACAGGGGGCGTCTTTCTGCGCCGCCGCCAATCCAAGGACAGGAGAATTGAGACATGACAATTTATGACGAACTGCGGGCCAGAGGGCTGATTGCCCAGATCACCGATGAGGAGGAGGTCAAGGAGCTGATCAACAGCGGTAAGGCCACCTTCTATATCGGCTTTGATCCCACGGCGGACTCCCTCCATGTGGGCCATTTTATGGCCCTGTGCCTGATGAAGCGCCTCCAGATGGCGGGGAACCGCCCCATTGCCCTGGTAGGAGGCGGCACTGGCATGGTGGGCGACCCCTCTGGCCGGACAGATATGCGCTCTATGATGACCGTTGAGACCATTCAGCACAATTGCGAGTGCTTTAAAAAGCAGATGAGCAAATTTATCGACTTCTCCGAGGGCAAGGCCTTGATGTTAAACAACGCCGATTGGCTGTTGAAGCTCAATTATATTGAGCTTCTGCGGGAGGTGGGGCCCTGTTTCTCGGTAAATAACATGCTCCGGGCTGAGTGCTATAAGCAGCGGATGGAGAAGGGGCTGTCCTTCCTGGAGTTCAATTATATGATCATGCAGAGCTACGACTTCTATCACATGTTCCAGACGGTGGGCTGTAACATGCAGTGCGGCGGAGATGACCAGTGGTCCAACATGCTGGGCGGCACCGAGCTCATCCGCCGGAAGCTTGGGAAGGACGCCTACGCCATGACCATCAACCTGCTGCTGACCTCCGATGGGAAGAAGATGGGCAAGACCCAGGCCGGGGCGGTGTGGCTGGACCCGGAGAAGACCAGTCCCTATGACTTCTACCAGTATTGGCGCAATATAAGCGACGCCGATGTGCTCAAGTGCCTGCGGATGCTGACTTTCCTACCCCTGGAGCAGATCGATGAGATGGACCATTGGGAGGGCGCACAGCTCAATCAAGCCAAGGAAATTCTGGCCTTTGAGCTGACCAAGCTGGTCCACAGTGAAGAGGAGGCCCAAAAGGCCCAGGACGCCGCTCGCGCCCTCTTTGCCCAGGGCGGGGACAAGTCCAATATGCCGTCCACCACCCTGACCGGCGGGGATTTCTCGGATGGCGCCATAGGACTGCTGGATTTGATGGTCAAGTGCGGTCTGACCGCATCCAAGTCGGAGGCCCGCCGTCTGGTCCAGCAGGGCGGTGTGGAGATCAACGGGACAAAAATAACCGATGCTACAGCCCTCCTGCCTGCCGATCAGTTTACCGGAGAGGGCGTCATGATCAAAAAGGGAAAGAAGGTCTTCCACCGGGCTGTTTCGGGATAATATACGGTTCCCTCTCATATAGGAGAGAATCCGACAAACGTTATGACTGTGGAGGAGATTACCGTGAAGGAATTGTCCAGGATTGCTGAGGCCGTACAGGCCTCTACCACAATGGCAATTGATACACTTTTTAAGCAGATGAAGGCCGAGGGTATGGATGTCATCGGCTTTGGTGCAGGCGAACCCGATTTCAACACGCCGGACGCCATCAAAGCGGCTGGAATTGCCGCCATTGAACACAACGACACCCGCTATACGCCGGCCACCGGCACCCTAGAGCTGCGCCAGGCGGTCTGTGACCGACTGCAAATGGATTTCGGCCTGACCTATGCGCCAAACCAGGTAGCCGTCACCAACGGCGCGAAGCACGCCGTCTACGCCGCCCTTCGGGCGCTGATCAACCCTGGAGATGAAGTCATTTTACCAGCCCCATTCTGGGTAAGTTATTTAGAGCTGATCAAGATCATGGGCGGTGTGCCTGTGGTGGTCAGCGCCTCAGAGGGGGAGGACTTTAAAATCTCGGCGGAGAAGCTGGAGGCCGCCATTACCAGCAAGACCAAAGCGCTGATTCTCAATAACCCCTCCAACCCCACAGGCATGGTGTACACCAGGGAGGAGCTCCAAGCTCTGGCCAAGGTCTGCGTCAAGCATGAGATCTATGTGGTGGCCGACGAGATCTACTGTAACCTGCTCTATGATGGGGCCTCGTTTACCAGCTTTCCCACCCTGGGGGAGGATGTCAAGGACCTTACCCTGCTGATCAACGGTGTGTCCAAATCCTACGCCATGACCGGCTGGCGGATGGGCTATGTCTGTACCGGAGCCCATATTGCGAAGCTGATCGCAAACTACCTCAGCCACTCCACCGGCTCTCCCAGTGCCATTACACAAAAAGCCGCCCTGGCCGCGCTAACCGGGCCCCAGGACGAGGTGGAGACCATGCGTCAGGCCTTTGAGGCCCGGCGGGACTATATTGTCAAGCGGATGAACCAAATTCCGGGGGTGAGCTGTCTCAAGCCCCAGGGCGCGTTCTATGTCATGATGAACCTGGAAAAGCTGCTGGGGAAGACGGTACACAGTGTCGAGATCCACAGCGGGGACGACTTCGCAAAGGTATTTTTGGAGCAGGGCCTGGTGGCCGTGGTGCCTGGGGCCGGCTTTGGCGCGCCAAACTTTGTCCGCTGGTCCTACGCCACCTCAATGGAGAACATCACCGCTGGGCTGGACCGTCTGGGGCGTTTTTTGGAGGGAATTTAAGTGAACAATCAGTATGAAAGCCCCCTGTCCTCCCGCTATGCCAGCGAAGAGATGCTCTATCTTTTCTCTCCAGACAAGAAGTTTACCACCTGGCACCGGCTGTGGATTGCTCTGGCCAGGGCCGAGCTGGAGCTGGGACTGCCCATTACCCAGGAGCAGATCGATGAGCTGGAGGCCCACGCCGACGAGATTGATTACCCCCTCGCCGCCCAGAAGGAGCGGGAGCTCCGCCACGATGTCATGGCCCACATCCACGCCTATGGCGCCCACTGTCCCAAGGCCATGCCCATCATCCACCTGGGGGCCACAAGCTGTTATGTGGGGGACAACACCGACATAATTCTAATGCGGGAGGGCCTGATCCTGATCCGGGATAAGCTGGTACAGGTCCTCGCCCATCTCTCCCGCTTTGCCGCCCAGTACCGGGCGCTGCCTACCCTGGGCTTTACCCATTTTCAGCCCGCCCAGCTGGTCACAGTAGGGAAGCGGGCCACCCTCTGGATGAATGAGCTGCTGATGGATTTAGACGAGGTGGAGTACCGTATTTCTAACCTCAAGCTGTTGGGCTCCAAG
Organism: Oscillospiraceae bacterium; assembly: GCA_022792555.1. Lineage (GTDB taxonomy): Bacteria > Bacillota > Clostridia > Oscillospirales > Oscillospiraceae > JAAWBF01. The sequence continues at coordinate 26,785 of JAAWBF010000036.1, forward strand.
GGAACCACCGGCACCCAGGCCAGCTTTTTGGAGCTGTTCGAGGGGGATCACGAGAAGGTCAAGGCTTTGGATCGCAAGATTGCAGCTGAAATGGGATTTGACGGGGTGGTTCCGGTCTCCGGCCAGACCTATTCCCGCAAGGTGGACGCCGCCGTCCTGGCTACTCTGTCTGGCATCGCCCAGAGCGCCAGCAAGTTCGCGACCGATCTGCGGCTCCTCTGCCATTTGAAAGAGGTGGAGGAACCCTTCGAGCAGCATCAGATCGGCTCCTCCGCCATGCCCTATAAGCGCAATCCCATGCGCAGCGAGCGGATCTGTTCCCTGGCCCGCTATGTGATGGTGGACGCCATGAACCCAGCTGTCACAGCCGCCAGCCAGTGGTTTGAGCGCACGCTGGACGACTCAGCCAACAAGCGTCTGGCTGTCCCAGAGGCGTTCCTGGCTGTGGACGCCATCCTCAGCCTCTATGCAAATATCGCCTCTCACCTAGTGGTCCACGAGAAGGTAATTGAAAAGCATGTTCGGGAGGAGCTGCCCTTTATGGCCAGCGAGAATATCATGATGGACGCGGTGAAGCGGGGCGGAAACCGGCAGGAGCTCCACGAACGCATCCGGGTCCACGCACTAGAGGCGGGCCGCCAGGTCAAGGACCTCGGCCTTCCAAACCCATTGATCGATCTCATCGCAGAGGACTCTATGTTCGGCCTGAGCAAGGAGATTTTGGCCGCCCATATGGAACCGGCGCGCTATATTGGCCGCTGTCCGGAGCAGGTGGACGAATTTTTAGCCGTTCAGGTGGCCCCCAAGCTCCAGCAGTACGCCGCAGCGTTGTCCCAGAAGGAGACGGAACTCAAAGTATAGGAACGCACTAGTATTTCACCAAGTCAGAAACTTGGTGAAATACTAGCCCCCAGCCAGAACGGCTGGGGGCTTACTTTTTATTCCAATGCCCAGGTGGGCGGTTGATACTGGGCGGCATAGTCCGGGTAGAGGGCCACGAGCTGATTGGAGATCTCTCTGGCCTCCGCTGGGGTGATATCCCGTATGCGCCGGTAAATGCGGATGGTGACGCCGCTGTCTAGAGGGAAGGTGGCCTTCAGGGGCTCGTAAGCGGTTCCAAGTCCCGTGCCGCTGAGAACCGCGTCTGCCACAAGGGTCAGAATACGTTGGTTTTCCGCCCCCAAATGGGTTTGGACCGGATCGCCCACCACCAGATAATCTGCGGTCAGGATATTCCAGGAAAACCCGTCCCGCTTGTCTACCGTGGCCATATAGATGAGCTTGGTCTCAGGGCCGTCTGGGGCTGGGATATCCATGGATCGCAGGGCGTTGGTATAGATGCTGTCGTTAAATACAAAGGAGGAGGAGACAATGGCGGCCGTCTTGGGCTCCTGGGCCGAGAGACCGTCTACATACATCCGCAGGGCGATGAGCTGGGCAATATCCTGCCGGCGGGGTGGGTGGTAGGTGAAGGAGGGGAGCGGCGCGGGAAAGCGGATCTCCTGGGGACTGGCGGGCTGAGGGGTTGGTAGGAGAGAACTGACTGTGGTACACGCCGCCAGGAGGGCGGCGAGGATTGGGATCGGTTTTCTCTCCGGCAGTGCTTCCAGCCCACTGGAGAGCAGGGTGACAAAGGCGGGCAGATAGAGCAGTAGATGCTGCTGCCCGTGGGATTGAATCTGTGTAAAGAGCAGCAGACAGATCAGCGGCTGGAGAAGCGCCAGTATTGCTGTCCACCGCAAGGACCGGACACGGATCAGCAGAAAGAGCCCCAGTACTAAAACTGCCGCCAGGGGGATCACGCCAAAGTATCTGGTGAGCATCATCACATCCACCCGTCGGCCCTGATTATAGGCCGCGTAGAGATCGCCATAGCGGACAGAGAGGACCTTTTCAATCAGAAAGCTCTGGGCAAAAAAGAGACTGGTGACAGCAGCAGAGAGAAACAGGGCAAAAAAGTCCCGCCACTGCTTCCGGCGGAAGACCAGATTGGCGATCAGGGCGGCTATGCCAAAGGAGACAGCGAAAAAGAAGAAGTAGCGCCGCAAAAGAAACGTCCCAGTCAGCAGGGCGCCGGATAGAATACCTCTGGCCCAAGCGGGGCGGCTGGTGTCACTGTAACACACAAAGGCCCAGATCCCAAGTCCAGCTGCCGCCACATCCACAAAGCCTACCAGGGCCGTATAGAGTAGCATGGGGGAGGCCAGAACAGGCAGCAGTCCACCACGGCGCAGCCGTTTTCCCAGTACGCATATCCCCCACAGGGCGGGGAGCACATAGAGGTTGACAGCGGCAAAAAGATAGACATACCGTCCGGTTCCCAGTACCCGCATCACCAGGGAGACGGGAAAGGAGAGCAGGTAGTTGTATTCCTGTGTGATGACACTCTCCAGTACCAGCCGGATCTGGGCCAGATCCAGGGGCTGGCCTGCCAGCATCGTAGAGGAGTTCCAATAGATGGTGGCGTCCCAGTAATAGACGGTTGCGCTTCCCCCACTGTAGAGGGCGGTGATCACATTGACTGCCAGGGCCAGGAGTAGCAGCTCTTTTCCGCAGGGACATTGGAGGGTTCCCCAGGTTCTGGCCGCTTTTACCAGGGCCAGCACAATCCCGGCCAGGACTAGTCCGCTGCCCAGGGCGGACAGAAGCCGGAAGGGGAGGGAGTCGATCAATAGTCCCTCGGAGGAAAACATAGCAAAGCTGGTATCCAGCAGAGCTCCCGGCACAAAAGCCAGCAGGGCGGCCAAGGCAGATTTCCAGCTCCATCCCCAGGGCAGAAGACGCTCTACCAGATGAAACCGGACGAGAAGGGCCAGACATCCTCCGGCCAGGACCATTGCCAAAAGGAGCAGGAGCTTTCCAGGCAGACGGCCCCCTAAGATAGCCCATAGCCGCACCAGGGCCAGACCGGAGAGTCCTCCAAAAACGGCAAGCCCCGCCAAAAGGCGGGGCAAGCCCTTCTGGCAGACGGCCATTAGCCCGGAGGCCAGGTCATATCCCGGCCAGAGAGGACGTGGAAATGCAGGTGGTAGACGCTCTGCCCCGCCTGCTCCCCGCAGTTGGAGACCACACGGAAATCTGTGATCCCCATCTCATGGGTCAGCTTGGAAATGACTTGGAAGATGTGGCCCACTACAACGGAGTTCTCCTCCGTAATAGCGCCACAGGAGCCGATATGTGCCTTTGGAATCACTAGGAAGTGAACTGGCGCCTGGGGATCGATGTCATAAAAGGCGTAACACTGGTCATCCTCATAGACCTTTTTAGATGGGATCTCCCCGGCGATGATCTTGCAAAACAGACAATCGGACATTTTGAACCCTCCGTTTTCTCACCCAAATAGCTGTGAATACAGGTGTAAGGATAGAATCTCTGCCTCCCCTTGGAGGGGGAGCGCTATAGACCCAGCTTCATGGACACAAAGTTGTCCACCATAGCCAGGGCGTTATCCAGCATTAAGAGGTCTTTTCCGCCGCCCATCGCGGAATCCGGCTTTCCGCCCCCGGATCCTCCCGCGATAGCGGAGACCTGCTTGATAACATCGCCAGCCTTGATCCCCCGTTTGACTGCCTCCTTGCCGCAGACGGCCAGGAAGGTGATCTTCCCGTCGTTCACCGTGGCCAGGACGCCCACTACATTGGCGTCTTTGTCCCGGAGTGTGTCGCCCATCTTGCGCAGCTTGTTGGTATCGGCCTCCGGCACAGTGGCAGTGAGGACCTTTAATCCGCCCACGTCATGGGCGCCGAAGAAGATACGGTCGGTCTCCCCAGCGGCCTCCTGGGATTTGAACCGCTCCACCATACTGCGCAGACGCTTGAGCTCGGCCATGTTCTGCTCCAGCTTCTCCCGCAGCTCCTTGGGGTTGGTCTTCAAGGCAGCTGCAGCGGCAAAGATCATCTTTTTATTTTGGTTCATAATGGCCAGGGACCGCGCGCCGGTGGTGGCCTCAATCCGGCGGACGCCAGAGGCAACGGACCCCTCGCTCTCAATGTGGAATACTCCCGCTTTTGCGGTGTTGTCCAAATGGGTGCCACCGCAGAACTCCATGGAGAAATCGCCCATCTCCACCACACGGACCACATCGCCATATTTTTCACCGAACACAGCCACCGCGCCCTTTTTCTTGGCCTCCTCCAGGGGGAGAACCTCGGTGACAACGGGAATACCGCCCAGAATCACACCATTGACCAGGCTTTCTACTGCGGCGAGCTGTTCTGGGGTGACGGCCTCAAAGTGGGTGAAGTCGAAGCGCAGGCGGTCGGGCTCCACCAGAGAACCGGCCTGCTGGACATGATCGCCCAGCACCTTTTTCAATGCCGCGTCCAGCAGGTGGGTAGCGCTGTGAGCCCGCATAACAGCCTTCCGGCGCTCCAGGTCGATGGACGCTGTCACTGTCTCCTCTACTTTGAGGGAGCCGGACTCCATAACGCCGTAGTGCATATACTTCCCGCCCTTGTTCTTCTGCACATCCCGGACGGTAAAGCGGGCGGTTTCTGTCTCCAGAACACCGTGATCGGCCACCTGACCGCCCATCTCGGCATAGAAGGGGGTCTGATCCAGCACGACGATGGCCTCTGCGCCGGTGCCAACCTCCTCCCGCAGCTCCTCTTCGGCCACTAGGGCGAGAATCTTTCCCTGGGCCTGGGTCTGGTCATAGCCCACAAAGACGGTCTCCGGCATCTCCTTGCCAAACTCAATCCCGGCCCAGCCCAGATCGCCCAGGGCCTCTCTGGCTTTTCTGGCCCGCTCCTTCTGGGCCTGCATCAGAGCGTCAAAGGCGTCCTTGTCCACCGTCATACCGGCCTCTTCTACCATCTCAATGGTCAAATCAATGGGGAAGCCGTAGGTGTCGTAGAGCTTAAAGGCGTCCGCGCCAGAGAAGACGGTCTCGTTCCGGCTCTTATGTCCAGATAGCATCTCGTCAAAGATCTTCATGCCGCCGTCAATGGTGCGGGCGAAGTTCTCCTCCTCCACCCGGATAATTTTGGTGATATAGCCCTGGCGCTCCCGCAGCTCAGGATAGGCGCTCTCATTCTCGTGGATTACCGTCTCGCAGACCTCATAAAGGAAAGGGTCGTTGACCCCCAGGAGCTTCCCGTGCCGGGCAGCCCGGCGGAGCAGGCGGCGCAGGACATAGCCCCGGCCCTCGTTAGAGGGGAGAACGCCGTCGCAGATCATCATAGTAGCCGAGCGGATGTGATCGGTGATGATCCGCAGAGAGACATCTGACTTATGACTCTCTCCATAGTGGGCGCCGGTGATATCCGAGACCTTGTTTGTAATATTCATGACGGTATCGACATCAAAGAGGGAATCCACCCCCTGGCACACGCAGGCCAGACGCTCCAGTCCCATGCCGGTATCAATGTTTTTCTGGGCCAGATCGGTGTAGTGACCCTCACCGTCGTTGTTGAACTGGGAGAACACATTGTTCCAGACCTCGATATACCGGTCGCACTCACAGCCGACTGTACAGCCCGGCTTGCCGCAGCCGAACTCCGGGCCGCGGTCGTAGTAGACCTCGGAACAGGGGCCGCAGGGACCGCTGCCGTGCTCCCAGAAGTTATCCTCCTTGCCAAACCGGAAGATACGATCCGCCGGGATGCCGACGTCATTTTGCCAGATGGCGAAAGCCTCGTCGTCGTCCTGATAGATGGAGGGGTAGAGTCGGTTGGGATCCAGACCAACCCAGTCCGGGGAGGTCAAAAACTCCCAGCACCAGGCAATGGCCTCCTTTTTGAAGTAGTCACCAAAGGAGAAGTTGCCCAGCATCTCAAAATAGGTGCCGTGGCGGGCCGTATGGCCGATATTCTCAATATCGCCGGTACGGATGCACTTTTGACAGGTACACACCCGGCGGCGGGGGGGCTCCTTCTCCCCGGTGAAGAAGGGCTTCATAGGGGCCATGCCAGAGTTGATAAGCAGTAGGGAAGCGTCATCCTTGGGGATGAGGGAGAAGCTGGGCAGGCGTAGGTGGCCTTTTTGCTCAAAGAAGCTGAGGAACATCTCCCGCAGCTCGTTTAAGCCGTATGGTTTGTTCATGGGAATTACCTCCGTTGTTCTGGGGCAGAAAAAATGCTCCGCCCCTGATTGACAGGGGCGAAGCATATCACTCCGCGGTACCACCCTGATTGACGGCAGAAACTGCCGCATCTCATTGCATCCTTAACGGGGATGAGGCGGCCTGTTCCTCACAGGCGGCTCAGAAGTGGCTGCCGCGCCCGCTGGCCGGGGGACTCGCACCGTCTCCCCCTCGCTTCGGGCCGCAAAAAGCGCGGCTTGCTTCGTCAATGCCCTTTTATCTCCGTTATTGTATCATAAATTTCTCCCTTGTCAACGCCTGAAATGCAAGGATTTTGGTGGAAAACGGTTCTTTTTTTGTGGAAGGTATGCAGGGTGTGCGGCCGGTCGAAACCCATATACAGTTAGTGGCGGGGGATCTTGGACTCCAGCCATGCCAGGGTATCGGCGTAGACCTCCGAGCGGTTGATCTCGTTGAGCATCTCATGGCGGCCTCCTGGATAGAGCTTGAGGGTGAGATCCTTCACACCGGCGGCCTGAAAGAGTTTGACCACCTTCTTGACCCCTGTACCATTGCCCCCAACTGGGTCCTGGTCGCCCGAAAAGAAGTAGATAGGGGTCTCCGGATCCATCCGGCGCAGATGCTCCGGCCTGGCGATAAATTCTAATCCGCCCAGCATATCTCTGGTCATGCCAACAGTTGGAACAAAGCGGCAGAGAGGGTCCGCAGCATAGGAGTCCACAACCGCTGTGTCCCTGGAAATCCAGTCCACCTCCGTCCGGTTGGGCTTGAACTGCCGGTTATAGGGACCGAGGGAGAGGGCTGTCACAAGGTCGCTGTGGGAATTAGGGCCTTTCACCCTGGACAGCAGGGCGGTGATCCCTTTGCCCATGGCGATGAGGGCGGCAGACTCCTGTCCGGTGCCGGACAGAATACAGCCAGAGAGAGTCCCAGGCCAACGGATGAGGTAGGTGCGGGCCACAAAGGACCCCATCGAATGGCCCAGCATAAAATAGGGCAGGCCGGGGAATCGGGCGGCTGTCTTCATCCGCAGCGCATAGACATCCTCGGCCAGGTGCTTCCAGCCATCTTTTGGGGCCAAAAAGCCGTACTCCTTCGAGCTGCGGGCCGTTTTTCCGTGGCCCAAGTGGTCATTACCCACCACAACGAAGCCATGTTCCATCAAATAGGCGGCAAAGTGTGTGTAGCGGAGCATATATTCTGAGATCCCGTGGACAAGCTGCACCACACCCCGCGGATGCTCAACCTCTGGCATCCATTCCACCGCGTGGACTTGATGTACCCCGTCACTAGAGGGATAGGTAAATTCCTGGATTGCTGCCATGGAAAAGCACTCCCTTCAAGGCCCTTTGCGGCGGTTATATCCAGCCCGTGGACCACGCCGCCCCTGCTTAACCATTTATTCTATCATTTTGTCTCAACCGGCGCAAGACAAATAGACAAGAAGTAAGTTCCAGGAATATAATTCCAGAAAATTTCTGTGAGTGCTGCGAGAGGCGGCAGCGAAAAAGGATCGCTGCCGCCTAGCCGTTTGTGAGACTAGATTTAATGCTGACAGCTCTCCTCGAAGAGCTTCTGCCAAGTAAACCAGGGGGATTGGGCATAGGTAACAAAGATGGTATAGAGGCGGCTGAGAGTATCCCAGTCGGCTTTCTCCATGATACCGGTCTCCGGGCGGCCATCCAGGCGCTGGATCCAACGGACATTGTCAATAGAGATGCCGGTGTAAGTACCGTCAATGGGTGAATCTACAATACCCTCTAAAATAGAGGACAATCCTTTAAACATGGATTGGACTAGGAAGACATGGACGTTGTCATCTCCCGGTGTGATCGTAAAGTAACGAGATGGATAACCGGTACAAGAGATTGGCTGGTTGAGCTGGGTCAAGGCGCACTGATAGGCGGCTACAATGGCGTTCCAAGTTGTGATATTGACTCGTCCGGTAACAGGCGGGGAGAACTCCCGCTGAAAGATCATCACAGCTTCCAGGGTCTGCTCGCCAAAGATCCCATCCGGAATGATTCTAGGGATCACGGGATGCCTGAATGAGATGGTGCGGAGCATGGTCTGGAGGCTGAGGACCGGGTTGCCCAAATAACGAATTGGTGTGGGCATCAGTTGTTTCCCCCTCTCTGGTCGGTATCACCTAGGGTGAGCTGCATACCAGGGAATTGGGTCATGCTGGTGTCCGGGCCGGTGTCAGGCCGCAGAGCCTCTGGAATGAGATTTGTATATTGCGCGACCGTGTTGGTAATGCCGGCATAGAGACGGTAGAGCGCCTCCCAAGTATCTTTATCCACCGCACCGGTCTGTGGCAGGCCGGACATCTGCTGGAGTGCAAGAACCGCCTGAGTCGTGCCGCTGCCGTAGATGCCGTCGATCTGAACATCGGGAATGTTGCTGTTAAACTCTCCGACAACGGATAGCATATATTGCAGCAGGCGCACCCCCTCCAGCCGATCTCCCTCCTGCAAGCGTTCAGGGGCCTGGAAGTTCACAGCATAAAAGGTCTGACCCTCGCTGACAAGCTCGGACAACTTCAATACTCCCCCATGGATAAAAACCAGTTTATACCATGTTGCATTGCCTACAATTCCGTCTGGTGTCAAATTAAAAATTTTTTGGAACTGAATCACCGCCTGTTCGGTATCCTCGTCAAAAACGCCGCTGACAGGGGTTGGAATCTTAGGAATAGCAGGGTAATCTCTAGAAATCCGGTTGAGCATAGCTTGGATAAGGACGACATTTTCACCCAATGTCCCGCGGAAAAGCGGATATCCCGGATAAGAGGTTTGAATCCCGGTCACAGGTGTATTCACCACCAGTTCGATGTTATCGCCATAGTAGTGGCGTAAGATACTCATAGAGTCCAAGCCCTGCTGGGCAAGCTCCTGACTGCCCCATTGGGAGAGACCATCGCAGGTTGTGGTGGTGCCATTGCAGAATTTGGCGGCCAACGGTTCTACAAAGCCTTTCTGCCGGATATAGGAGTTAAAAATCTCATCCACGATCTGGCTGATGTTCTCAAAGATGTTGCGGCCATGGATGTATTTCTGGTCGTAGGCGGTGCTGGAGGTAATTTGAAAGGGATAACCGCGGCTTGGGTAATACTCGGTATACACTCGATTCAGGGCGAATGAGATGATAGCCAGGATATTGGCCCGGATGGCGGAGGGCTCCCAGGTGGGATAGATCTCACTGGAGGCCACGTTTTTTATGTAGTCTGGAAAGGAGACTGTGACATTTTCTGCTGGTTCTGAGGGAGCGCCTAGATGAACGGTGATCTGCTGTGGAACATAGGGGAGGACAGGAGTGGGCATTTGGAGACCTCCTTTCTATAGATCCTGTGGGGCAATTTGAAAGGAATTGCTCCAGGTACAGGAGGGGCTCTGCTCCGGCAGCGGGACGAGCATAATATCCTGTACTGTGGTTGTGCCAGGGAAGATCTGTACATCCTCTACCAGCAAAGTCTCGAAGCCAGGCGCTTGAATCCAGATGTCGCACTGGGCGAAGGGCTGCCTATCACCTGGCGTCTCTCCGACGCCCTGCGCCGGAGTTTCAACCGTGATAGGTTCAGTCTTCCCGCTCTGATCCGTGATACGTACACCAAGTAGACGATGCTTTCCTCCAGGTATCTTTTGGGTGAAGGCAACCGTGGCATTGGGGAGTGGAAGTTGTGCCTGTGAAGTATAGATACGGGTAATAATAGTACCTGATGCCAATTGACATTCCTCCTTTTCATTTTATTGTATGTAATGGAGAAGTTCAGTGTTCCAATGGATAGGCCAATGGGATTTCCAGGCTTATCCGGCGGCAAAAAGTTGACAGGCGGTGGTATTTGCGTTAAACTGGACGAAATATTTTGTACTGTGTACCGCTCTGTCTGGTAGGGAGAGAAAACAGAGCTTCTGGATACAAAAGTATGTCAAAGACGGACGTGATAGAGCAATGAGAAAAGAAAAAGTGTCTAACGCAGTCATTCGACGTCTGCCCCGCTATTACCGCCATTTGAGCGATCTTCAGCAGGCAGGCACTGTTCGCATCTCCTCAAGTGCGTTGGGGAAGTCTATGGGGCTGACAGCCTCGCAAATCCGGCAGGATCTCTCCTGCTTTGGGGAATTTGGACAGCAGGGCTATGGCTACAACGTAGAAAATCTCCAGCGGGAGATCACAGACATTTTGGGCATGAACCAAAAGCATACTGCTATTATTTTAGGGGCGGGCAATCTGGGCCGGGCTTTGATGGAGAATTTTCACTTTGGCCACAGCGGCTTTCAGCTCACCGCTGCATTTGATGTGAGTCCTCAGATAATTGGGCAGGAGCTGTCCGGCGTCCAAGTCTATTCCGTAGATCAATTGGAGGCTTATCTAGCGCATCATCCCACAAGTGTGGCGGTGCTGACTGTACCTCAGACAGCAGCAGCAGCCATGGCGGATCGTCTGGCGGCCTCTGGAATCAAGGGGATTTGGAATTTTACCAATACAGAGCTCCATGTGAGTGAGCAGATTATGGTAGAGAATGTCCACTTTGCCGACAGCCTTTTAACCTTGAGCTACATGATTTCGGAGGAACTATGAGACGGGGAGCTGCACTGATTTTGACCGCTATGCTGTTGACCAGCTGCGTTGCTGCACTGGCAGCTGGGGGGAGCGAACTGATCTCCCTGTCCTATCTAAATCACACATATCTGCCCGATATGGTCAACAAGGCTGGGGCCAGCATCCAGACGGCAACGCAGAAGACTTATCAACAGGTCTACGAGAGCCTGAAGGCCAGCCAAGAGCAGTATCTATTTCAGGCTATCGGAGGGCTGTCTGGGCCCGCTGGCCTGTTGGATCAACGGGTTAAACAGGGAGATATGATTATATTGCCCACCGGCTCGACCGCCTTACTGCTGGCCGGGCGTGGAACGGCGGCCTATACCGGCAGTGGTGTGATCGATCTGACCACCGGTCAGACCGTCCCCAACGGTGGGGCGCTGGTGGAGTACCACCGTTACTTAGCGGCAGAGCAAACAAATGCCCAGATCACCATTACATCCGATACGGCAGTGGTCAGCCTGGAGGGGGAGGGGAGTATCACACCCAGCGGCGAGACAGACTACAACGCCCTGGCTGCGGCCCTGAATACCCTGAATATCTTCCGAGGGACCGGAACCGGCTATGGCTCCGGCTACGATTTGGAGCGGATTCCCACTCGAATTGAGGGATTAGTTCTTTTTCTGCGCCTGTTGGGAGAGGAGAAAGCTGCCTTAGCTTGCACCAGTCCAAATCCGTTCTCCGATGTACCAGACTGGGCGAAACCCTATGTAGCCTACGCCTACGACAAGGGGTATACCAAGGGGATTGGACCCAGCCTGACCACCGGACAGCCCCTCTTTGGGACGGATATCCCTATGGAGGCAGGGGAGTACCTCACCTTTGTTCTGCGGGTTCTCGGCTATCAGGACAGCGGTTCCACCCCTGATTTTACCTGGGAAAATGCCTTAGAGACCGGACGGAATATGGGGGTTCTCACAACGGGGGAGTTTGCCCTTCTATCCAGCAAGCCTTTCCTCCGGGCACAGATGGCCTATGTATCCTACTACGCTCTGGATGCCTACCGGAAGGACAACCGCGGGACACTTCTGGACCAGCTCTCTGCTGCTGGGGCCATCAACGCCGATCAGGCGGCCCAGGTACGCGGGCAGGTGACGGTAAAGCGGATTAGTGAATAAGAACAAGAAAGAGCTTCAAACCTACACTCATAGATGTAGATTTGAAGCTCTTTTTACGTTATCTTCAAGTAAACCATTCGTTTACTTTCTTGCCCTGCGGCGGGGCCTGTGACGGCTGATAGAGGCCCGCACGTCAGAGAGAGGCTTAGACCAGTGTTTTGAGGACATATGGGTATAGTTGTCCAAAAAACGGCGGGTACGGCGCTCTGCGGTGGAGAGGAGAAGATCGTACTTGTGCTTGAGCGAGCCAGCGGCTTCGTCCAAACTGTCCGGCACATTCTCCAGCTTGGCCTCCAGCTGGCTCTTGCCCAGCGCTACTTGAATCCGCAGCTCATCTCCTGCCTGGTTAAGACGGCGCAGAACGCCGGACATCAAGGCCAGGTCACGGATGGTAAAGCCCGCATCCACCAACAGGATGGCACACAGCACGGCGGCTAGTACCTGCCGGACCAACAGTGGTACCAATAACACAAGGCCGGAGACCAAAGGATGCAGCCAGAAAATGACCAGGTAGGCTAACAGCCCCCACATCAGGCAGACCCAGAGACAAATACGTCCATGGAGATTAAACCGAAACATACTGTAGTCCCAGTATTTGATGTGGGTTGTCGTCTCCAAAAACCAGCCCACGAAATACTCCCAGGCGGACATACAGAGGGTAGCCATTCCGTAAAAAATCAGCGGATTGCTCTGGAAGGGGGCAAAACAGCAGATCATCATCAGCACCCCTACGCCGTAGATAGGGCATACCGGCCCGTAGAGAAAGCCGCGGATCATAAAGCGCCGCTCGGTGAGGGAACAGTAGCAGGTTTCCATAATCCAGCCCAGACAGGAGTAGATCAGGAAGTAGAGGGCCAGTAAGTGTAGAGGAAATCCGAAAAAAACAGGCTCATAACTCATCGGTATGCTCCAGTGTCTCGATATCTCCGCTGTCCAGTAGGGCGTTCAGAACCTCGTTATAAACCCGCTCTGGCTTGGCCTTAAACCCTTCAGAGAGTCGGCGGCTCTGTTCCTCGTTGACACAAAGCAATTCAATGGTCATAAGGTTGCCGTTCTCATCATCCAAGGTCAGCCGGGTAGTCAAGGTCCCGTCAGTGCGTGGGAGGACCTCGGCCCGAACCTGGGCATTGCGGCGCAGCATACTATTCACCTTGGACAAATTTCCGTTACATCGGCGCTTAACCGAATAGGATAGACTGCTCTCACAGGCAGCCCCATCCTGACGGCCCTTCTCTGTAATGGTGTAGTAATTTTCCTCTAAGCATAGATGCTCCGATGCCACCAGCTCAGCCACCGACTCTGCAAATTCAAAGTAATCTACCCCCTCATCACACAGAGCCAGATCGGTTAGAGTGACAAAATCAATGGGAGCTGCAATTCGTTCCATGATATAGAGTACCAATAATTTAATATCCAATTTTCCGCGAATAAAGCCGTATCGTGCCATTCTGCGGCCTCCCTTTCGGTATCCTAAACCGGCGGTCCGGTCCGGCGGCATGTCTTTTATTATAACGAAAATTTTCACACCATACAAGAGCGTTTTTTTACGTAGAAGGACCCATAAATGAGATTGCCGCTATCCATCCAAGCTTCGATGGCATCTGAATAAACTTGACATTTTGTGGGATGAGGCTTAGTATGAGAATATAACCTATACGGTCTGCATACAAGACTGACCCGGACGTTGTACCAATGCTTGGAGGGATTTGATGAAAAAAAGATTACTGCCTTTTCTTGTCCTGCTGCTTCTGCTGACAGCCTGCGGCGAGGAACCGGAACCAACCCCCACACCCACACCAGCGCCGGAACCAACGGCCACCCTCCCGCCGTCCACAGCGCCTGAAACTCCGGAGCCTACCCCCTATAACGGACCGGTGAATCCCTTGACTGGAGCGCCGATTGAAGAGGCGTGGGTCAACCGCCGTCCAGTGGCCGTTATGATCAACAACCTCCGTGAAGCCTTGCCCCAGCACGGTGTATCCAAAGCGGATATCATCTATGAGGTCCCCACTGAAGGGGGAATAACACGGATGCTCGCCCTGTATCAGTGTCCAAAGGGAGCGGGTACCATCGGTTCTATCCGCTCGGCCCGGCCCTATTATTTGGAGCTGGCTCTGGGTCACGATGCGATTTTCATCCATGCCGGAGGCAGTGAGAAGGCCTATTCTTATATCCGATCCTGGGGTGTCACCTCCCTAGACGGTGTGCGCGGGCCCTATCTGGGCAGCAGTCCAAAGAGCAATCTGCTCTGGCGAGACCCGGAACGGCGCAAGCATTACTCTTTGGAGCATACTGTTGTCACCGAGGGGGAGCATTTGGCGGCAAAGCTAGAGGAGATCTCTGGTCTGCGCTTGGATCACCGGGAGGGATACCAATATATACAGGAATTTTCAGAAGATGGGACACCATTGGATGGTGTCTCGGCTAGTGAGCTACGGGTCCACTTTTCCAACTATAAAACCGGCATTTTTACCTATGATGCAGAACGAAAGTGCTATTTGGTTGAGGAGTACGGCGCTCCCTATATAGATGGTAACACAGACGAGCAGGTAGGTATGACCAATGTGTTAGTGCTCAAAACTGCATGCCGAAATACTGGAGACAGCTATGGACATATCACTGTGGATCTTTCCAGCGGCGGCTCCGGCTATTTTGCCTGCGGCGGCCAGCTTGTCGATATTACCTGGAGCAAGACCTTCCCAGACGGCCAGCTTCACTACTCCCGACTGGACGGAACACCACTGATTCTGGGGCAGGGGAGCACCTATATCTGTATCATCCCATCAGGGGAAGAGGTGGCCATCTCATAGATTACTCCCTCATAATCTAATCGTACGCACCCCGCGAGGGCCTGCGCCATAGTATGGTTCAGGTCCTCTTTTTTTGTCCGCTCCACAGGATCAAAGAGGCCGTCTAGCGCCGCACCATTGATGGCGCCCCGCATAGAATAGAGAGGAAGGGCGTTCCCCCTTCCACACGGTTCGATACAAACTCGACTAGGAGGTATTATTCATGCCTGATAAAGTAATGCCCGGCCCTGTCCAGGATGCCGCCTGCGTCCGCGAGGCCGTCTGTATACACACCAAAAAGATCTTTGATAGCTGTAAAGATAAAGACTGCATCGAAGATCTGCGGTTCTATCCGACCCAAGAGTCTCAATGTGCCATCGACCGAGCTATCAGCATTAAGGCTGGCAAGGCCGAGCTGCTCTATGTGTACATCGATGTGGAGCCCATCAGCTTTAACCGGGGCTTTTATACTGTAGACGTGCGCTACTTCTACCGTGTGACAGCCGATGCTTTCATTGGGGCTGCCCGGCCAGTAGAGATCAGCGGTCTGTGCGTGTTTGACAAGCGGGTGATCCTCTTTGGTAGTGAGGGGACCGCTAAGATATTCTCCTCGACGGCCGTCTTTGACGGCCTTGACGAGCAGAATATCCTCAATAGTAACATGCCAACAGCTGTCGTAGAGGCTGTGGATCCTATCGTCCTTGGTATGAAGCTGGTTGATGTCTGTGAGTGCCGGCCCTGTGACTGCGAACTCACCGAGATCCCGCCGTGCATCTGTGCCTGTTTTGGTAGCGATCTGTGCTTCGGCAGCGAGAACAAGAGGGTCTATGTCACGCTGGGTCAATTTTCCATCATCCGTCTGGAGCGGGATGCCCAGCTGCTCATGCCCGTCTATGACTACTGTCTGCCTGAGAAGGAGTGCAGCTGCAGTAGCGGCTGCTGTGAGGAGGATCCCTGTGAGATCTTCCGCCATGTCAAATTCCCTGTGGATGAGTTCTTCCCGCCCAACAGTCTGCCTGGCGGTGACGGCGGCTGCGGCTGCGGCTGCGGCTCAAAGGGCTGCTGTAACTAATCTATCCTATCGCACGGCGCAGTCATCGCATGGTCCCCGGCAGCTATAAGCTGCCGGGGACTTTTTCTTTACGGGGCATCTTCCATCTGCTATACTACGAGAGAAGAACAAAGAAAATGGACCAGTGGAGGGAACTGTAATGGCGCGGATTGTGATACCGGTAGGTCCGGCTCTTTTGATGGCCCGGCTAAATACTGCTGGGTTTGAGGCTCAGGTAGTGGGGGGCTGTGTACGGGACAGTCTGCTTGGCCGCCGTCCCAACGACTGGGACATCTGCACCTCCGCCCGGCCGGAACAGATCCAGCGGTGTTTTCAAGGAGAGCGTGTCATAGAAACCGGCCTTAAACATGGTACAGTCACGGTACTGTTAGAGGGAGTTCCCTATGAGATCACCACATACCGGACGGACGGCGCCTATTCAGATGGACGTCACCCTGATTCCGTCCAATTTGTCTCTTCTTTAAAGGCGGATCTGGCGCGCCGGGATTTCACCATCAATGCCATGGCCGCCGGGCCGGACGGTCTGGTACAGGACCCCTATGGGGGCCAGATGGACCTGGCCGCTGGAATAATCCGCTGTGTAGGGGACCCCGCGCTACGGTTTCAGGAGGATGCCCTGCGGCTGTTGCGGGCCATGCGTTTTGCCTCTACCTATAAATTCATCGTGGAAGAGGGTACAAGGGTACAAATTCATCAACAACGGGCGCTGCTCACCCAAATAGCGGGAGAGCGGATCCAGGTAGAGCTGGAAAAGCTGCTGATGGGATGTGGGGTTCGTCCTGTATTGGAGGAATTTCATGATGTGCTGTCAGTGGTGATTCCTGAGCTTGCGCCGCTTGCCGGCTTTGCCCAGCACAACCCCTGGCACCTGTGGGACATATGGCAGCACACCATAATTGCAATCGATCAGGCAATCTATGATCCGATTGTCCGGCTGGCGCTTCTTTTGCACGACATAGCGAAGCCCGCTGTTTTCACGCTAGACAAGAGGGGGATAGGCCATTTTTATGGACATGCCCAAGCGGGGAGTGAGGACGCGAAAATCCTTCTGCGGCGGCTACGGTATGACAACGAGACAAGGCATAATGTCGCAACGCTTGTCGCAGTTCACGACACGCTCATCAACCCGGAAGCCAAATCGGTCCGGCGGTGGCTCAACCGGCTGGGGGAGAGCCAGCTGCGCCGTCTTTTCGCGGTGAAGCGTGCTGACACGCTGGCCCACAATCCGGCGTTGACCGCCGAAGAACTGGCATCCTTGGAACAGGCAGAAAAACAAATGGATCAGATTTTGGAGGAAGGACAGTGCTTTTCTCTCAAAGATCTGGCGGTCAATGGCCGAGATCTGATTGCAGCCGGCCTGCATGCTGGACCCACTTTGGGGATAGTGCTCCGCCAACTGATGGATCTGGTCTTGGATGGCAGTATTGAAAACGACCGCCAAGCGCTTTTGGACCATGTAAAAACCCTGGCCTCCGACTGAAGCCTGGTGTCCGGTGTATAGAGGCGGGGAAAAACATATACTGTTATTTTTGTAGGATATAAACTAATTATTTGGCCGTACCTGGATTGTCAGGTACGGCCTGTTAAACAAACAAAAAAGCCACACCAGATTGGTGTGGTTAGCTTCTCTGTTTGTTTTATCTCTCTACCGATCGCTACGGATAACCTGGTTCTCATCACCGAAGATAAGATCATCTACATCCACGGCAGAGCAGTTGTTGTAAGCTAACATCTAACACATACCTCCTTTCAATTGTAACATTGGCCAGTGTCCCAACTGTTTGACCAGTTTAGATTATAGCTGATTTCCTAGTAAAATGCAATGGTAAATAGCGCTAAAAAATATACTTATATTTCTGTATTTTGGACGAAACAACTAAATCAACTTGGAATAAATCAAGATAAGAGATTTTTATAGCGCAAGTCGCCTAATTGGGAGCATTCCGCAACATCTTCTCTTAAAAATAGGCTCTTTGTGAAAAAAGGAGCATTTTGCGTGTGAAAAGCTGGCCTATTTCTAGCGGGTGAAGGAAGTGAGCTTCCCCTGTGTGAATTTTTTCAATGTACCTTGCAAGTGCAAAAAAATCATAGTATACTAGAAGAAACTCGATCTGAAGGGTTAAGTGAAAGAAAGGGTATACATATGATGGTGAGCATTCAGGTTGACACATCATATGGGGTGAATATGAACGTTTATAGATGGACGGCTGGTTTAGCACTGGCAGTCATTCTTACCTGTCTGCTGCTGGTGCCTAGAGCAGGTGCGGTATCTGACTTTGACCGGTTTCGTGACAAGACCGAGATTGTGAACCGGGAGGCTGTCTCCAAATTGACTGAACTTGGTATCATCAGCGGCACTGAATCTGGATATTTTAATCCAACCGGACTTGTCACCAGGGCAGAGATGGCCAAAATGATCGCTATGGTTATGAACCCAAATCAGGTGATCAATTCCTCCAGCAAACAAACAGAACTGATTGACATTGAGGGTCACTGGGCAGCTGAGTATATTCATTATTGTTACCGTCTGGGGATCATTGCAGGGCGGGGGAACAACCGCTTTGATCCAGATGCCAATGTGACCGCCGATGAAGCGGCTAAAATGCTCTTAGTAGCCGCCGGCTACGATCCGATTCGAAAAAAATTTACTGGGCAGGACTGGGTCATTCATGTCTCCGATGTAGCGGTTCGGATGGGAATTTATAATGACTTTACAAAAGCGGCCTCTGATCCCATCAGCCGAGATGACGCTGCCCTGTTAATCTACAATGCTCTAATAGGATAGCGTCAGCGCCCCAATCGTGTGCGGAATTTCCCGCCCTATATTGGGGCGCTTTTCCGATATAAAACGCCTACCGGCTGCGGATAAAAAGAATGCCCAGCGTATTGGGTCCGCAGTGGGAAGAAATAGTACAGCCCGTGTGGGTTTCGATGATCTCATGGAAGGGGGCATATTTGGTGATCTCCTGCCGGACCTTATCTACCAAGGTGTGATCCTCTAGGGAATTGGTCAGGAAAATCCGATCCAGCTCCAGGTCGTCCCGATTTTTCAGCCGCTCCCGGATATACTCTATCGCACACTTTTCAAGATTCCCCCGGAATTTCTTCGTCACCTTCATGCTCCCATCGATCACATCAATACACGGCTTGAGTTTGAGCAGATTAGCGCCCAACATGGTGACCATGGAGCAGCGCCCTCCCTTGACCATATAGTCCAGACGGTTGAGGATAAAGCTGCTCTCAATGCGCGGCACCAGCCCCTGCAGATAGGTTAAAATATCCTGGAGCTCCATACCTGACTCAGCAGCCAGCGCCGCCTCCACCACCATATGCCCCTGACCAGTCGAAAGGTTGCGGGAATCTATGACATAGACGTTGTCAAACTCGCCGGCGGCGATGGTGGCGTTTTGATGACAGGCGGAAAACTCCGAGCCAATGTTAATGTGGATCACCGCCTCATACTGGGGGGACAGGCGCGCAAAACAGGTTTGATAGTCTCCCACACTGACGGCAGAAGTGGTAGTGATCTCTCCACCGCTGTCTACATGGCGGAAGATATCAGAGGTGGTGATCTCGATGCCATCCTTGTATGGTGCTCCTGCCTTAATGACCGACAAGGGGAGTATTTCTATCTTGTGCTTGGACAGCAGTTCTGCTGTCAGGTCACAGGTGCTATCGGAGGTAATTTTGATGCTCATGTAACGGCTCCTTTCCCAAGGTCGAATCGGTTTTGGACGGCCTGCCGCCTTCGGGAAGGCAGGAGACCCTATACAGCATAACACCGTCCTGATAAAAAAGAAACAGGAATGGACAAGATTTTTTTCCTGTTCTAGTGCTGACAGATATCTGATGAAACGAGAGAAGAACAAATCGTAAAAAATTTGGCCTAGCCCCTATGCAAAATGGGAAAAATATATTAAAATAGAGAAGATATAAACTGGGCCTTTTGGTCCGGCGGACCTATCACCTCCCAACAGCGGCACGGACCGCGGATGTATGATTCTTACACTGAACCTGGGAAGTCATACACCTGATTTTAGCCCATTTGTTTACCGCCGTGAGGGCGGCAATCGCAAATGATGGCATATCCGCAAAGGAGCTGAAACTATGACGCAACCGCAGTATAAGCGCGTGCTGCTGAAGATCAGCGGCGAGGCCCTGGCAGGATCGTTGTCCCGCGGCTTGGACTTTGGCGTGATTGGCAAAGTCTGTGATGTGATTCAAGAGTGCTGTCGGCGCGGCGTTCAAATGGGAATTGTAGTCGGCGGTGGAAATTTTTGGCGTGGCATTAAGGACGGTAGTGGAAAAATGGAGCGTACCCGGGCGGATCATATGGGGATGCTGGCTACCTCGTTAAATTGTCTGGCTCTGGCGGATGTGCTGGAGCAGAAGGGAATAGAGGTTCGGGTGCAGACTGCCATTGAAATGCGCTCTATTGCGGAGCCCTACATCCGTTCAAAGGCCATCCGTCATTTGGAGAAGGGGCGGGTCGTCATTTTTGGGTGTGGAACTGGCAATCCCTTTTTCTCTACCGATACAGCGGCTGTTCTGCGGGCAGCAGAGATTGATGCCGATGTAATCCTCTTGGCTAAGAACATCGATGGAGTCTATAGCGCAGACCCCAACAAGGACCCCACAGCGGTCAAATATGACAGCATTACCTATGATGATGTTCTAGCCCAGCACCTCCAGGTGATGGATGCCACCGCGACTTCTCTGTCTATGGATAACCGGATCCCTGTGCTTCTCTTTGCCTTAAAGGACCCACAGAATATTCTGCGGGTTGTAATGGGCGAAAAAATCGGTACCATTGTGAAGGAGGAAAAATGAGATGAATGAGATCCACAAGGAATATGATGTAAAGATGCAAAAGACCATTGATGTCGTTGTAAGCGATTTTGCCAGCGTTCGAGCGGGCCGCGCCAATCCGGCGGTTCTGGATAAAATTACAGTGGATTATTATGGCGCACAGACCCCTATTCATCAGGTGGCGTCCATTACTTCTCCGGATCCCCGGTCCCTGATGATCCAACCCTATGATAGTTCTATCCTCAAGGGGATCGAAAAGGCAATTCAGACCTCAGATCTGGGGATTAATCCGCAGAACGACGGTAAAGTTCTCCGTCTAGCCTTTCCACAGCTCACCGAGGAGCGCCGCAAGGATCTGACCAAACAGGTACGCAAGTATGCCGAGGGCGGTAAGGTGGCCATCCGCAACATCCGCCGGGATGCGGTAGAGAAGTATAAGGCCATGAAAAAGAAATCCGAGATCACCGAAGATGACTATAAGGACTATGAGAAAGAGCTTCAGGATATGACAGAAAAGCGGTGCAAGCAGATTGATGAGCTCTGCGCCAAGAAAGAAGCCGAACTTATGGCGGTATAAGCGTTTAGAGCTGTTAATTAGGTGCGGTGCGGAGCGCTCCGGTGCTCCGCACTGTCGTCTTATCGCAATACAATTATAATAGGCGGGGACAGTATGGCGTGGTTCAAATCGAAAGAGAAGAAACAGGATTTTGCAGCTCAGGTAGACTTTACACGTCTGCCCCGGCATGTGGCAATCATCATGGATGGCAATGGCCGGTGGGCCAAGCGGCGTGGTTTGCCCCGCTCGGCGGGCCATGGAGCAGGGGCGGAAAATTTCCGTACCATCGCCACCTACTGTAAGGAAATTGGCCTGGAGTATCTGACAGTATATGCTTTCTCCACGGAAAATTGGAAGCGGCCGGCGGAGGAGGTTTCCGCGATTATGGGCCTTTTAAAGCGATATTTGCTGGAGGCCATTGAGCGTATGGAGCGAGACCGTGTCAAAATGTGTTTTTTTGGCGATCTCAGCCCATTACCCAAGGAATTGAGGCTTTTATGCGAACAGACACGGGAGATCTCGCAGCACTACGAGGGAGTTCAAGTCAATATCTGCCTCAATTACGGGGGACGGGATGAGCTGGTCCGGGCGGCAAAGGCCTTTGCCCAGGATTGTGTAGAGGGGCGGGCCGACCCCAACCATTTAAATGAAGCGAATTTTTCCAGCTATCTTTTTTCCTGCGGAGTCCCAGACCCAGATCTTGTGATCCGTCCAAGCGGAGAAGTACGGATCTCGAATTTTCTGCTGTGGCAGTCAGCCTATGCGGAATTTTATTACACGGATGTACTCTGGCCGGATTTTTCCAAGGCGGATCTGCTCCAGGCTTTGGTGGCCTATCAGGCCCGCTCCCGCCGGTTTGGCGGGGTCGGACGTTGAGAACCTGGTACACGGCACACAGGTTTTGACAATGGGAGGTTTCTGTCTCTATGGGTAAACGGATTTTGGTCGCGGTAATCTTTGTACCGCTGATTTTTGTTCTGCTCTTTGTCGTCTCGCCCATCTGGCCGGTGGCCCTGCCCATTGTGATCTCCGGGTTGTCTGTTTTGGCAGTCCACGAGGCGCTGTGGTCCACCGGGGCCATCAAACAGGCCAATATCTCTGGCTGTTCTCTGGTTCTGGCAGGTCTGATCCCGTTTTGGGTGTACTACAATGGCCAGCCCCTTCCAGCTCTGTGTGGACTGTTTTTCTATGTGGTGCTTCTGTTTTGTGCGGCCATCGCCAGTCATCAGCAGATCACCCTGGAAAAGATGGGCAGTGCCTTTTTCCTGTCTGTCATGATTCCCTTTTTTCTGTCTTCCTTCCTGCGTATCCGTCACATGGAGCTGTGGCGCTGTTTCATTTTACTGCCCTTTTTGGCCTCTTTCTTGAGCGATGCCTGTGCGCTTTTTGCCGGGATGTGGTTTGGAAAGCACAAGCTGGCTCCGGAGCTCTCCCCCAAAAAGACGGTGGAAGGGGCGGTCGGCGGCTTTGTGGGGGCAATTGGCGGTATGCTGATCTATGGCCTGGTGCTTCAAATGGGGTTTCAGCTTCAGGTCGATTATCTGCGCCTGGCCCTCTATGGTCTATTGGGCAGCGGCGTGTCCCAGCTGGGCGATCTGTCCTTTTCCTATATCAAGCGGGAATACGGCATCAAGGATTATGGGAATATTCTGCCCGGACATGGTGGGATTTTAGACCGGTTTGACAGCATCATTTTCTCTGCACCGCTGATCGAGCTGTTGATCCACATTCTTCCGGCACTTCAGTAAGCTTTAAGTCCCTATGGGGGCGAAATGCGCAAAGGAGGCACGCTATGAACCGATGTATTAGTGTGTTGGGCTCCACCGGTTCGATTGGGCGGCAGTCACTCGATGTGATTGCCGCCTGCGGCATGACAGTGACGGCCTTGACCGCCGATCAAAATTCATGCCTTCTAGAGGAACAGTGCCGCCGGTTCCGGCCTGCTCTGGCGGTACTGGTTCAACCAGAGGCAGCGGCTGACTTGAAGCTGCGGCTGGCTGACACATCAATCCGGGTTGTAGGCGGGCCAGAGGGACTGGAGGAGGCCGCCCGTCTTACCCAGGCAGACACCGTGATCACCGCAGTCATGGGAATGGCAGGTCTTAAGCCCACCCTCGCCGCACTGGAAGCAGGGAAGCGGGTGGCCATTGCAAACAAGGAGACCTTAGTTTGTGCGGGAGAATTGGTCCTAGCCGCGGCTGATGCAAACGGAGCGGAGCTTATTCCGGTGGATTCGGAACATTCCGCTATTTTTCAGTGCCTCCAGGGCTGTCAGGATCGCGGCGAGGTCAAGCGTTTGATTTTGACTGCATCTGGGGGACCCTTTTTCGGGTGGAGCAGGGAAGCCCTCGCCCAGGTGACGCCTGCCCAGGCCCTCCGGCATCCTAATTGGTCCATGGGGGCCAAGATCACCGTGGATTCAGCCAGCTTGATGAATAAGGGGCTGGAGTACATCGAAGCGATGCGCCTTTATCGGATTCCGCCAGAGAAAATATCCATTGTCATCCATCGAGAGAGTATCATTCATTCTCTGGTGGAATACTGTGATCATGCCATCCTCGCCCAGCTGGGAGTACCAGATATGCGTCTGCCCATCCAGTATGCGCTGACCTGGCCGGAGCGCACACCGGCGGTGGCAGAGCCCCTTGATCTGCTGACCTGTCCACCCCTGACCTTTGCCCCTCCGGATCTAGAGGCCTTTCCCTGTCTTTCGCTGGCGCTGGAGGCGGCCCGCACCGGTGGCACAGCCACGGCTATCCTGAGCAGCGCCAATGAGGCAGCGGTGTCCCTTTTTCTACGGGAACAAATCAGCTTTCCTGCCATCGCCCAACGGGTGGCGAAGGCCCTGGAACAGGTTCAGGTAGTCCAGAATCCGACTTTGGAGGATGTTCTGGAGGCTGATCGTCTGGCTCGCCTGGCGGCTGCGGAATAAATTTTACAGCATACAAAAAAGTAGAACAAATTTTTTGTGTACAGGTACGACGAAATTGCTTTGTTGGAGGTATTATGGTCATCTATATTCTCATTGCTATTTTGATGTTTGGCGTCTTGATCGCGGTCCACGAGTTTGGACACTTCATCAGCGCCAAACTGCTTGGGGTGCGCGTGAACGAGTTTTCCATCGGAATGGGACCGGCGATTTTCTCCCGGCAAAAGGGGGAGACCCTGTACTCTCTTCGGGCACTGCCTATCGGCGGCTTCTGCGCCATGGAAGGAGAGGATACGACCTCCGATGATCCAAAAGCCTTTTCCAACAAGCCGGCCTGGAGAAAATTTATCATCCTGGTGGCTGGATCCTTCATGAACTTTCTCACCGGGGTTCTGCTGTTGCTGCTTGTCTTTTCTCAGTCGGCCGCCTACGCCTATCCAACGGTGGGCGGCTTCCTGGAGGGATCCACGTTAGAGGCCGAGGGCCTGCGCGCTGGTGACCGGCTTATCGAGGTTGATGGGCATAAGATCTATACCTATGGGGATGCCTCCCTGCTGTTTGGACGGGCGGGCGATGTGTCCAATGTTGTGGTCGAGCGGGACGGGATGCTTGTAACCTTGAAGGATGTCACGATGCCGCTCCGCCCCTTTACAGTGAATGGACAGACCCAGATGCTTCGAGGGCTCACTCTGGGGGTGGGCTATGAGGAAAAGACGCTGTTTACCTGGCTCAAGGCCACCTGGTATCAGAGTATTGACTATGTCCGTATGGTCTGGATGGGTTTGGGGGATCTGGTGACGGGAGCGGTGGGTCTCAAGGACCTCTCCGGCCCTATTGGGATTGTCAACGCCATTGGCGAGGTAGGGGAGCAGTCGGACGGCGCTGCTGACGCGGCCCTCAATATCTCCTCCTTTGTGGCCTTCATTGCCATCAATCTGGCGGTGATGAATCTGCTTCCTATCCCCGCCCTGGACGGTGGACAGGTGCTCTTTCTGGTCGTGGATGCGGTCTATACCAAACTGGTCCGTAAGCGGCTGGACCAGAAATATTTGGGCTATGTCAATGCAGCAGGTCTAATCTGTCTGCTGGCCCTTATGGCTGTGGTGGCGGTCAGCGATGTAATCAAGCTGATTCATTGATAAAAGAGGGGGGAAACACCATGACCAGACAGATTCGAGTAGGAACGGTGCTGGTGGGCGGCGGCGCGCCGGTGAGCATCCAGTCTATGACCAATACTAGGACGGATGATGTTCCAGCCACTGTAGCTCA
This sequence comes from Oscillospiraceae bacterium, assembly GCA_022792555.1. GTDB lineage: Bacteria > Bacillota > Clostridia > Oscillospirales > Oscillospiraceae > JAAWBF01. Next base: position 51,972 of record JAAWBF010000036.1, read on the forward strand.
AATTCACAAGCTGGAGGCCGCCGGATGTGAGATCGTCCGGGTGGCGGTCCCCGATCAGCCAGCCGCCCAGGCGATTCCGGCCATTAAGGCCCAAATTCACATCCCACTGGTGGTGGATATCCACTTCGACTACCGACTGGCTCTTTCCTGCGTAGAGGGGGGCTGTGATGCGGTGCGGATCAATCCTGGCAACATCGGCGGTGCGGACCGGGTCAAAGCGGTGGCCAGTGCCTGCCGAGAAAAGGGGATTCCCATTCGTATCGGGGTCAACGGAGGTTCCCTGGAAAAATCCCTGCTGGATCAGTATGGTGGCGTCACCCCGGAGGCTCTGGTGGACTCTGCCTTTGGACACATCGCCCTGCTGGAACGCTGGGGCTTTGCGGATATCTGCGTCTCCCTCAAGTCCTCCAGTGTCCCTGTCACCATGGCGGCCTGCCAGCTCATGCACCAACGCAGTGACTATCCCCTCCACTTAGGGGTGACGGAGACAGGCACCCCCAAGATGGGTGTTCTGAAATCCGCCGTTGGCATCGGCGGATTGCTGGCTATGGGGATTGGAGATACCATCCGGGTCTCCCTGTCTGCCGACCCGATAGAGGAGGTCTACGCCGCCCGTGACATCCTGAAAGCGGCAGGGATCCGAAAAGAGGGCCCGGAGCTGATCGCCTGTCCCACCTGCGGACGTACCCGGATTGACCTCATCTCCCTGGCTAATCAAGTGGAACAGCGGCTTGCAGAAGTTGATAAGCCCATTACGGTGGCAGTCATGGGCTGTGTGGTCAACGGCCCTGGGGAGGCCAGAGCGGCCGACGTGGGGATCGCCGGGGGAGATGGAGAGGGCCTCCTGTTCCGTCGGGGGGAGATTGTCAAAAAAGTCCCTCAGGACCAGCTGGTAGAGGAACTGTTTCAGCTGATTGCGGCGCTGTAACATAGCGGTCCTGCGCCGAGAAGGAGGTGTCTTACATATGTCTCAATCCATCAGATTGCTGGACTTATTCGCCGAGTGGACGCCGGAGCCAGCCCTGAAAGCAGCGTGGGAGGATCTCCAGGCTACCCAAGTGACGGTCTGTCTCGCAGCCAAGACCATCCGGGTAGAGACCGCAGGCGGTCCACTGGAGCCGTGGAAACATGTGGCAGAGGCCGGACTGGCCGCAGCTTATGGTGTGGCACAGGTGGAGCTGCTGGCGCTGCCTGTCCCCATACCGGAACCGGCATCTCCCGTGACAGAGCTGCCGCAGTCAAGCGAGCCCCCTGCGCCCCCAGTAGAGGTGCCAGCTGCTGTCCCTGCGGAACCGGAAGAGCAGAAGAAGGTACAGGCGGAGCTTGTAGAGAAGGACGCGATGGCAGCTTTCCGTAAGACGGAAGAGATCCGAAAGCAGGCTCTCCAATCCATCCAGCTTGCCCCGCCCAAGGCCAAGGAAAAAGAGAAGAAAAAGCTCCTCTATGGACAGCACGAGATCCGAAAGGACCCCATCCCCATGGGGACACTGGAGCTGGATATGGGGACTGTGGTCGTGGCGGGGGACGTGTTCAGCGTTGATCACCGGGAGCTGAAAAAGCGGGGGGCCTGGGTGGTCTGCTTTGACCTGACTGATTACAGCGGTTCGGTGCGGGTGAGCAAATTTTTCCCTGGAGAAGAGGGGAAACCTATTGTAGACCGGGTGAAAAAGGGGCAATACCTCTTGGTTCAGGGGCGGCTGAATATTGACCGCTTTACCGGAGATATGGTGCTGGAGCCCTACGCCGTCATGGAGGGCAAACGGACGGAGCGGATGGACAACGCCCCAGAGAAGCGGGTAGAGCTCCACCTCCACACCACCATGTCGGCTATGGATGCCATCACCGACACCAAAGAGGCGGTCCAGCGGGCCCAGCGCTGGGGCCACCGGGCCATTGCCATCACCGACCATGGGGTAGCCCAGTCCTTCCCGGACGCCTGGCATGCCGCCAAAGACATTAAGATTTTATACGGTGTGGAGGCCTATTTTATTAACGATGTGGATGACCGGGTTGTTATCCACGGGGAAGGGGAGCAGGACTTCCACGGCGAGATCGTCTGCTTTGACCTGGAGACCACCGGCTTGGACAACCGGTACGACCGGATCACCGAGATTGGTGCGGTGGTTCTGCGGGACGGCGCGGTGGCCGAGACCTTTAATACCTTTGCCGACCCGGAGCGGCCTCTGACCCCGGAGATCACCCAGCTCACCGGGATTACCGATCAGATGCTCCAGGGAGCCCCTTCTCAGGAGGAGGCCATCCGGGCCTTTTTGGACTTTGCGGCGGGCCGTCCTCTGGCGGCCCACAACGCCGAGTTTGATATGGGCTTTCTCGCCCAGGGCTGCCGCCGGCTGGACATCCCCTTTGACTACACCTCCCTGGACACCCTGATTCTGGCCCAAAACCTGCTGCCGGAGCTGGGGAAATACAAGCTGGACATTGTGGCCAAGCACCTCAAGCTGCCAGACTTCCAGCATCACCGGGCCTCGGATGACGCCTCCACGGTGGCCTATATGCTTATTCCGTTCTTTCAGATGCTGGAGGAGCGGGGGATTCATACCCTCCAGGCCATCAACCCCGCCATGATCCAGTTGCGTGGGGAGGGGAAGGCCAAGCGCCAGCCCAAGCATCTGATTGTGCTGGCGAAAAATCAGCTCGGCCTGCGCAACCTCTACAAGCTCATCTCCTATGCACACTTGGACCACTTCAAACGCTATCCCATCATGCCCAAGAGCGTGATCAACCAACACAGAGAGGGATTGATTTTAGGTTCAGCCTGTGAGGCAGGAGAGCTGTTTGAGGCAGTCTCCAAGCGGAAGGAGTTTCGCGAGCTGATGCGTATTGCCTCCTGGTATGACTTTTTGGAGATTCAACCTCTGTGCAACAACGCCTTTATGCTCCGAAAGGGGATGGTCCGAGAGGAAGAGGAGCTGCGGGACTTCAATCGTACCATTGTAGAACTGGGACGCGCTCTGGACAAGCCGGTGTGCGCCACCGGCGACGTCCACTTCCTAGACCCGGAGGACGAGATTTATCGCCACATCCTTCTGGCAACCAAGGGCTTTGAGGACGCCGATTCTCCGCTGCCGCTCTATCTCAAGACCACCCAGGAGATGCTGGAGGAGTTCTCTTACCTGGGAGAGGAGGAGGCCTACAACGTGGTGGTCCGCAACACCAATCTCATCGCAGACTGGTGTGACGATGTGGTCCCGCTCCCCAAGGGGTTGTTCGCCCCCAACTTAGAGGACTCCGCCGGAGAGCTCTCCCGGCTGGTATGGGAGAAAGCGAAAGACCTTTACGGCCCGGAGCCGCCCAAGATTGTGGTGGACCGGCTCAACACCGAGCTGGGAGATATCATCAACTGTAAGTATGATGTAATCTATATGTCGGCTCAAAAGCTGGTCCAGGACTCTCTGGCTCACAACTATCTGGTAGGGTCCAGAGGGTCGGTCGGCTCCTCCCTGGTGGCCTTTATGTCGGGGATTACCGAGGTAAACTCTCTGCCTCCCCATTACCGCTGTCCAAACTGTAAGCACGCCGATTTTGAGACTGCCAAGAAACACGGCTATGGCTGCGGCGCAGATATGCCGGATGCAGTGTGCCCAATCTGCGGGACCCCCTATGCCAAGGAGGGGTTCCACATCCCCTTTGAGACTTTCCTGGGGTTTGGCGGCGATAAGGTCCCCGATATCGACCTCAACTTCTCCGGGGAGTACCAGGCCAAGGCCCACCGGTATACCTTTGAGCTGTTTGGAGAGCGCCATGTGTTCCGGGCAGGGACCATCGGCACTGTGGCTGAAAAGACGGCCTTCGGCTATGTAAAAAAGTACCTGGACGAGCGGGAGACCACGGTAGCAAGGGTAGAGGAAAACCGCCTGGCGCTGGGCTGTACTGGGGTCAAGCGCACCACTGGACAGCACCCTGGCGGCATGGTGGTCATTCCACAGGACCGGGAGATCTACGACTTCTGCCCCGTCCAGCACCCGGCGGATGATACCGGCACCGATATCATCACCACACACTTTGAATATCACTCCATGGAGTCCAATATTCTAAAGCTGGACATGCTAGGGCACGACGATCCCACCATGATCCGGATGCTGGAGGATTTAACCGGCGTCAATGCCCAGCAGATCCCACTGGATGACAAAGACACGATGAGCATCTTTACCACCTCTGAGGCGCTGGGCTTTGCCGATGACCCCATCTTAGGCCCCACCGGTGCGGTGGCAATCCCTGAATTTGGAACCTCCTTTGTCCGAGGCATGTTAGTGGATACCAAGCCCACCGAGTTTGATGTTCTCATCCGCCTGTCCGGTTTCTCTCATGGTACCGATGTGTGGCTGGGCAATGCGAAGGATCTCATCGTCAAGCAGGGGATTCCAGTCAACCAGGCCATCGGCTGCCGGGACGACATTATGCTCTTTTTGATCGCCTGCGGGATGCCCGAAAAGCGGTCCTTTAAGATCATGGAGTCGGTTCGTAAGGGCCGGGGTCTTCCCGACGGGGCGGAGGAGGAGATGATCGCCGCCAAGGTCCCCGACTGGTATATTGACTCCTGTAAAAAGATCAAATACCTCTTTCCCAAGGCCCACGCGGTGGCCTATGTGATGATGGCGTTCCGCATCGCCTGGTTTAAGGTCCATGAGCCGCTGGCCTTCTACGCGGCCTATTTCTCCATCCGGGCCAAGGCCTTTGACTCCACCTGTATGTGCTGGGGGATCGACGTGGTCAAGGACAAAATTAAGGAGATCAAAGAGAAGGAGAACGCCACCGCCGTGGAGGAGGATATGCTGGTGACGCTGGAGGTGTGCTACGAGTTTTACCTGCGGGGATTCACCTTTGAGCGGGTTGATCTCTACCAGTCCCACGCCATCAACTTCCTGGTGGACAAGGAACGCAAATCCCTGCGTCCCCCCTTTACCGGAATTCCCGGCCTGGGGGAGACGGCGGCCTGGTCCATTATGGAGCAGCGGGACCAGCAGTTTATCTCCATTGAGGAGTTTTCCGCCGCATGTCCCAAGGTCTCCAAGACCCATATTGAGCAGCTTAAGGCCGCCGGGGCGCTAGACGGTATCCCGGAGACCAGCCAAATGACGCTTTTCTAGCTACAACGAGGAGAAAGGGGCCGTCTCATGAGTATTCGGAGCTTAAAACGGGACAACAAGACGTTGGATCAAATTGTCTGTTATTTCATGGAAACTGTTATACACCGTCAGGTGTCAGGGGTGGAGGATCTGCCGCTGGAAAATCCGCTGGAGGAGCCGTTCCGGTCCTTTTTGGATGCAGCCATGGAGGCGGCACTCAGCGCGTCAGGTCCTACGTTGACGCGGCTGATTTTAGAGGCGGAGTACAGCGCTGCGGTCAGCTGGGGCGTGATGACCGCAGAGGAAACGCTGAATTTACAGGTGATCAAGGAGCTAGCGTGGCACAGCTATTACGACCTAGACCCCTATGGCTATCTGCTTGAAACGGAAAATTTATGGGGGAATGACGCGTTGATATACGCGGCCCGCACCTTCTATCCTACGCTCCCGGAGGAAATCAGGACACAGTATCAAATTCCCGCACAGACGCCATCACAATCTTTTCATTGACACCTGACGCGTAATATAGTATATTAGCGTGGTAAAGTGATAAAGTAAAGGGGAATCCCAATGAATTCCATCATCAACACGCCGGAGGGGACCCGCGACCGGCTCTTTGCCGAGTGCCGGGACCGCCGGAAAATTCAAACAACTCTTACCGCGCTCTTTCAAACCAGAGGCTTTGCCGAGATCTCCACCCCGGAGGTGGAGTTCTACGATCTCTTTATCCGTTCCGGCAATCCTATCCCCCAAGAATCCATGCTGAAGATTGTGGATCGATCAGGGAAAATTATGGTCATGCGGCCCGACTGCACCACCCCTATCGCCCGCGTGGCGGCTACCAAGCTGAAGGCGGTACCGCTGCCTCAGCGGCTGTACTACAACGAGACCGTGTTCCGCTCCGGCGCGGCCCACAAGGGGGGCTCCAGCGAGATCGCTCAGTGTGGAATTGAGCTGTTAGGGGCGGGCGGCCAGGAGGCCGATCTGGAGGTCCTCTCTCTGGCTGTGGAAGCGCTGCAGAAGGTCTCTCCCAACGGCTGTCATATTGAGCTGGGCCACGCCGGACTCTTTAAGGCTCTGACGGAGGAGCTGGAGCTGGAGGCCGCTGGAGCAGAGCGTCTGCGCCGTCTCATCGAAGGCAAGCACTTTGCGGCCCTGTCTGGCCTGCTGGAGCCCTATCAGGACCGCCGGGCCTATCAGCTGCTATCCCGGCTGTCCAGTCTCTTTGGCGGCGCAGAGGTCCTGGACGAGGCGGAGGCTCTGGTGGGACCCCGTCCGGAGCTGATCTACCTGCGGGAGCTGTATCAGATTCTGGATCAGGCTGGATATGGATCGCTGGTCCGGTTTGACCTGGGACTGGTCCACCAGATCGACTACTACACCGGGGTGATTTTCCGGGGTTATGCCGAGGGGGCGGGGGCGCCTGTCCTGTCCGGCGGACGGTATGACAACCTGCTGGGTGCCTTTGGACGGCCCGCCCCGGCCATCGGCTTTGCCATAGATGTGGACGCCGTGGCCGCCTGCCAGCCCGCCCCGGCCCAGCCAGGCCGCCTTCGTATCGCCATGACCAAGGGTCGCCTTCAGGATAAGACCGTAGCTCTGCTGGAGCGGGTGGGCCTGGACTGCACCCCAGTCAAAAACCCAGGACGGCGGCTGATCCACGCACTGCCCAATTATCCACTGGATGCGGTGCTGGCCAAGGCCCCCGATGTGATCACCTATGTGGAGCATGGAGTGTGTGATTTGGGGGTAGTGGGGAAGGACACCATCCTAGAGCAGGGGAGCCCATTCTATGAGGTGCTGGACCTGGGCTTTGGGGCCTGCCGCTTCGCCCTGGCAGTGCGGGAGGGCTCCGACTTCTATGGCACCTATAAAACCCGCCGAATTGCCACCAAGTACCCCAATGTAGCCCGCCGGTTCTTTGAGGAGAAGGGGATGGACGTGGAGATCATCAAGATTGAGGGCTCAGTAGAGTTGGCTCCCATCTTGGATCTGGCAGACGCCATTGTCGATATTGTGGAAACCGGGGCCACCTTGAAGGAAAACGGCCTGGTTCCCATTGAAGACGTGGCGCCGGTATCCGCCCGGCTGGTGGTCAACACAGCGGCTATGAAGCTCAAGCGGAAGGAAATTCTGGACTTTATTGCAAAGTGCCAGCAGGGATTGGAGGAAGTATGATTCCCATTGTGATTGCCAACGGTACCGCAGAGCAGGAGATCATCGCCGCCATGCGCGCCAGGGCCGCCGGTGCCAACCAGGAGATTATACAGGCGGTCTCCGCGATCATGGAAAAGGTACGCCGGGAGGGGTTTCCAGCGGTAGCGGACTATTCCGAGCGCTTTGACCGCAGCGCCCCCTATGAGATCCCCCAAAATCGGTTAGACGAAGCCTACGCTGCCTGTGATCCCACCTTGATCGCCGCCTTGGAGCACGCTGCCTCCAATATCCGGGCCTACAATGAGAAGCTGTTGACCCGCTCCGCCGAGTGGGCCTCTCCCGATGGCGGTGTGGTGGGACGGGTGGTCCGTGGGCTGACCCGTGTGGGGATTTATGTCCCAGGCGGTACAGCGGCCTATCCCAGCAGTGTTCTGATGAACGCCGTCCCCGCCAAGGTGGCGGGGGTAGAGGAGATCGTCATGGTGACCCCTCCCACCGAGCACCTGAACAACGCCGTCCTGGCGGCTGCCAAAATCGCCGGGGTGGACCGGGTAATTGCGGTGGGCGGTGCCCAGGCGGTGGCGGCATTGACCTATGGCGCGGGGTTTATCCCCAAGGTAGATAAGCTGGTGGGGCCGGGCAACGCCTATGTAGCGGCCGCAAAACGGCTGGCCTATGGAGCTTTGGATATCGACATGGTTGCCGGTCCCTCTGAGGTGTTGGTCATTGCCGACGGGAGCGCCAATCCCTGCTATGTGGCAGCCGATCTGCTCTCCCAGGCCGAGCATGACAAGCTGGCCTCTGCCATCCTTCTGACGGACAGCGCCTCGCTGGCCCAGGCGGTGGACCGGGAGCTCGCGCGACAGACCGCCCTTTTGAGCCGATCTGAAATCATGGCCTGCTCCCTGCGGGATTTCAGCTGTGCTATTGTGTGCGCCGATCTAAATCAGGCAGTAGCGCTGGCAAACGAGATCGCGCCGGAGCACCTGGAGCTGATGACAGAACAGCCTCGTGCCCTCCTGCCCGCCGTCAAGAACGCAGGGGCGGTCTTTTTGGGGGCCTGGTCCCCGGAGCCCCTGGGGGATTATCTGGCCGGGCCAGACCACGTCCTGCCCACCTCAGGCACCGCCCGGTTCTTCTCCCCGCTGTCGGCGGACAGCTTCCTCAAAACCATGAGTATCATTGAATACAGCAGAGAAACCCTAGAGCCCATCAAGGATGAGATCATCACCTTGGCCCAGTCTGAGCTGCTCACCGCCCATGCCAATTCCATTCAGGTCCGCTTTGCGCAGAGCGAACAGAACTAGATAAGATGGGTTCCCCGCCCCAAGGGCGGGGAAAGAAACAAAGCACCCCTGCTCAAGGAGGAAAACATACGATGCGAACCGCGTCCGTCACCCGTACCACCAAGGAGACTCAAATTACCCTCTCTCTGTGCCTAGAGGGCGGAGAGATTCAAATTGACACTGGAATTGGTTTCTTTGACCACATGCTCACCGCGCTGGCCTTTTATGCCGGCTTCGGCCTGTCCCTGACCGCCCGCGGGGATCTGCATGTGGATCCCCACCATACGGTAGAGGACACCGGGATTGTCCTTGGACAGGCCCTCCGTGAGGCATTGGGGGACAAGCGGGGGATTCGCCGCTTTGGCGCGGTCTATATCCCCATGGACGAGGCCCTGTGCCATACTGTCTTGGACTTTTCAGGCCGCGCCTATCTGTTCTTTGAGGCCGAGATGCCCCAGGCGGTCATCGGGGCCTACGACGCCTGCCTGACAGAAGAATTCATGCGGGCTGTGGCGTGCAACGCTGGGATTACCCTGCACATATCCGCCATCCGGGGGAAGAATTCCCACCATATCACCGAAGCCCTGTTCAAGTCCCTGGGGGCGGCCATGAAAGAGGCAGTCTTTGTCACAGGGGACAGCGTCACTTCCACCAAGGGGGTGCTGGCATGAGCTATATTGCTATTGTGGACTACGGCGTTGGGAATCTAAAAAGTGTCACCAACGCCATGCAGTATCTGGGTCTGAATACCAAGATTACCGGTGAGGCCGGTGAGCTGGAGCGGGCCAACGCCATCCTGCTGCCAGGTGTGGGTGCCTTCCCAGATGCGGCAGATAAACTGCGTACTACAGGACTGGATCAGACCCTTCTGGCCCAGGCTGGGAAAAAGCCTATTTTGGGGATTTGCCTGGGGATGCAGCTCCTCTTCGACCGTGGGGAGGAGGGGAGAACCTGTAAAGGATTAGGACTTGTCGGTGGCTATGTGGGGCGGATTTGCACCGGATATAAGCTCCCACATATCGGCTGGAACTCTCTACGGCTCCAAAACAATTCCCCCCTCCTTGCAGGACTGTCGGAGGACACCTGGGTTTACTTTGTCCACTCCTTCTGCGGCTATACCGAACGGGAAGAAGATGTCATCGCCCGCACAGAATACGGCCCCTCTCTGGTAGCGGCAGTGGCCCGAAACGGCGTCTATGGCTGTCAATTCCATCCAGAAAAGAGCGGGGAGGCCGGGCTGCAAATTCTAAAGAACTTCGGAGGGCTCAATCCATGATTCTTTTTCCTGCGATTGATCTAAAAGATGGAAAAGTGGTTCGCCTTTACAAGGGCGATTTTGCAACGGTTCACCAGGTCTCCAATAACGTTCAAGAAACCGCTGGGGCCTTTTTTCAGGCGGGTGCCCGGCACATCCATATGGTGGATCTAGACGGCGCTAAGGATGGGAAACGGGCCAACAGCAGTATTGTGCAAGCCGTTGCGGAAGGGGCTGGCCTGCACGTAGAACTGGGAGGGGGGATCCGTTCTATGGGCGATCTGGAGGCGGTGTTTGCCCTGGGAGTCCACCGTGCGGTTATCGGCTCTGCCGCTGTTCACAACCCGGACTTTGTCCAGTCTGCTGTGGCCAAGTATGGAGCACGGATTGCGGTTGGCATTGACGCGTTCCACGACCGGGTGAGAACTGCAGGATGGGTTGAGGATTCCGGATTGAACTATCTGGACTTTGCCCGCTCCATGGAGGACCTTGGTGTAAAGACAATTATCTTTACAGATATTGAGACAGATGGGATGCTTTCCGGTCCCGCCTATGCTCAGCTGGAAAAATTGCAAGCGGTCTACTCCGGACAGCTTGTAGCGTCAGGCGGGATCTCTGTCCTGGAAGACATCCAACGTCTCCGGGATATGGGCCTCTATGGCGCCATCATCGGTAAGGCGTATTACGCCGGAACTCTGGATCTGGCCAAGGCTGTCGCACTCTGCGGACCGCAGGAGTAAGCCGTCATAGATTGGGAGGTACTTCAATTATGTTAGCCAAACGTATCATCCCCTGTCTGGACGTGCGGGACGGCAGGGTTGTGAAAGGGGTAAACTTTGTCAATATCCGGGATGCAGGTGATCCGGTAGAGCTGGCGAAATACTATTCCGACCAAGGGGCCGACGAGATCGTTTTCTTGGACATCACCGCTACCAGCGATGCCAGGGACACGGTTGCTGATGTGGTGGAACGCACCGCGGCCCAGGTATTTGTCCCTCTCACCGTGGGGGGCGGTATCCGTACCCTGGATGATTTTCAACGGCTTCTGCGGGCGGGCGCCGACAAAATCTCGGTTAACTCCGCTGCTGTAGCCGACCCATCTCTTATCGCCAGAGCGGCAGAGCGTTTTGGATCTCAATGTGTGGTTCTGGCTGTGGACGCCCGGCACAGGGAGGACGGCAGCTATGAGGTTGTTGTAGCTGGGGGCCGCAAGCCCACCGGGATCGACGCTTTAGAATGGGTCCGCCGGGGGGAGGCCTTGGGTGCGGGAGAGATCCTCCTCACCTCTATGGACACTGACGGTACCAAGCAGGGCTTTGATCTCCCTATGACGAAAGCAGTGGCGCAGGCGGTGGGTATCCCAGTGATTGCCTCCGGGGGATGCGGCAGTCTAGCCCACTTTGCCCAGGTCTTTGAGGAGACCGGCTGTGATGCCGCCTTGGCGGCTTCTCTGTTTCACTTCGGGGAACTGACTGTTCCCCAGGTGAAGGACTATCTGCGGGCCCAACATATTCCAGTGAGGTGAGACGATGTCCTTTGATTTGGATCTTTTATTTCAAAAGTCGGATTTGATCCCAGTCATCATCCAGGATGTGGATACCAGTGAAGTCCTCATGCTGGGCTTTACCAACCGGGAGGCTGTGGAGCTGACCCTCCAGACCAAGACGGCTTGGTTCTGGAGCCGCAGCCGGGAAAAGCTGTGGAACAAGGGGGAGAGCTCCGGCCATTTCCTCCATATCAAGCAGGTTCTGACCGACTGCGATACCGACACCTTGCTCTACCGCTGTAAGCCGGAGGGTCCCACCTGCCACACCGGGGCGCGGTCCTGCTTCTTTCACACTATTTTGGAGGAGCCGTGATCGCTGCACCCGTTTTGGATAGCAAACAGCAGTAAGCGTATGACGATCGATAGGAGGTTTCACATGAACGACACCATTTTGAAGGAGCTCTACCAAGTTATTCTCAGCCGAAAGGCCGATCCCCAGGAGAACTCCTACACCTGCTATCTCTTCGATAAGGGTCTGGACAAGATCCTCAAGAAGGTGGGGGAGGAGTGCGCAGAGACCATCATCGCCGCCAAGAATGGCCGCCAAGAGGAGACCGTGGGGGAGATCTCCGACCTTATTTACCACCTGATGGTCATGATGGCCGCCCAGCGTATCCCGCTCGACGCCGTGCTGGAGGAGCTGGAGCGTCGCAGCCATAAAATCGGCAATCTCAAGCAGATGAAGAACGTGGATCGCGACACCTAAAAATACGGCGCACCGCCTGCCGCAAAGGTGGTGTCTGCGGCCAAAATGCCTCTCAGTGTCCGCAGACATGGAGGTTTTATGAAAAAACGTCTGGCGCTCTTGCTGGCCGCTCTCACGCTCTTTTTGTCTGCGTGTACCACAATTTCCGGTATCTCTGAAAAACTTGGCAGTGTAGCGGAGACCCCTCCAATTGCGACCCTCCCAGTGGCCGCCGCCCCTCAGACGGCGGAGCCAACCGCGACACCGGCTCCCGTACAGGAATCTGACGCACCCCAAGCGCCAACCCCAAGCCAGGAAGAGGATACCCTGCCGGAGGATGGTATTTACGACTCCAAAGAGGAGGTAGCCCTGTACCTGCATCTCTACGGCCATCTGCCAGATAACTACATCACCAAAAAAGAGGCCGAGGCTCTGGGCTGGCCAGGAGGATCCTTGGAACCCTATGCGCCAGGGATGTGTATTGGCGGAAACCGGTTCGGCAACTATGAGGGTCTGCTGCCCGAAGCGAAAGGCCGTACCTATACCGAATGTGACATTGACACCATGGGGGCGGAAAAGCGGGGTGCCAAGCGCATCGTCTTCTCCAACGACGGCCTGATCTACTATACCGACGACCACTATAAGTCCTTTACCCTGTTATATGGGGAGGCGTGACATGACTGTATTGTTAGAGGGGGCTGTGCTCAAAAGCAAAGAAGCCCTGCATGAGACCCTAGCCTGTGCGCTGCATCTTCCCCCGTGGTACGGCGGCAATCTGGACGCACTGTTTGACTGCCTGACCGACCTGTCCCAGGAGACTACCCTCCACCTGCGCCACCCGGAGGTGCTAGAGCAAAACCTCGGTCCCTATGTCCAGCGTCTGATCCAAATGCTCCAACAGGCGCAGCGAGAAAGTAAATACTTTCAGTTGGTCCTGTCCTCAAATTAAAACCGTTCCCCGCCCAAGACCGGGCGGGGAACTACTTTTCTCTATAAAAACAGGCGATAGGGATCGAAACATCCTACCGCCTGTTTTTCGTTTCCAGACTGTTTTCATCCGAATCACAGCCTTTTAAAAGGGGAGTTTCCCCTCTTGGGTGCCGTTGATCACATAGTAGACAGCGGCGTCCTCCGGTTTAACATAGAGATCTACCGATGTAATGGCGGCGAGATCGTTTCCAGCCCCCGTCCAGGCATCCTTGATAGCGGAGAGCATACTAGCCTGGGTTAGCTCCCGGCCCTGATACTGTACTGCCATATGGATCTCAGGCGCAGTTTTTTTCGCAGACTTGGCTGTCTTGGGCTTTGGGGTGCGGGTGGATTTTTTTACAATTGCCATTTTAGAATCACTCCTATACAATCCTCATCCAGCCGATAGGTAGCAGCCAGTAAGGAATATGATATCTCTATTTTACATCGTACAACAGAAAATTCCTAGGTTCATGTTGCAGTAAAATTCGCCGGGTACCATACCATTTTTAAGCAAAAAATACGTCAAATTGGCCCTTGACATGAGTCCGAAATTTGACTATACTACTATGAGTCTGACATCGGACTTGTTAGAGCTGTTCTCAAGATTGCTGATACCGCCTCCATCACGGAGGGATGGAGACAAGTATCAGCGCTAATGCCCTTTCTGAGAACTGCTGTAATCTCTGAAAAAAAGAACCTATAAGAAAAAGGGGGACACTGCCTGTATGGACTGGAAACCGGGGCGGGAATTAACTGCGTTTAACGCTTTAGCCAGAGAATTTGACGGAATCTACCACGAGATCGCAGTACAGTTAGGGCTGTCTGACAGTGCGTTTCTCATTTTATATGTGATTGCAGAATTTGGAGACGGCTGTCTGCAAAAGGAGATCGCAAAGCAGTATTATGTCAGCAAACAGACGATCAACTCTGCCATCAAGCAGCTGGTCGCCAAAGGATACCTCACCATGCAGCAGGGGAGGGGGCGAGACATGCACCTCCACCTCACACCAACGGGGCGGCAGTTCGTCGCCCAGCGAATTGTGCCCGTCTTTGAGTGGGAGAATCGCGTCTTTGCCGCCCTGTCCCAGGAAGAACGGGAGACCTTGCTTCGGCTGACCGAAAAATATGTCACCCTCTGCTGGGATACGCTGCCTGAACTTTTAGAACGAGATAGAAAGGAACCCAATGTACCATGAGAATACAGCTGTCAGACCATTTTACCTATCGAAGACTCCTTCGATTTGTGGCCTCTCCTGTTTTGATGATGCTCTGTACCTCCGTATACGGTATTGTAGATGGATTTTTTGTCTCCAATTATGTGGGAAAGACACCCTTTGCCGCCGTCAATTTGATCATCCCTATCTCCATGGGCATCGGCTCCATCGGATTTTTAGTAGGTACCGGTGGGAGCGCCGTAGTCTCTAAGACGCTGGGGGAGGGGAAACCGGAGCTGGCAAATCAGTATTTCTCCATGCTGATTTGGGTATCCACACTCTTCAGCGCCGCTGTCTCCCTTCTGGGGCTGATCTTTGCGCCCTCCATCTCCAGGCTGCTGGGGGCCGAGGGCGAGCTGCTCAATCAGTGCATTATTTATGGCAGGATCTCCTTTGGGACCCAGACCCTGTTCGTCCTGCAAAGTATCTTTCAAAACTTTTTTGTCACAGCAGAACGGCCCGATTTAAGTTTAAAGACCTCCGTTTTAGCAGGACTGACCAACATGGTGCTGGATTATCTGCTCATCGCCGTAATCCCCTGGGGGGTTGCGGGGGCGGCTATCGCCACCGCTCTGGGCCAGGCCGTAGGTGCTGCAATACCGTTGATCTACTTTACGCGGAAGAATGACAGTCTCCTTCGGCTGTCAAGAGCTCCGGTCAACTGGAGGATACTGTGGCAGGTCTGCACCAATGGATCCTCTGAGCTTGTGACCAATATTTCTATCTCTGTGGTGAATATCCTCTACAACTTTCAGCTCATGCGCATCGCAGGGGAGGACGGCGTAGCGGCCTTTGGCATTATCATGTATGTCAACTTTATGTTTATGGCGATCTATCTGGGCTATTCTATCGGCAGTGCCCCGGTGATCGGGTACCACTACGGGGCGGACAATCAAGAAGAACTGAAAAACCTGTTTCGGAAAAGTTTGACCCTCATGGTGGGAACCGGGGTGCTGATGACTTTGCTGGCTGAACTGTTTTCAAGCCCTCTGGTGGCCATTTTCGCAGGGTATGACCTGGACCTGTTCACCATGACCTGCCGGGGCTTCCAGCTCTATGCACCGGCCTTTCTCTTTATGGGGGTCAACGTATGGGGCTCCTCCTTTTTTACTGCCTTGAACAACGGCGGCGTCTCCGCTGCCATCTCTTTTTTACGGATGTTTGTCTTTCAAATTACGACCGTTTTGATCCTGCCCGTGATTTTGGAGATAGACGGGATCTGGCTTGCGGTGGCAGTAGCTGAACTACTGGCCCTTCTGGTGACAGTTTTCTTTTTTATATGGAAGCGGAATACCTACCACTACTTTTAAAAAATGTGTGTTTCCCCCGCCTCCGGCAGGGGAAACACGCAAATAAATCTTCACGGTGGACACTCCCCTCTAGAGCGGCTGTCTTGAAACAAGAGTTTTTTTGTGCTAAAATGAGAACAAATCAAGCACAGACGCCAGTAAAATAGAACTGCTGGCTATGTGCCGAGAGGGCGGGGAATTTGTCGTGAACCAGAAAAAGAAATGGTGGGTGTTGGATGCCCGTACCATATCCAACCTGACAGTGGTCCTGCTGGGCATTCTATTTTTTTTCCTGGTCAACCGGTTTGATGTTGTACAGTCCAAGCTGATGGCCTTCCTGGATGTCACCACACCTTTTATCATCGGCTTCGTGATCGCCTATCTGCTCAATTCCCCGGTGCGTTTTTTTGAGCAGAAAGTCTATCCGCCCATGAAGCACCGCCGGCTACTCTCCATTGTAACGGTCTACCTTTTGGCAGTGGCCATCCTGGCTATTTTGCTGAATTTGATCCTACCACAGGTGACCCAGAGCATTGTTATGCTGATGAGCAATATGCGGACGTACCTGGACAACTTTAACAGTCTGGTCCAGTCCCTGATTGAGACCTTCCATATTGACGGTGAGGGGTTGACTGACCTGGCTGTTACCTATCAGGATATCATCCGCCGGGCCAGCAGCCTGGCCACCAGCGCGTTGCCCCAGATTTTCGATCTCGGTATGGCAGTTGGTAGCGGTGTCGTGTCCGCCCTGACCGCTCTGATCTCCTCCGTCTACATGCTCGCTGGAAAAGGAAAGCTGCTGTCCCAGATCCGTAAAACTCTCTATGCAATCCTCCCCAAGGATCTGGCCGACTGGCTGATGAACGTCTGCCGGGAGGCAAACGGCGTGTTTGTGGGCTTTATCAACGGAAAGCTGATTGACAGCGCCATCATCGGCGTCCTCTGCTTTGTCCTCAACTCTCTGTTGCGCATCCCCTATGCGGTTCTGATCGCAGTGGTCATCGGTGTAACCAATGTCATTCCTTTTTTCGGGCCTATCATCGGTGCCGTCCCCTGTATTATGATCCTTCTGATCATCGACCCCTGGGCCGCTCTGCGCTTCGGCATTCTGGTCCTGGCCTTGCAGCAGTTTGACGGCAATATTTTAGGCCCCAAGATTCTTGGGGACAGCACCGGATTGTCTGCGCTATGGGTACTGGTTGCGATTGTGATTGGTGGTGGCTTGTTTGGCTTTGTCGGGATGCTGCTGGGGGTTCCCACCTTCGCAGTATTGTACTCTCTGACCCGCGAGTGGGTCTACCACCGGCTGGAAAAAAAGGGCCTGGACGGCGATGGAAACCCAGTAAAAAAGGACCGGTCTAAATAAAATCATCCCCTCCAATCGCTTAAAGCGGAGGAGGGGATTTTCTTGTCACCGCAACAGCGGCAGGCTGCCTGTGAGCCGATTGATTTTCTTTTTATCCCCACAGATGGCGATTCCGAGGTAGGACAGCGTCTCCTCTGGACGTTCTGCCAGCTGCTCTGTGAATTGGTCGTAACTGTTGCACCCCTGTGCCAAGTCGGTAAAGTCGACCACTGTCAGTCCGGTATACTCCTCAGAACACAGCCGCCGATGAAGGATTCGCAGTGTCTCTCGGTTCCCCTTTAAAATGGGAATCGGAACTTTTGTAATCCCAAGGTGCTGATAGCCTCCTGCGTCTGTCACGTCAGCCCCGACTACATCAGGCCGCTCTCTGCCGATTGTGATCCCTAAAATGGCCGCCGTATTGGCAATGAGGCCCACAGGCAGCGATTCGTCCAGCAGCATGATACACTTTTCATTTTGCTGTTCCAATTTTTTCTCCTTCTTTCTGATGCTGATATTCAGACAAGAACAGGCCTGCCAGAGTGAAAAGGGTTCCCAGCGCAGCCAGCGGGGTGATAGTCTCGTGTAGGACCAGGAAAGAGGTTATAACGGTGATCACAGGGACCATATAGATGTAGATGCTCGTTTTGACCGCCCCCAACAGCTTAACGGCAAAATTCCAGGTGACAAAGCAGAGAGCAGACGCGCCCAGTCCTAAAAAGAGCAGGTTAAATATAGAGACGGGGTTTGTTATCCTTGTCAATTCCAGCTTGCAGTCAAAGAAAAAGAGCGTTGGGATCATAAACAGAATACCGTAACAGAAAATTCGCCGGGTGGTCAGAATGGTGGGGTAGCCGTAGCCGCTGATATACTTGGTCAAAACCGAGTAACAGGCCCAGACGAGGGCGGCCAGCAGGGCCAGCAGATCTCCTATCGGGTTCAACTCCAGCTTGGCCCCGTTGAAGCTGATCAGGAAAATCCCGGCCATAGCGACTGCAAAGCCGAGAAAGAAATTGGTGTTCGGCTTTTCCTCCTTGTGGATCAAGTAGGACAGAAGGGCAGTAAAAAAGGGTGCCACTGAAATGATAACCCCCACATTAGAAACCATGGTGTAGGTCAACGCGATGTTCTCCATCAGGTAGTATAAGCAGATACCGCATAGGCCAGCCATAGCAAAGGTAAGCTCCTGTTTCTTGCTGGTCCCCCTTAACCGGCGAGGGCAGACCAGTAGCAGGGCCAACAGTCCAATTACAAAGCGCAAAAACAAAATCTCTACAGGTTGGAAGGCTACCAGCAAAATTTTGGTGGAGATGAAGGTGGTTCCCCAGATGAGGACGGTCAGCAGGGCAGCGAGATGTCCTGCTGTATTGCTATATCTCATGTGATATTTCTCCTTTTGAAACTCCTTGACGGTAAAGACCAGGTGATAGGCCGATAAAACGGCTGAAATAATTCGTAAAGTGGCTCTGGTCGGAAAAGCCGGTTTGCAGGGCCGCCTCTACTGGCGGGACCCCCTGCTCCAACAGCTTTTGTGCCGCGCCGATTCGAATGTTCTCTAAATAGCGGTAAGGGGTGATCCCTTTTTCTTTTACAAAGGCCCGGAGCAGGGTGGATTTACTCAGGCCGGTGTAACGGCAGAGTTGATCGAGACAGATATGCTGGGCAAACTGGGCCTTCATAAAGTTACAGGCCTTGTCGATCTCTTCTCTGCACGCCGGGACACAGGAAGAGAAGGGCTGTCCATAGCGTTGGAGCAGTAAGGACAGCAAGAAAAAACAGGTTTCTTCCAGTGCTAGTCCACAGTTGGCCGATAAGAGCTGTCTATGCAGGGTTCTTAGAAGGCCGGCAGCCTCTTCATCTACAACCGCATGACAGGAAAAACCAGTCAGCTCTCGTCTGCCGGTCAGCGTTTCCGTCCATTCCAGCATGACCGTTTGGGGGAGATTTAGTGCACAATAATCTAACCTGCTGTCGCCGCATGGAGCACAGGCATGGTTATCCCCAGGATTGAGCAGTAGAATATGGTCCTTTTTCGTGGGATACACCTGGTTTTTACAGAGAAAGGTCCGCTGCCCAGCCTCGATTAGCCCAATTACATAATAATCATGAAAATGATTTGGGAAGGGCTGTACAATACCCTTAAACCGATGGATTTCCATGTTCAAGGTCCTATGATAGACAGCAGTTCGTATTTCCTGTCTGATAGAGCACCACCTCCGCGCACTCAGAATATCATACTGCCTCTCGTAGTTTCTTGTATCATATCTTCAATTTCGCTGTTCTCACGGTAAAAAAGGGCTGTCCCATGCGATCCAGCAGGATCGGCTTGAGACAGCCCCGCTTTGTTTAGTTACTTGCTACCAGATCGGCCATAGAGTAGAGACCTGGTTTAGAGACGGTGGAGAGGAAACGGGCCGCTTGAACGGCGCCAGAGGCGAAGACTTCCCGGCTCATAGCGGAATGCTTGATCTCGATTACTTCGTCCCGCCCAGCGAAGATCACCTCATGATCGCCAACAATGCCGCCTCCACGCACCGAGGAGATGCCGATCTCGTGCCGATCTCTGCGTTTGCGGACACTTTGCCGGTCATATACATATTCAGGCCGGTAGGGGAGTGCCTCAGCGGCGGCCTCAGCGATCATGAAAGCGGTGCCGCTGGGAGCATCCACTTTACGGTTGTGGTGGCGTTCTACAAGCTCAATGTCGTAATGTTCTCCCAAGACTGCCGCTGCCCGGCGAACCAGATCCAGCAGGACATTTACACCGAGAGAGAAGTTAGCCGACCGGAAGATTGGGACCTCATTGGCGGCGCTGGAAATGGCGGTGAGCTGGGTATCCGAGTAGCCTGTGGTTGCCAGAACAAGGGGAATTCGGCGGGTACGGCCCAGCTCTAAAAGGCCCTCCAAAGCGGCTGGATTGGAGAAGTCAATGAGTGCATCCGCTTGGACCGTTACCTCGGCAGGAGAGGAGAAGACAGGGAATTCGCTGTTGGAGGTCCCCAACAGGTCAATTCCGGCAGCCACTTCAAGATCGGCCTCCCCGGCACAGATAGAGGCCACTACCCGCCCCATATGGCCGTTACAGCCAGAAATAATCAGCTTCATGTTTCAACTTCCTTATTCATTTCTCCACCTCGCAGGGGAGAGAAACGCGGTATCCTTTTCTTTTCCCCAAAGAACGGAGAAAAAGTTAGGTTTTGAGCAGATCCATGCGGACCATGGAGGACTTGAGGATCTCCAGATTCTCGGAGGAGATATCACACAGAGGAAGACGCAGTCCGCCTACCTCCCAGCCGGCCAGAACCATGGCTGCCTTGATGGGAATGGGATTGACCTCAATGAAGAGGCTGTCAATCAGGTCCATATAGTCCAGCTGGAGCTTGGAGGCGCTGGCAAAGTCCCCCTCCAAACATAGATGAGCCATTTTGACCATCACTTCGGGGACGAGATTGGAGGCCACCGAGATGACACCCTTGGCCCCCAGGCTCATCATGGGCACCACCTGGTCGTCATTGCCGGACCAGGTATAGAAGTCGTCCCCGCAGAGATGCCGGGTATGGGCCAGCAGGGAGAAGTTTCCGCTGGCCTCCTTGACGCCGTTGATCTTCGGATTTTGGGAGAGAACCCGGTAGGTCTCAGCGGTAAAGGACACACCAGTCCTGGAGGGGACATTGTAGAGGATGATAGGCAGAGATACCCGGTCAGCGATGTATTCATAGTGCTTGATAAGGCCGGTCTGACTGGCCTTGTTGTAATAGGGAGTGACATGGAGCAATGCATCCGCCCCAGAGTCTTGGGCGTGCTGGGAGAGATAGACTGCGGCGGAGGTGTCGTTGCTCCCCGCCCCAGCGATGACCTTAACCCGGTGGTTGACCTGCTTGACACAGAACTCCACAGCGGCGATATGCTCTCGGATACTCATGGTGGCGCTCTCACCGGTGGTGCCGCAGACGCAGATGGCGTCCATGCCGCGGGCGATCTGATCCTCAATCAGTGCGCCAAAGACCTCATAATTGATGGCGCCGCTCTGGTCAAAGGGGGTGACAATGGCGGTACAGGCGCCGGTAAAGACTGGTTCTCTCAAAACAATGCACCCTTTCTGGTTATTTTTTATCGTCTATCTCATACTCGAACGGCATGGTAATCACCATGCACAGGAGGGAGGAGTCGGCGTCAACTTCCATCATTTTTACGCTGCCTCCCGCCTTTAAAATACGGTTTATCTCGTCGAGCCGTTTCTGCTCATAGAGTTCTACGACAAAAAGCTTTTCCATCCTGACACGCCCTATGCACGAGAGGTGATGTAACCTTCGGCACACAGCAGTTCGGCCAGAAGGACTGCACCCCCTGCGGCGCCCCGCAGGGTGTTATGGGACAGACAGACAAATTTATAGTCATACTGGGTGTCTGGGCGCAGCCGCCCGATGGACACCGTCATGCCGCCCTCCAGATCCCGGTCCAGTTTGGTCTGGGGCCGATCCGGCTCTTCAAAATAGCGGAGGAACTGCTTAGGCGCGCTGGGGAGCTTCAATTCCTGAGGCTTTCCACGGAACTCCGCCCAGATCTGCTTCATCTCCTCTATGGAGGGCTTATGTTCAAAGTCCACAAATACGGCGGCCATATGGCCGTTGGAGACCGGAACCCGCAGACATTGAGCGGTAATCATGGGGGAGTCTGCCTTGACAATCACGCCGTTCTCTACCTTACCCCACACTTTGAGGGGCTCCTGTTCGCTCTTCTCCTCCTCGCCGCCGATATAGGGGATGACGTTGTCCACCATCTCAGGCCAGGTCTCGAAGGTCTTACCCGCGCCGGAGATGGCCTGATAGGTGCAGGCCAACACCCGTTTCAATCCGAAGGAGCGCAGGGGACCCAAGGCAGGGGCGTAGCTCTGGATAGAGCAGTTGGATTTGACTGCGATAAAGCCCCGCTGGGTTCCAAGGCGTTCGCGCTGGGCGGGGATAACCTCCAGATGCTCTGGATTCAGCTCTGGGACCACCATGGGGACATCCGGGGTCCAGCGGTGGGCGGAGTTGTTGGAGACCACCGGACACTCACAGCGGGCATAGGCCTCCTCCAGGACGGCGATCTCCTCCTTCTTCATATCCACAGCGGAGAAGACAAAGTCCACCTGGGCCGCAATGGCCGCCACATCGGCCTGGGCATCCATGACCACCAGCTTTTTGGCCTCCTCTGGCATGGGGACTTCCATGTGCCAGCGGCTGCCCACTGCCTCCTCATAGGTCTTCCCGGCGGAACGGGCGCTGGCCGCGATGACGGTGAGCTGGAACCATGGGTGTTGGGCCATCAGGGTGACAAACCGCTGGCCAACCATGCCGGTCCCACCCACTACGCCTACTTTATACTGCTTCATAACGCAATGACCTCCATTGTTCTTATCTGAAAAATGGCCAACGCATAAAAGTTCCACCTGGCTTCCCGCTCCGTAGGAGTGAAAACCATCTTTTTTTCGGTGCGCTGACTTATCCTATTCCAAATGGTCTGTCGTTGAGAACATATCAGGAAAAGAAAACTGGGTTTACAGGTCGACAGTTTTTGTACTATAATGTCGGTACTGCCAATTGAAGCAGGTACCGGCCCGCCCAGAAACTACGATTTTAGCCATAGTACCACAGCGGGACCAGTTGTGTCAATATAAGCGGAAGGTGAGGACGTACAAATGAATTGGAAGAAAATGCGGTGTTTTCGGCATTTTGTGATGCCCATTCTCGCGGCGGTGTTGATCCTCTTGCCAGCTCCTGCTGCGCAGGCGGCAGGGGAGCAGACTATCCTGGTAGGACTCTACTATGAGGGGAATGCGCTTCCCTCTGCCAACCTTCAAAACAGTGAAGGAACGGGATATCGGTTCGGCTATCTGGACAGCAACCGGAACTTTATCTCTCTGGGAGAAACTACTCAAGAGGCTATCACCATGAGCTTAGGAGGCCGTCATGTCCAACTTACCGCCCCCTACAGTACCTTTGCCCAGGCAGCAGCGGCGGCCCAGGCTGTGGGTGGGTTTCCTGTCTGGACAAATGGGGGGTACTATGTACGGATTGGGAGTTATTCCTCTCAGGCCGAGGCGCAAACAGCTGCTGCCAGTCTGGGCGGAACAGCGG
The DNA here is from genome assembly GCA_022792555.1 of Oscillospiraceae bacterium. GTDB lineage: Bacteria > Bacillota > Clostridia > Oscillospirales > Oscillospiraceae > JAAWBF01. The sequence continues at coordinate 74,927 of JAAWBF010000036.1, forward strand.
TGACAGCAGGTGGAAACGCCGTCACAGTTTCCAAAACGGGGACTAATGAGATATTGTTCCAATTTGATGGCAGTTCGGGTGCCTTGACCGTCTCTCCTGGCCTGTCCAGCAGTGAAAAGGCTGTCACCTGGATGAAGAACACCCAATACTATGGGGCCTTTCAGTACCAGCGGTTCAACGGCGGGAATCTTGTTGTGAGCAATGTTCTCTCTCTGGAGGATTACATCAAGGGCGTGGTTCCAAAGGAGATGTCCAACTCCTGGCCCTTGGAGGCGCTCAAAGCTCAAGCGGTCTGCGCCCGTACTTATGCCAAAATTCAGCTCAACAGTGGAAAACACCGCAGTCAGGGCTTTGATCTATGCAACGCTACGCACTGCCAAGTATACGGAGGCCGAAACAGTGCAGGAGCTAATTCAGACCGCGCAGTAGAGGAGACTAGGGGCCAGTGCCTGTGGTATCAAGGATCACTGGCAGAGGCTGTCTATTTTTCCTCTGACGGTGGGGCAACAGAGTCCTCGGTCAATGTGTGGGGGGGCAGTGTTCCCTATTTAAAGGGGGTGGCCGACCCCTACGAGGCCTCGGTTGCCGATCAGATTGGAAACTACTATTGGAGCAAGACATATACCAAGGATGACCTGGCAAAACTGCTGCGCTCCAACGGAATGCAGTGTGCCGAGATAGTTGATTTCCGGGTGACAGAGACAACAGCCACCGGAAATGTCCTCACCGTCACCATCACCGATGCCGCAGGAAAAAGATGGGCCTTTTCCAAAGAGAAGGCCAGAACCTTTTTCGGCCTACGTTCCCAGCGCTACACCATTAACGGATCCGGAGGTAATATTACTGCCAGTGGGGGCTATACGCTCGCCGGAGGGGGAACCCTATCCAGTATGAACGGAGCATATGCCATTGACGGGACTGGCGGGATCGCTCCCGTGAACGGTTCACCCTATATCATCACAAGCGCCGGAACTGTGGCGCTGACCCCCGTACCCCAAAGTACCCCCCCGTCTGTGCCATCAGATGGAACTCATTTTACCATCAGCGGCTCCGGCTGGGGGCATCTGGTGGGAATGAGCCAGTGGGGCGCCCATGCCATGGCCAAGCAGGGATTCCGTTATGATGAGATTTTGCGCTTTTACTACACAGGAATTGAAGTGAGGTAATCTGTTGAAAACATCTGATTTTGATTTTGAATTGCCAGAGGAACTGATTGCGCAGACCCCACTGGCAAAGCGGGACAGTTCCCGTCTGCTGGTATTGGACCGGAAGAGTGGGGCGATACAGCACATGTACTTTTATGACCTGCCAAAACTGCTCCGGCCAGGAGACTGTCTGGTGCTCAACGACTCTAGAGTCCTTCCTGCCCGTCTTTTAGGCCATCGTGAGCCTGGCGGCGGGGCAGCGGAGGTCTTGCTATTGACCGATCAGGGGGACAATATTTGGGAATGTCTAGTCCGTCCAGGTAAGAAGCTAAAACCAGGGGCCAGAATTTCCTTCGGAGACGGCGCCCTTACCGCCCAAATTGTAGCAGTAGGGGAGGGGGGAAGCCGTAAAGTCCGGTTTGAATACCAAGGTATCTTTTTGGAGCTGTTGGATCGGCTGGGCAAAATGCCGCTGCCGCCTTACATCAAGATGGAGCTCGACAACCCAGACCGTTATCAAACGGTCTACTCTAAGGAAATGGGATCTGCTGCCGCCCCAACTGCCGGCCTGCATTTTACTCAGGCGCTCTTGGAACAACTCCAGGCGATGGGTGTCCGTCTGGCCTATGTCACCCTGCATGTTGGTCTTGGAACCTTTCGGCCTGTCAAAGAGGAGGATATCAGCCAACATGAGATGCACAGCGAATTCTGCACCATTACTCCAGAAACCGCTCAGATCATCAATGAAACCAAAGCGAATGGAGGCCGCGTGATCTGTGTGGGAACGACCTCCTGTCGAACCTTGGAGAGCTGGGCCGCCTCAGATGGTACCTTGCAGGCCGCCTCCGGCTGGACCAACATTTTCATCTACCCGGGCTACCGCTTTAAGGTCTTAGATACACTCATTACCAATTTCCATCTGCCCCAATCGACTCTAATTATGCTGGTCTCCGCTCTGGCAGGCCGAGAGCATGTCCTGAACGCCTACCAAGAGGCTGTTGCACAGAAATACCGATTCTTTTCCTTTGGTGATGCCATGTTCGTGGGAAACATAATTGATGAACCGGAAAAGAAGAATCCGGAAGCCCTTGAATAGAGGGGCTTCCGGCCTTTTTCACATCTCCGGCTGCTTGTAGATAAATCAGTGCTCAATCCCGTTTTTGGATGAACGTCTTGTAATTGACGAAGCGGCGGTCTGTCAGCTACTGACTGATGATGAAGAAGCCGGCCTTCACTATGAAGTCCTCATTGGATAGGTCAAAGGAGTTTGTATGAAGAAGCTGATGACGGCCTATCTATGACAACGAGTCTGGGATGCCTGAGAAAGATTCATCCTAGAGCGGAAAAAGCTAACCGATTCCCTGGCCGGCATGGATGCCCGGATAGCTGAGTTGGACAGACACATAGTAAAGCTCAGTCCAGCGCCACTTAGACAGCAGCAGGGCCCACTCTTCGATGGTGCTGTCCCGGCTCTCGTCCCCATCCGTCATACTGGTCAATACAACGCCGCTCTTTCCGCTTCTGACCAGCCGGTACATCTCTCTTCCAACCCCGGCCGCTCTATGGCCTCCACATTGGCAAATACATCGCCCCTCAGCAGCTTCTTCTCGAAGGTCCCAATGCTGGTAGTCTTCCCAAAGCTCTTGTGGGCCTTCATGAGGTTAGATATATACATTCTTCCGAGTGTAGGCCCTGTTCTTCCCAGGAGGGAGCGGTGGAGAACTGCCTCCCTTCATGCGTGTAGGGAGGTGACGCCATGAACGCCCGCCAGGAGCGGTTTTGCCTGGAGTACGCCGCCAGCGGGACCCCCACACAAAGACGGCAGACCGCCTCCAAGGCGTCGAAGCTGTTTGCCCGGAGTCGGGTCCTTCCTCAAGTCGGAGGACCGTCAGGGCTTCCTGGACAGTCTGCGGGAGCCGGGGCTTGAGGGTCCTCGCTTTTTCTGCCTTTTACAGTTTCCAGAGTGCCCTTGATACCGGGCCAGCTTTTTCCCTTTAGATTCTAGGGGTTATTCCTTTTACCATGATACTATGGGCCAACAGATATTATCTGGGCGTATAAACCAGTTCCGTGATTCCATTATAAGACTGAGTCCGTGATAGTTTTAATTTTATCTCCGTATTGTTTTCCTCAAAGAGCCGGATACCAGCTCCTAAAATTGTAGGAATGACAGAAATATAATATTCGTCAATCAATCCATTCCGAATTAAGGGCTGAATAATCGTTCCGCCGCCACAGATCCATATCCCCTTCCCAGTTTTGCGCTTTTGTGTTCTAACTACATTGCACGGATCGGACTGTGTAAAACGAATGGTATCTGTTGAAGGCAATTCCCTATGTGTAATGACATAACTTGTCATGTTCTGATAAATCCATTGATCAGGGGATAATTCTGTTATAATTTGATGGTATGTGTTCCATCCCATGATAACGGTATCAACCGTCTCCATAAAAGCGGAACAGCTATCAAGCGTCTCTTCGTGGTCGCTTTGTCCGTTCAGCCAGTCAACCTTTCCGTTTTGATCCGCAATAAACCCATCCAAGCTTATTGCGATAAATAGAATTACTTTTCTCAATCAAAAACCTCCGCTTTTATTTTGAAACAAGTCTGTCTTTTTACCGTCAGCGGATTAAATCACACTGCACCGGCTGGTAAAACATCCGTTGAATCTCCTCAGGCTCACTGGTCTGTCCCAAGACCCACATAAGTTTGGTGACAACAGCCTCCATCGTCATGTTGTAGGCCTCAATTACCTGGTAGCGTTCCTTTACCTGCTGTCCAACCTGATAAACTGACATATCGCTCCCCTCATAGGGGACCTGTGTCATAATGACAAAGGTCTTTCCACTGTCCAGCCACTCTCCAACCGCATGGGAAAACTCACTTTCTCCGCCACCCGGTAAACCGCCTACACCAAAGGATTGGCAGATCACAGCCCGGTAGTGTTCCTTTAATTGCCGTAGAGCCTGTGCTCCCATGCCTGGGATCAGTGTGAGGAGTAAAATATCTGGCTCTAATTGGTGATAAAATTGTGGCTGTGCGCCATAGATATACTGTTTGACACCCAGATAGCGGATCAGCTTTCCATCCCGAATCATTCCAATCTCAGGATAGTCAACACTAGAGAAGGCGTTATAGCTCTTGGTACGTTCCTTTCGTGCCCGTGTACCAAGGATTACCTTTCCATCAAAGACAAGACTAACATCGTGGGAATCAGAATCGGCGGCGTAGAGAAAGCTGCTGTATAGGTTGCGCCGGGCATCGGTCTCATCCATCGCGATAGATTTTTGAGCACCGGTAATGACTATTGGTTTGGGCGAGTTTTGAATTAAGTAGGAGAGTGCAGCTGAGGTATAGGCCATAGTATCAGTACCATGGGTAATAACAAAGCCGTCATACTTGTCGTATTGCGCCTCAATTGCGGCGCTGATCTCTAGCCAGTGTGTGGGTCCAATATTGGTGCTGTCTAAATTCATCAATTGAAGGGTATCGACCGTACAAAACGAACCAATACCGGGCACATGGCGCAGCAGTTCCTCTGAGGTCAGAGTAGGACTTAGTCCGTGTCCACAGTCCTTAGATGCGATAGTTCCTCCAGTTGCAAGCATTAAAATGCGTCTCATCCATGGTCTACCTCGTTTCTCTGGATTCCATTAACCGAGGCTGGAGCCTCTCTTTTGGCGCTGAACTGCAAAGATATTTTGCGTAATCCTCTCTTGATCTGACTCATTCAACTCTAAAAAACGGCAGCCATATTCAAATTTAGACGTTCCATTTTCGATAACACGCAATACTTCACAAAAAATAGCGGAAGTATCTCTGTCCTCAAGCAGCTTTACCTTCAATAAAAATTTATCTCCTTCATGGAAATGATCGATGGAACTAATTCGAGCTCCACCTACACTGATATTCAGCAGCTTACAGGGCTTTTCTCCGGCACCAATACCGCCAAATGTGGTAACAGTTGCATCAATATTCGTGTCCAGGCGGAAAAACGCGCGGTCATTTCCAACTCTCGCAACGATCAAATCCTCTACCTGCCACACCTGCTTTGGCAGGGGAGAAATGGTACCCTCCATATAAACTGCTTTCTTTTCATGATCGTTATAACCGCGTATTCTGACACGAATGGGTTCTGTTTCCTCAGAGA
>JAAWBF010000037.1 GCA_022792555.1 Oscillospiraceae bacterium
CCTCGTCCATATCCAGATACCGGTAGCCCTCTCCCTCTCTGTCCGGGATGGACAGACTCACATCCACCAGACGGCTTTCCGCCTCTTCTCTGTTAATCTCCGCAAAGTAATGTTCTGCGGCGAGCTTTCGGTTGTTTAGGATGGCCGAGATCTGACCGGCGGAGGCTCTGGGGTCGTCCATCAGCTCCTGACTGATGGGGACAGTATAACTCCGGTACATCTTTTTGCCGTTCACCAGGGTGTACTCCAGCTGGACCCGGACGGTTTTGGCAACCTCAATGTCCAGATTGCTCCACGGCTCGGTTTCGTAACTGCTGTAGTACCCTTCGTCCATTCTTCCCCTGTCGCTGTATTCCGAGACAATGGTGCTGTGGAGCTGGGTGATGAGGGCGATCTCCTCCGGGTCGGCCAGCACATAGTCGCTGCCCCAGGCCATGCTGTCCGTGGGATAGCTGTGGATGGCATCCATGCAGACCATCTCCACCTGTTTGACGTCGGGGACCCGCTGTTCAAAGCCGGTGACGTCAAAGACCATGCAGCAGGATGCGGCCACCAGCGCCAGAGAGAACACCCCCAGGCCCTTCCACCCCTCATGAAACACCCGAAAGCTCTTTGCCAGGAACATTTTAGCCACAAAGTAGCCGACCGCCCCGCCCAGAATCATATTGAGCAGCAGAAACCACGGGCCCTCCAGGCTGGTCCCTTGGAAGAAAATATAGTATAGAAACTGTCCCAGGGCCAGGGCGGCGCACAGGGCCACGCCGTACTTGAAGACAGGGCGCACCCAGGCCACCGAGACCACATCCCCGGCGCACTCCAGCTGCCGCTGGTTGTATATCGCCAGGGCAAGCCCGGCCAGGACCAGGCCGACAATGGCGTAGAGGAAGAGGGGGAGCAGGCCGATGACGCAGTAGGCGTCTGTGGACTCCACATAGGAAGTCCCCAGGTGCTGATACATATGGTAAAAGGGGGTCAGCCAGCTGGCCAGGGTGTGCAGTCCCTCAATTCCCGCGAAGCCATAGACAAACTGCCCCAAAATGGACTCAATCAGGCCGCACAGGCCCAGCACCAGCCAGTTGAGAATCCCATAAAAGACGGGCAGGGCCAGAATATGGCCGGTGAACATGGCGCAGAAGACGGCGAAGGAGTAGAAGAAGAGGGCGGCCATCAGATTGACCACCAGCCAGGTGAACAGGGCGGGGAAGTACACCACTCCCATCAGCAGCTCGATGAGCAGCGTGAGGACGAAGACCACCGCCAGGGGCAGGGCGAAGAAGGTCAGGCCGGACAGGTAATTGGTGAGAAAGAGTCCCTCCCGCCGGACGGGCAGGGCGTGGAGGAGATTGACGCTTCGGCCCTGGTAGAGGTAGGAAAAGACCGCCATAGCGGCCAGAATCCCAAGTCCTGCCGCCATGAACAGCGAAGTGGCCGCCGTTGCGGAGGGGATACGCTGGCTGACAAAGTACCACCGGGCGTCTCCGACGGGACGGGTGGTCAGCAGACCGATGGGAAACAGGAACAGCCAGTACAGCCCGTAGAGGGCCCACAGAGGCCAGAAGCGCAGCAAGTTTTTGCGGTAGAGCGTGGGGTAGAACCAGGCTCCTTTAAAGGACGATATCGCGGACCGCATAGTCCTCACCTCCAAGCTCATAAATAAAGATCTCCTCCAGAGTCAGGGGCAGGGCCTCCATCAAAATGGGGGCATAGACCGCCAGGCGGTTGGTCACATCGGTGGCGTTGCCCCGGACAATCAGAGTGTGAATCCGGCCCACCTGGGAGATGTTGAGAACCTCCATATCCTCCGGCAGCTTGGGGACCTCCCGCTCTTGGAAGACAATTTGCATCTTGACCACGTTCTCCTGCAAATCGGACAGGGAACGCTCTATCAGCACCCGCCCGCGGGACAAAATTCCTACATGATCGCACACGTCCTCCAGCTCCCGCAGGTTGTGGGAGGAGACCAAAACCGTGGTGCCGTGCTCGGCCACGTCTCCCATGAGCAGGGACCATACCTGGCGGCGCATCACCGGGTCTAGGCCGTCCACCGGCTCATCCAGCACCAGAATGTCGGGCCGGCAGCAAAGCGCCAGCCAGAAGGCCGACTGCTTCTGCATCCCCTTAGACAGGCGGCGAATGGGCTGCTTTTCATCTACTGTGGAGAAAACTTCCTTGAGGGCCTTGTATCTGGCCATATCAAAGTGGGGGTAAAACCCCTTGTAAAACCGCATCATATCCCTGGTGCTGTCTGAGAGAAAGTAATACAACTCATCGGGGATGCTGGCAATCCGGGCCTTTGCCACCGGATTCTCGTAGATGGGCACACCGTCCAGCAGGACCTGCCCCTCGTCCTGGCAAAACACGCCAGTGATGTGCCGCAGGATGGTGGACTTCCCCGCGCCATTCGGGCCCACCAGGCCGTAAATGGCGCCGTCTGGGACCTCCATGGTCAGTCCGTCCAGCGCCCGGAAGCCGTCAAAGGTCTTTACCACATTGGCCGCAGTAATCATGCTCTCTCCTCCTGTACCTCGCGCCAGGCCGGCGTCTTCCCGGCGGGCTGTCCGGCCTGCTGGATCCGCTGGGCCAGCTCTGAGGCTGTCATGCCCAGGAAAAGCAACTCCGCTGCCGCTTGATCGAACTGCTGGAGCAGAGTCCCCCGCCGTTCCTGGTTCACATCGGTCTGGGGTGCGGCAAAGGAGCCCTTGCCTGCCACGGTGTAGAGATATCCCTCGGTCTCCAGTGCTTCATAGGCCCGCTGGATGGTGTTGGGATTGATGGCCAGCGAGGCCGCCAGGGTCCGCACTGAGGGCAGCTTATCCCCCGCCTGTAACGCACCTGTAACCACCAGATGCCTGAGTCCATCCCGCACCTGCTCATAGATGGGGCGGGCCTCCCGGTAATTGAGACTTAACATAGCGGTCCCCTTTCGCAGCCCCGGCCGCTAGATTCTCCTGCCGGAACTGTACCAAAAGTATTAGTACAGTTAGTATATGCGCCCCTCCTTGGAAATACAAGGGGAGAATCCTTACGATTTTCTGTCGGTTTTCTGACAAATTGACACTCCCCACGGCTAAAGCCGTGGGGAGTGTCAAAGCATACCTTTCATATAACCTCCCTATACCGCCCCCCAAAAGCGGCACAGGAAGGTTGTTTTTTGTGAAAGCAGAAATTTTAATCAAATTGTCTCAATAAAAACTCTGTGCTTGGGACACTCACACAGATGTTTCCCCAAATTGGAGGGTTGAAGGGGGAGCCCAGATCCATTATGATGATAGCATCAGAACCTTGACGCATAAGGAGGTACATCTATGCGCACAAAAAGCATTCTGCCGCTGGCCTTAATACTGCTCCTTCTACTGGGGAGCTGTGCCCCCGGCGATCCGGCAGATACTGGGGCAGTCTGGTCTGCTGACGCGCTGGCCCAGGTGGTATTGGAGTCCTGTGCCCTCTCTCCCGATGCTCTGGAAAAGCTGGAGGGGGAGGATCAGACCCTCTATCTCACCGCGCTTTACGGTCTGCCGGAGGGGACCTGGGAGGACTGCGCCATCTACCGGGCCGGCGGAGTCAGCGCCACTGAGATCGCTGTCATTATCCTGGAAGACGAGGACAATGTCCAGGAGGCCCTGGGGGGGCTGGAGGAGTACCTCACCGCACGGGAGGGGGATTTTACCGGCTACGCCCCGGAGCAGGCCGCCCTAGTGGCCCAGTCTGCCGCCGTCCGGCATGGCCGCTATCTCGCTCTGCTGATCTGTGAGGATCCAGAGGCCGCCCAGACGGCGTTTTCCCGCTGTCTGGATGGATCTGTTGTTCCACCCACTGGATCTCCCGCTCCTGCTGTTTCCGCAGCTCCCACACCGGAAGCGCGTATACATCCAGTCAGCTCCGCTGTACCCACACCTGCGCCCGCCAATACAGATGTCCCCGTTGTCACCTATCCTGGACGCCGTGCCTACCGCCAGCCCAATCTGGACGACATGACCCTCTATGACACCACTGCCATTCTGTCCGCCTGGGCCGGCGGAGACCCCTCCGCCCTCTCCGAGCTGGACCAGAGCATCCTGAGTCTCGCCGCCCAGGTATTGGATGAGATCGTGCACGCTGGCATGACCGATTACGAGAAAGAGCGGGCCATCTACCAGTGGCTGACCGATCATGTCGTCTATGACTATGACCACTACGACCCCCTGGCGGAATTAGACCCCAACTCCTTTAACCCTTACGGTCCCCTCCACAACGGCAAGGGGGTCTGCCTGGGCTTCGCCACCACCTTCCAGCTCCTCATGGACATGGCCGGTGTGGAGTGTATCACCGTTGTGGGCGCCACCTTTAACAGCCGGGAGGACCATGCCTGGAACATGGTCCGATTGGATGACACGTGGTATTGTACAGACGCCACCTGGGACAAGGGAAGTCCCCCGGAAGCTTGGCGCTACTTCAACGTCACCAGCGACAGGATGGCCAAAACCGACCATCAGTGGGACTACAGTCAAATTCCAGAGGCTACTGCTGCAAATGGCGATATACAGGAGTAAAAAATTTCCTCCTCACGGTTTAGACCTTGTTTGAAAATAGAGAAATTGCTGTATTTTTTGCCAGGGATGAGGAGGTGCATGGCAAAAGGCACAGGAATCCTAGGTGGATCCCGATCATTTTTAACGCAGCAGATCCTTGTTCCCGTTAAAATCATCTCTGGAAACGGCACAGCTTATGGGCTATGCCGTTTCTTTCATAGTACAAACAATTTATCTTGACAAATAGTACAGCTATGGACTATACTAATAATAGTACAGAATTGTACTATTATAGTGAAGGAGATCTACGATGATAAGCAGTACCGTTTTCATGGAGCAGTTAAACAAATACTATACAGTATGGCATGAGTGCAACTACGCATATGAGGCGTGGGCAAAAGCACATGCTCTGTCTGTCAACAGCCTATGGATATTGTGTGCAATTCACGACGGAAGGGACGATTGCACACAAAAAAAAATCAGCCAAAGGTGGCTGATCCCAAAACAAACAATCAATATGGTTTTAAAGGATTTTATAGGTAAGGGATTCGTCGAATTACTCCCCATGCCGGAAGACAAAAGAAATAAGATAATTCGGTTTACAGCGGCAGGAAAAGAATACGCTGATATGATTATTTCTGAGTTGCGGAAAGCGGAGCTGTTTGCAATAGAGGAATTGGGCACAGCACGCATGGAACAGTTAAACGAAAGTATGGCTCTATTTGTGGAACTTTTCAACAAATCCGGAGGAAAAAGGGATGATGAACCAAACTCATGATTTCAAAACGTTTTTTCAGTATGTTATCCCATCTGTATTGTCTTTTGCCCTATCGGGTGTTTACGCAATTGTAGACGGGTTTTTTATCGGAAACAGCATCGGTGATCTGGGGCTGTCAGCCGTTAATATTGCTTACCCCATTGTTGCGGTGATTCAGGCACTCGGTACAGGAATCGGAATGGGCGGCGCAATTTATTATTCCATTTACAAGGCGGAGAAAAAAGAAGCACAAGCACGAGAATTTACAGCCGGCGCCTTGTGGGTACTGATTCTCTCAAGCGTCCTTTTGACGCTTTCTGTTTCCCTGTTGAACAGCACGCTTTTAAGACTGTTGGGCGCAGGGGGTGAACTACTCGCATTAGGAGAAACCTATATTGCGGTGATTGCGTTAGGCGCTGCTTTGCAAGTGATTGGAACAGGGTTAGTTCCCTTTATCCGAAATCATGGCGGTTCATTCTATGCAATGGCTGCTATGATTGCGGGTTTTGTAACCAATATGATACTCGATTACCTGTTTGTATGGGTGCTGGATCAAGGCACTGCGGGCGCGGCGTGGGCTACGGTGATCGGACAGGGCTTCACCATGCTGATCGCACTTGTATATTTAATACACAACAGGCAATTTACGCTGAATATTCCATTTTCAAAGCTTGGAAGGGTATCCGCATCAATTCTTAAGCTTGGGATCGCGCCCTTTGGACTTGCGATGTCTCCTAATATCTCTCTGATTATTATCAACCGCATCTCCATGTTGTATGGAGGAGAGCCTGCGGTGGCTGCCTATGCTTGTATTGCATATGCGATTTGTATCATCTATTTGATCCTGCAAGGAGTAGGGGACGGAAGCCAGCCCTTACTCAGTCAGTATTATGGAGAAAAGAATTTTGATAAGCTGAAGCAGGCCAGAAAATTGGCCTATGGATTTGCAATGTTCCTGTCTCTCATCGGCTGCATCATACTGTATTTGACAAGAGGGAGCCTTGGCGTATTATTTGGCGCGTCAACGTTCGTAAATACAGAAATTGAAAATATCATGCCTATCTTTTTGGTCTCTATCCCTTTTGTTGCAATTCTCCGTATTACAACTGCAAGCTTTTATGCCACAGAAAAACGCGGGTTTTCCTATATCCTGACGTTCATTGAACCGCTGCTGATGCTGGCGCTCATGTTTATCCTGCCGCCTTTGTTCGGCGGACAGGTCATGATCTGGTGGAGTACCGTGCTGGCTAGAGTTTTATCGACGCTGTTAGCCATTGTCTTGAAGAGCGATGTTGATCGGATGGGAGATCTCGGAACATACGGGAGAGGGGACACAAGTTTCAAGACAAGCTAGTACTCCACCAAGTTAGGAATTGCAAGATGAATTTGGCGCAGGCTTTTTGCAGGACAAGGCGGAGGACGCTGGTGGGCTGACGCCCATCAAGGATGACAACGCAGTCATGCGGAAAGCCTGCCAAAAGGCAATTGCAAGTTTCTGACTCGGTGGAGTACTAGTTTACCTCCACCCCCGGAGGGGTGGAGGTAATGACATCAGTAAAGTTGGATCTCGCACACCGTCAGGGTCTCGCCGCTGACCGTGAATTTTACCTCCAAGCCAGCAAACGCCATCCCGTAGACCCGCTCCGGATCATTTTGGTAGGGGGGTCTGGGGTCGCGGGCCAGAACACCGGTGAGGGCGGCCCGTTTCTCCTCCGGCACCTGGGCCAGCCAATAGGGCGGTATGTCCACCTCAAGCGTTTTTCCACTGTCCGAACCTGCGAAGCCGCCGGCGGCCTCTGGGATGCAGTCGGCATAGGGCAGATAGGGTTTGATATCCAAGATAGGGGTGCCGTCCATCAGGTCAGCTCCGGCTACGATCAGCACCCGGCCCAGGCCGGGGCGGTCCTCCATGGCCGCCAGACGCACCGCCGACAGCCCCAGGGCATTGGGCCGGAAAGGAGACCGGGTGGCAAAGACCCCCATCCGCTCATTACCCCCCAGCCGAGGCGGGCGCACCGTGGGAGACCAGTTAGGACGCACCGCCTGGTGAAACTGCCAGATCAGCCACAGGTGGGAAAACCCCTCCAAGCCCCGCAGGGCATCCGGATTGCGGTATTCCGGGGTAAAAACGATGGCGGCGCGCAGACTGTCCACCAGTCCGCTCTGACGTGGGACGCCGAATTTGGTGGGAAAGTCGCTGTGGATATGGGCGATAACATGCAGCGGCGGAAGTGACATAGACTACCGCTCCCACTTCTCGATGAGGGCATTGATCTGGGTGGTGAACTTGCCCAAGTCCTTGTTGGCGCCCCCCTTGTTGTGGGCAATAACCTCCAACAGACGGCGGCCCGCCTCCTCCAGCTTGCGGTAGGAGGGAGAGCCGGAGAACGTCGCGCTCTGAGGTTTGGGAGGCAGGATGACGCCGGGAGAGAGCATCTGCCCGGTCCGCAGGTCATAGACCTCCTCATAATTGGCTGAATGAGCGGAGAACCCCCGTTCCCGCAGGGTCTGTGCGTAGTGCTCGGCGGAGCTCTCCGATCCGTGAACCACAAAGACCTCCTTGGGCTTGGGTGAGAAGGTATCGATCCAGTGGAGCAGGCCGTCCCGGTCGGCGTGGGAGGACAGGCCCTTAAAGCGGATGATTTTGGCCTGGACGCTGATCTCCTCCCCAAAGATCTTGACCACGGGGGCTCCGTCCAGCAGACGGCGGCCCAGACTGCCCTCCGCCTGGTAGCCCACAAAAACGATGGCGCATTCGCTCCGCCACAGGTTGTGCTTGAGGTGGTGGCGGACCCGCCCTGCATCACACATACCCGAAGAGGAGATGATGACAATAGGCTCCCGGCTCTCGTTGAGTGCGCGGGACTCCTCACTGCTCTCCGTAATACTCAGGCCGGGGAAGCGGAAGAGATCCCCCGCTTTAAGGGCCTGGATGGCGGCATCGTCCAGATAACCCCGCAGATCCCCGGAGAAAATCCGGGTGGCCTCGCTGGCCAGAGGGGAGTCCACCACCACCTTAAAGTCGGGAACGTGCTGGACCAGGCGCTGTTCCTTCATCTCCCGGATGAAGTAGAGCAGCTCCTGGGTGCGGCCCACCGCGAAGGAGGGGATGATCACGTTGCCCCCCTGGCTCAGGGTCTCGTCGATGATGGCGGCCAGCTCATGGGTGTAATCGGTCTTTTGGTTGACATCGTGGAGGCGGTCGCCATAAGTACTCTCGGTGAGCACATAGTCGGCCTCCCGGATGGGCTGGGGGTCCCGGATGATGGGCTGGTTCCGGTTGCCGATGTCCCCGGAGAAGACGATTTTTCGGGTCTCTCCCTCCTCGGTGAGCCACATCTCCACGCAGGACGATCCCAACAGATGACCCGCGTCTATAAACCGGATCTTCACCCCGTCGGCCAGCTGGAGGGTGGTGTCGTACTCACAGGTGACGACATGACGGAGGGCCTCCTCCGCGTCAGCAACGGTATACAGGGGCTCCACCGGCTCGCGGCCCGCCCGCTGTCCCTTGTGGTTGGCCCACTGGGCATCGCTCTCTTGGATGTGGGCCGAGTCCCGCAGCATGATGGATAAAAGCTGTCCCGTCAGGCGGGTACAGTAGATATTTCCTCGAAAGCCCTGCTTGACCAGCAGCGGGATACGCCCGGAGTGGTCAATATGCGCGTGGGTAACGACCACATCGTCTACATAGCCGGGGTTGAAGTCCAGCTCCCGGTTGTCCCGCTCATCCCGGCCCTGCTGTAGGCCGCAGTCTACTAAAATTTTCCGCCCGCCGCACTCTACACAGTGACAGCTTCCCGTGACCGCCTTCGCCGCGCCGAAAAATGTCAGTCTCATCATACCCCTCCTTGTCTATTTTGTACAAATATTCTACCGCTTTCCCCTTCTTCTGTCAAGCATTGCTGTCGTATAAACGCGGCCTTTGGGGATGTCCCAAGCACAGAGTTTTGATCTGTGTTTCTCCCGCCTCCAACATGGGGAACACGCAAATGTAGGTAGCACGACGGGCCGGTGTCCTCACCGGCCCGTTCCCTTGAAACAGCCGACGGCTGTAAAGCAGCATTTGGCTGCACAGCAGTGCGAAAAGCCCCTGACATTCGGATGTCAGGGACTTTCAGCTTCACAGAGTGCACATACAGGACTTGCCCCTGTATAAAAGTGCGTCGTTCCGGTCCGCCTACCGTTATAGGGATACCACAGCTATTCGACCTCCCGTACCTTGACCGCACTGGCCCTTGTGATTTCGATTCCTGCCGTGTGTGTTTCGCTCCTTATATTTTGGATTTTTGGGCAAAAAAAGACCGCTCCACCTGTGAAAGCAAAGCGGTCTCATGAGATAATGTTCAAATTTTAAGGAAAATTCTTTTGCAGCAATTTGGCCTTTTCGCAAATCTTCGCCCTATAGTGGAAAAGAGAGCGATACCCACACCCTTCTCTTAGGTAAGAACACACCACTGCTCCAGAATTTTCTCCTAATTGCGCCTTAGACGATCGATGCTCCTGATATAGAGCAGGTCGTCTTTTTTCATATTGTGGACGGTCAAAATCCTTTGACCTTGTGTCCCAGGAAAATTTCTGTTAAACTACAGGAGAATGATAGCCTGAGACAGGGGGTGGACAGGATACGAAAGCTGTGCACCTTTGCCGTTGCCTTTTCGGCGGCTGTTTTTCTCTCGGTCTATCTGCTGCCCATGGAAATACCGGTTCCCATGGCGGCCGGATGTATGCTGGCGGCCCTCGCGGGGCTGAAGCTCCGGGGAAGCTGGCGGCTGCGGGTGATTCTGGCCGCGTTCGGACTGGCCGCCGGTCTACTCTGGACGGCGGGGTATGACTGGTATATCGTCCGCCCTGCCCGGCAGCTGGACGGACGGCAGGAGACCATCACAGTCACGGTTACCGGCTGGCCAGAGGAGGTCCGTTCCGGGCTGTCTCTGCCGGCGGAGCTGTCCTTACAGCGCGGTCCTGTCCTCAAGCTCCAGCTCTATGCCTCCGGGGAGGGCTATGACGCACTCCAGCCGGGAGACACCGTCACGCTTTCCGCCCGTCTGCGGCTGGCCAACACCTCCTATGGAGAAGAGACCTATACCCGCTACGCCCGTGGGACCTTCCTCATCGCCAACGCGCGGGGTACTCCTGCCATCACCCCGGCGTCTAAGCTACCCCTCCGCTTTTACCCCGCACTGGCGGCCCGCTCGCTCAGAGAATCTATCGCCCGCTGCTTTTCCGATCAGACAGCTCCGCTGATCTCCGCCCTTGTCACCGGCGATCAGAGTGGCCTGTCCGGGCCTCTCTCCTCCGCCCTCCGGCGCGCCGGGCTCTCCCACACCGTGGCGGTCTCCGGCCTCCATGTGGGCTTTTTGGCCGGACTGGCCGCCACTCTGCTGGGGCGCTTCCGCCGCCGGTCCGCCCTGGTCTCCATCCTCCTGATGGTGCTGTTTGCCCTGATGACAGGCGGGTCCCCCTCGGTGGTCCGGGCGGCGGTGCTCCAGAGCTTAAGCCTTCTGGCGCCCCTGGTGAATCGGGAATACGACCCCGCCACCGGCCTCTCCGCCGCGTTGATGCTCCTTCTCCTCTGGAATCCCTATGCCGCCGCCAGCGTGGGACTCCAGCTCTCCTTTGCCTCGGTGGCTGGGATCTCTCTGCTGTCTGGCCCCCTCAACGCCAGGTGGACCGCCCGTCTGCCCGCCAAGCCAAAGACACCGGCCCTCCGTCTGGGCTGCTGGCTGGTCCGCTTCTGCGCGGCCAGTCTCTCTACTACTGCGGGCGCCCTCCTTTTTACCACCCCGCTGACCGCCTGCTATTTCGGTTTCTTCTCTCTTGTCGCTCCTTTGAGTAATCTGCTGGGTTTGTGGGCTGTCTCCCTGTCCTTTTTGGGCGGGCTCGGTACCGCCCTTTTGGGGCTGATCGCGCCAGTAGCCGGGCGTGCCCTGGCCCTTTTGACCGCTCTGCCCGCCCGCTGTCTCATCGCGCTGGCCCTGGGGCTGGCCAAGCTGCCCTATGCGGCCCTGCCGCTGGACAGCCCCTGTCTGGTTCTCTGGCTGATTTTGGTCTATGCTGTGGCGCTGGCCTGCCGGTTTGTCCGCAGTCTGTACCGTCCGGTGATCCCGCTGACCGCCTGCGGGATTACCCTGTGTGCCGCCCTCCTCAGCACCGCGTTGTCCGCAGGAGGGGGGACCCTCTCGGTTGCGGTGTTGGATGTGGGCCAGGGAGAGAGCGTCTTATTCTCCTCCGGCGGGCGGACTGCACTGGTGGACTGCGGCGGCAGCGGTTACCGTGACCCCGGAGATGTCGCCGCCGACGCCATACAGCGTCTGGGCGGAAACCGGCTGGATCTGCTGGTGCTCACCCACTGTCACGCCGACCATAGTAACGGGATTCCCCAACTTCTCTCCCGCCTGTCTGTGGATACTTTGCTGCTTCCCGCCGCGCTGCCAGAGGAGGACACCGCCCTGCGGCAGGAAATTCTGGCCGCTGCCACGGCCCAGGGAACGCGGATCCTGCTCGTAGAGGAGGACTGCACCGCCGTCCTGGGCGAGGCCATCCTGCAAATCTTTGCCCCGCTGGGGACGGAGAGCACCAACGAGGCGGGGCTGTCCATCCTATGTACCGCGGGGGAATTTGACGTGCTGGTGACGGGGGATATGGATGCAGAAATTGAAGCCCTCCTCACCGCCCATACAGCCCTCCCTAAGGTGGAACTGCTGGTGGCAGGCCACCACGGTTCGGCCAGCTCCACCTCCCAGCAGTTGCTGAATACCATTCGGCCGGACTATGCGGCTATCTCGGTGGGCTATAATTCCTACGGTCATCCCAGGACAGAGGTCCTGCTCCGCCTGGCGGATGTGGGCTGTCAGATCTACCGCACTGACTGGATGGGAACCATCCGCTTTACCGTCCCATAGGGATTGGGATACGATAGAAAAGGAGGTACTTGTCTTGCCGACAAAGGGAAAGACCGATCAGGCCGCCTATCAAAAGCTGAAAAAAGACCTCTCCGCCGGGACCCTGGGCAGTCTCTATGTATTCCATGGGGAGGAGGCCTACCTCCGGGACTACTATCTGGGGGAGATCAAAAAAAAGCTCCTCCCGCCGGGGATGGAGGATTTTAATCTGCACACCCTGCCGGGCAAACGCTTTGATGTCAAGCTGCTCTCCCAGCTGGTGGACTGCCTGCCTATGATGAGTGA
>JAAWBF010000038.1 GCA_022792555.1 Oscillospiraceae bacterium
CGCCGGATGGAGCTGGCCGCCGGGGATACGGTGGCGGTCGTCGGGGCGGGCTTTATGGGGCTGCTCTTTTTAAAGCTGCTCAAGCTGCGGGGCTGCAAGGTGATTGTGGTCCAGCGCAGTGAGAAACGCCGGCTGCTTGCCGCCGGGATGGGCGCGGATCAGGTGATAGATCCCGCGGCGCAAAACTGGGTAGAGGCGGTCCAGACGATCACCAACGGTCATGGCGCCGCCGGGGTGGTGTATACCGCTGGCGGCTCGGAGGAGATCAACCATTGCCTGGCTGCCGCCCGTGTGGGTGCCACAGTGCTCCAATACGCCCCCACCCATGAGACCAGGCCCGCTGTGGATCTGGATTTGATCCACTTTAAGGAGCTGGTGCTTACCGGAGCCATCCGCCACGACAAGGAGAGCTTTCGCCAGGCGGTACGCCTGTTGGGGAGCGGCCAGGTGGAGTGGGGGGATCTGTCCCTCTCCTTTGGGTCCTTTTCCAACCTGGAGGAGGAGATGAGGCGGGCGGACACCGACCGGGATATTCACCGGATCCTCCTGCGCTGGGAGAGCTGACGCCTGTTCCGGGGAGCGATCGGGACGCAAACGAGACGGTCTCCGCCGCAAGGTGGGGCGGAGACCGCATGAAGGAGGCCGCGATGAATTATTCTATCAACGAAACAGCAGTTCGGATTGTGGAGGAGAAGCTTTTTCCACACATGGATGCACTGGGCATCACCGCCTGCACCCTCCCCTGCGGCGCGGTCGTCCTGGATATGGGGATCCGGGCTAAGGGGGGCTTTCTGGCCGCCAAGTATTTTACGGAGGCCGGTCTGGGGGGTCTGGGTGAGCTGACCTACCGCACCATGGAGGTAGGAAACCAACTCCTTCCGGTGGCGGCAGTCCATGTAGATCGGCCTGTCCTCGCTGAGCTTGGGGCCCATGACTCCTTTTTGTATATAGACTGGGACGGGGCCAAATGCTCGGTGGCCGGTCCCATCCGGGCGGTCCATGGCGCTGACCCCTACGCGGCCCCGGTTCCTTACCGGGACCCGGATGCAAAGAAGGTGGTAGCCACCATCCAGACCGACCGTCCTCCCGATGACAAACTGCTGGAGGCCGTCGCCCAGGCCGCCGGGGTGTACGCCAAGGACATCTATCTGTTGGCCGCCAGAACAGGAACCCTCACCGGCGCGGCCCAGGTGTGCGCCCGCAACGTGGAGCAGAGTATGCCCAGCCTGCTGGATCACGGCTTCCCCATGGAGACCATTGTCCAGGCCTGCGGCTATGCCCCCATTCCGGCGGTGGTGGATGACGAGATGCTGGCCTATGGCCGGGTCAATGACGGGCTGATCTACGGTCAGGAGACCGACCTTTATGTGGACTGTGACGACGCTGAGATCGAGCGTCTGGTGGAGATCCTCCCCTTCCGCAAGAATCAGGACGTATATGGCACCCCCTTTGAAACCCTCTTTGCCCAATGCGGCTATCTCTGGCGCAATGTCCCGCGGCGCTGGGACGCCCCCTGTAAGGTCAATTTTTTCAACCTGCGCACCGGACACAGCTTTTTGATTGGCACGCTCCACTATGGGGTTCTGGAACGGGCCTTTTTAGGGACAAATGGAGGGAATTAAGATGGATTATATCAGCTTTGCCTATGACCGCTTTCAGGAGATCGTAAAAAGCACCCCCGCCAACGGATGCAGCCTGCTGATCCACGAAAACGGCGCCCTGGTGGACGCCGGTTCCCGCTGTCCCGGCGGCTGGATGACCGCCAAGCTGGTGCTGGAGGCCCTCACCGGCGGACGGGGGCAGGTGGGCTTTGCCCAGCGGATGGTAGACGGCGCCCAGTTCCCCGCCGTGGAGCTCTTTCTGGATGATCCGGAAGGAGCGGCCTCTTCCTTCGCGGCTGGAGAGGACGGCGTATTCGGTGTTCGGGATGGGGACAAGTACGCCCTGGGTGTCTCTCTCCAGGGAGCAGAAGGGGCGCAAACGGCCCTGGGCAACCTGCTGGCCGCCGGCCCTGACAGCCTCCTGGCCAGTGTTCTGTCCGCCGCCAGCCTCATCCCAAAGGCGGTGGAGGTCCTCCACACCGCAGGAATTTGCGACATCCAGTGGGGGTGGAGCAGCTGTCCTGTGGCCCCCTTCTTCCACGACGCCGCCCAGGCAGCCCAGACTGCGGCCGCCCTCCACGCCGCCCATGGTACCGTCAATCTCTGGGTCCGCGGGGACAAGGCGGTACTCCAGCAGGCGGCCAGCGGATTTTCTGCTGGAAAGCTCATCCTCCACGAGTTGGCCACGGCATGCACCTATCTGTGCAAGAAGACATAACCGCCGTTTACCAAATGCGCCGTAAAGCCCCTGCCTTTAGGCATGGGGATATAAGGCGCTCTTCTTTCTGTGAAAATAGCCGTTGCATTAGATAGATATTTGTTATATAATATTTAGTTTGCTTATGGAGATAGCCCCACAGTTTGGTGTTCATAAAGCAGTAAAGCTGATTAAAGGCCGGACTTCCCGTGTTTTGAGGCAGGAGTTTGGATGGCTCCGTTCTCGACTTCCATCACTATGGACAAATTCCTACTTTGTCTCAACTGTTGGCGGTGCACCCTTGTCTGTCATCAAACAGTACATAGAGAACCAGAAGAATGTGTGAGGTGTTGAGATGGAATACAGCTATAAGTTCCGCATCTATCCCAACATAACTCAGGAAGAGCAGATACAGAGGACTTTTGGCTGCTGCCGGTTTGTGTTCAACTACTTCTTGGCTGAGAGAATGGAGCAGTATAAGCAGACCGGGAAAGCGCCTACAAGGTTCCAGCAGGACAAAGCCTTGACTGTGCTGAAAAAGGAATTAAAATGGCTGCGGGAAATACTTTGTCTCCTTGTGCTGTACTGATGTGGAGATGGAGACGCTTCCCACTACTGGAGCAATGATTGGCATCGACATGGGCCTGAAAGCATTTGCCATCACCTCCGATGGTATGGAATACCCAAACCACAAGCGCCTTGCCAAAAGCCAGAAGAAACTTGCCAAGCTCCAGCGGCAGCTGTCCCGAAAATCAAAGGGGAGCAACCGTTGGGAGAAAGCGAGAGTCAAGGCGGCCCGTCTCCATGAACACGTTGCGAACCAGCGCAACGATATGCTCCACAAACTATCCACCGACTTTGTACGTAACTATGACCTGATAGCAATTGAAGACCAAGTGGTATGGGAAGCAGGCTGCGGTCGCTGAACCGAGAATCCCCCGGCTTTAGCCGGGGGGAGTGTCAACTGGAAAAGGTTTGTCCATAAAAAATGAAAGATTTAAAACTCTTGTAACAGTTGATGATTCCTTTTTTAACAACTCTTATGTATCATCATACTTGCAAGAGACAGTTTCTTTTCATTTCATTGTATCCTCTTTCCTAAGCAGAACCGGACGTCAGGAGCAGGCGTCCGGTTTTGCTTTTTTCCGCCGTTCACACGCCCTCATCGGGCAGGGGTGGACGGCGGTCCTCCACAGGTTCCCAAGCGGGGAGGGGCAGCCGCCGCATGGCGCCGAATACCCGGCCCTTCAGGCCGGGATATTGATGGTCCAAGGTTTTGATCAGCGTTTTTATCTCCTCCCGCTTGGTATTCTTATCGGCCGGGCAGGGATTAAAGACCACAGGAAGCCCCTCCCGCTCTGCGGTACTGCGGATCAGGGCCTCTCCACAGTAGAGCAGAGGTCGGATCTGGCAGATGCCCATCCGGTCCAGGTAGGTCACAGGCTGGAAGCAGGAGAGGCGGCCCTCGTAAAAAAGGGAGAGGAAAAAGGTCTCAATGGCGTCGTCGTAGTGGTGCCCCAGGGCGATCTTGCGGATCCCGCGCTGGACTATCGCGTTATGGAGGGCGCCCCGGCGCATTTTTGCACACATGGAACAGGGATTTTTCTCCCTGCGCAGGTCAAAGATGATGTGGTGGATCTCAGAGGGGATCTGGGTATAGGGGACCTCCAGCCGCTCACATAGGGCGGCTACCTGGGTAAAGTCCATACCCGCTCCCCCATCCACATGGCCCATATCAAGGGTAAAGGCCTCCACAGTAAAGGGGATGGGGTAGAAGGTCTGTAGCCTGGCCAGGGCAGCCAGCAGGGTGAGGGAGTCCTTGCCCCCAGACACCCCAACAGCGATCCGGTCGCCAGGCTGAATCATCTCGTAGTCCTCCACACAGCGGCGGACGTGGCTCAATATCTTATCCAAAGCAGACTCCTTTCAAGTTCAGGCGTCCCGTAGCGGGACTCAAATTTAAAAAATGAAACGGAGGAAATCAAAGCATTCGTGCGTTAGAGAGAGAAAAATAGAGCTTTCTGCTTTCTAAATGAAAAATATGAGAAAACAGGTTGACAGCGGCTCTCCTTCGTATTATAATGCAACATGCTCCAATCGTCCAGATTGGGGCGCCTGTTCTGTTTAGACCGCTTTTGCCGCCCAGGCAATGGCAGTCCTCAAAAGGTCCGTTTGGTGTTGGCCTCAAGGGGTCAGAGCGGACAGGCCATTTTGAGCATTGCCATCGTTTGGGCGGCGGGCCGCCTGATACCAAGAGATCGAAATTGGAGGTTTCACCATGTCCACTTTTATGGCAAACAAGGGGAACATTGTCCGCAAGTGGTACGTCCTGGACGCTGCGGGCAAGCCCCTGGGCAAAACCGCTGCCTTGGCCGCCGAGCTGCTGCGGGGCAAGCGGAAGCCTGAGTACACCCCTCACGCCGACTGCGGTGACTGTGTTGTCATTGTCAACGCGGAGAAGGCGGTGCTCACCGGCAAGAAGCTGGAGCAGAAATTTTACCGCACCCACTCCGGCTACCCTGGCGGACTCAAGGAGACCAAGTATCGTCTGCTGATGCAGGACAAGCCTGAGCTGGCCATGAAGGTGGCTGTGCGCGGCATGATGCCCCGCAACATCATTACAAAGGATAGTTTGACCCGCCTGCATATCTACCGCGGCGCCGAGCATCCCCACACCGCCCAGAAGCCAGAGCCCTGGGCCGCCAACTAAGCAGGAGGTACTAAACGATGTATAAGAGCAAGAAGCCTTATCTTTACGGCACCGGCCGCCGCAAATCCTCCGTGGCACGGGTGCATCTCTTCCCCAACGGCACCGGTTCCATCACCATCAATGGCCGAGACATTGATTCCTATTTCGGCCTTGACACCCTGAAGCTTATCGTTCGCCAGCCCCTGGTGACTACCGACACCGTGGGTAAAGTGGACATCGTGGCCACTGTTACCGGCGGCGGCGTCACCGGCCAGGCCGGCGCCATCCGCCATGGTATCTCCCGCGCTCTGCTGCTGGTCAACCCTGAGTACCGCGCCGGCCTCAAGGCCGCCGGTTTCCTCACCCGCGATCCGCGCATGAAAGAACGCAAGAAGTACGGCCTCAAGGCGGCCCGTCGCGCTCCGCAGTTCAGCAAGCGTTAATCGGCTGTTTAACCCATATCAAAATTGCTCAAAAACCCGGAAAATCAATATTTACGGTTAGAGGGAAATAATTTCAGATTAGGCGGTATAGCCCCAATTACAAGGGCCGTACCGTCTTTTCTTGCGCTCAACGAGCGCATTTTCCTTATGCGCCTTGCCCCTTCGTGGGAAATGCCAATATCAAATATTACAATCTTGCGAAATTTGTAATCTATGGTAAAATAAAACCCTACACTATAACACCAGACTTTTTGACTATGGTATTCTTTTGGAGGAATGGAGGCGAAAAACAATGGCTACATACAAAACTGCGGAAGTTGCCGCAATTATCGGCATACACCCGAATACTGTTCGCTTATATGAAAAACTGAAATTGATACCAAAGCCGGAACGTCTGTCAAACGGCTATCGTGTCTTTACAGAATTTCATGTAATGCAATGTAAATTAGTGCGGATTGCATTTCAAGTTGAGATATTGCAGAATGGGCTAAGAAAGAAAATAGCTCAAATGATTACCGTTGCGGCAACAAAAGATTTTGATATTGCAATCGCACTTACAAAGGATTACTTGAAGCAACTCCAACAGGAGCGTAATAACGCAGAAGAAGCGATTGAGATTGTAAAAACGATTTTGGCGGGTGATGAAAGGAAAGGCACACAATATCTGAAACGTAAGGAAGTATCGGAAGCTCTTGAAATTTCTATGGACGCGCTAAGAAATTGGGAAATGAACGGATTGCTTACCGTCAAGCGAAAAGATAATGGGTATCGTGTATATACCGATGAGGATATACAGCTTCTAAAAATTATCCGTTCACTAAGATGTGCCAACTATTCTCTAGAAGCAATCTTACGGCTGTTGCAACAATTATCCAAAAACCCCGATACAGATATTCGCGTTGCACTGAATACACCAAAACAGACAGATGATATTATTTCCGTCTGCGACAGGTTAATTGTATCTCTTTTATCAGCGGAAAGAAATGCAAATACTCTCTTACAAATGCTTCGAGAAATGCAAATCCAATTTTCATAACCCTACACTTTGCCACCAATGTTCACATTGGTGGTATTCTTTTTTCACAAAAACAAAGGAGGTCTTAATTATGCAAGCTGCAATCAAAGTAGAGCAATTGTCAAAAACCTACAACAATCTGCTTGCAGTGGACAAAATCAATTTGTCTGTCAAATGTGGTACTGTTTACGGGCTTCTTGGTGCAAATGGCGCGGGGAAAAGCACAACGATAGAATGTATCTTAGGCACGAAAACTGCCGACAGCGGTACAGTGTCCGTATTAAATTGCAATCCCCAAAAGGATAGACGCCGCCTGTTCCAAAAAGTTGGCGTCCAATTTCAAAAGGGCAATTATCAGCCGGAAATTAAGGTATCAGAGTTATGCGAAGAAACCGCTTGTCTGTATGAAGCCCCCACAGATTGGAAAAGCCTATGCGAACAATTTGGCATAGGCAACAAGACTGGAAATGCAGTAAAAAGTTTGTCCGGTGGCGAGTGTCAACGGCTATTTATCGTGCTTGCCTTAATTCCTAATCCAGAGCTGGTATTCCTTGATGAACTTACTACGGGATTGGACGCAAAAGCCCGTCGTGACGTTTGGAAAATCCTATCAGAGCTAAAACATAAAGGATTGACTATTTTTTTAACCTCTCACTTTATGGACGAGGTAGAAACTCTATGTGACGAGATATGTATTTTGAAACAGGGAAAAGCAGTATTTTATGGAACGGTTGAACAGGCAAAAGAAGTAAGCGGGTGCGAGAAATTTGAGGACGCTTATCTTGTGCTTTCTGGTGAGGAGGTTGGCGAATGAAATCATTTGTGACACTTTTGAAAAATGAGTTAAAGCTCAATATCCGAAATATGAATATGATTATTTTTGCTGTCATTATGCCACTTATTGTCTTAGTTATTCTTGGCTTTATTTACGGAACAAAACCCGCAGCAGAGGGAACGGCATATACCTTTATAGAGCAGTCTTTTGGTGCGCTCTGCTGTATTTCCATTTGTGCGGGTGGGCTTATGGGATTGCCCCTTGTAGTATCGGAGTATCGGGAACGAAAGATTTTGAAGCGTTTTCAAGCTACTCCTGTTAGTCCGGCAAAATTACTTGCCGTAGAATTTACAATTTACATGATATATTGTATTGTATCAATTCTTACACTGTTTCCTGTCGCTATACTGTTTTGGAAAATCAAAATACAGGGTTCTTTTCTCTTGTTTTTGGGAAGTTGGCTTTTAACTATGGTATCAACATTAAGCATTGGTCTGTTAGTAGGGGGAATTGCAAAAAACATGAAAAGTGCAAGTGTAATTGCCTGTATTTTGTATTTCCCTATGCTTATCTTTTCGGGGGCAACACTTCCTTTTGAAGTCATGCCCTCTGCTATGCAGAGGATTATTAGCATTTTTCCTTTAACACAGGGTATTCAGTTAATGAAAGCGACATTTCTTGGATTGCCAGTTGAAAACGGATTGCTTTCGGTTATTACTATGTGCACTGTTACAATAATTTGTTTCGGTATCTCTGTAAAATATTTCAACTGGGAGTAAAACAATGTAAAAATACTCCCCTAATTGACACTCCCCACGACTAAAGCCTGGGGATTCTCAGTTCAACGACCGCCGCCTTCAAGATGTTTTTTGCGGCGTTTATGTCCCTGTCGTGGACAGCGCCGCATACAGGACAGACTTATTCCTGGACAGAGCTGATTTTCTGGCGAGTCCTGGACGGCCCCTCCATCTATGATCTCTATCCGCTCGGTTTCATCCCACGAAAGAACATAGGAGGGGTTCCAATTCACAGAGCCTTTTGAGGAGATGCGCTAGAATTTGTCTGAAAAATCACTGCTTGACAAACTGGTTAAAATCGAGTATGATAGTCATGTTGTAAAGCTCTGAAACTTTACAGAAAATCGAAACAGGAGGCTGCGGCATGAAAAATCAGGCCTACCGTATGGCTCTGCTGTATGATTTTTATGGGGATATGCTCACCGAGCGGCAGAAGGAGTTTTATGACCTGTATTATAACGAGGACCTCTCTCTGACTGAGATTTCAGAGAACTATGGCATTACCCGCCAGGGTGTGCGGGATGTCATCGTCCGGGCGGAGGGGATTCTCACCGAGCTGGAGGACAAGACCGGCATCATCCGCCGCTTTCATAAGATGCAGGCCCAGTTCCGAGAGATTGAGGCCGCAGTAGACAGCATCTACCGGCGCAACGAGGAAAAGCACCAGGATGACGAGCTGGAGCTGCTGTGTGAGCGCATCCGCGGGGTGCTCGCCCAGCTCAAACAGGAGTAAGTATGGCATTTGAAGGTTTAACCGAAAAACTCTCCAACGCGTTTAAAAAGTTGCGGGGCAAGGGCCGCCTGTCCGAGAACGACGTCAAGGAGGCCATGAAGGAGATCCGCATGGCCCTGCTAGAGGCGGACGTCAACTTTAAGGTGGTCAAGCAGTTTATTGCCTCTGTCACCGAGCGGGCTGTCGGGGCGGATGTCCTGGAGAGCCTGACCCCCGCCCAGATGATCCTCAAGATCGTCAACGAGGAACTGACCGCCCTGATGGGCGGGGAGAGCACCAAGCTGGTCATCTCCCCCAAACCCCCGACGGTGGTCATGCTGGTGGGCCTCAACGGCGCGGGCAAGACCACCAACGCCGCCAAGCTGGCCAGCTTTATGAAAAAGCACAACAGCAAGCGTCCCCTTCTGGTGGCCTGCGATACCTTCCGGCCTGCAGCCATCACTCAGCTGGAGGTAGTGGGCGGCCAGGTGGATGTCCCTGTCTTTCAGATGGGCCAGGGGGACCCTATCGACATCGCCAGGGCGGGGATCGCCCACGCCAAGAAGCACGGCAACGACATGGTCTTTCTGGATACCGCCGGGCGGCTCCATGTGGACGAAGCCCTGATGGATCAGCTCCGGGAGATGAAGGCCGCGGTGGAGCCAGACGAGATTCTGCTCATCGTGGACGCCATGATCGGCCAGGACGCAGTGAACGCGGCCAAGACCTTTGACGAGGCCTTGGATCTCACCGGCGTGATGCTCACCAAGCTGGACGGCGACGCGCGGGGCGGGGCGGCCCTGTCTATCAAGGCTGTCACTGGAAAGCCCATCAAGTTTGTGGGCGTGGGGGAGAAGCTGGACCAGGTAGAGGTATTCCATCCAGACCGGATGGCCTCCCGAATCCTGGGAATGGGCGATATGATCTCCCTGATTGAGAAGGCCCAGCAGAACTTTGATATGCAGAAAGCCGCCGAGCTGGAGCAGAAGCTGCGCAAAAATCGCTTTACCCTCTCCGACTTCTACGACCAGCTGGTCCAGGTCAAGGGGATGGGATCCCTCAGCGACCTAGCCGGGATGATTCCCGGCGTCAACCCCAAGGCCCTGGAGGGGGCCGCAGTGGACGAGGGCGCCCTGGCCCGTACCGAGGCCATCATTCTCTCCATGACTCCCCAGGAGCGGGACAACCCCGCCCTGCTCAATAACAGCCGGAAAAAGCGCATCGCCGCAGGCAGCGGCACCCAGGTGGTGGATATCAACCGCCTGCTCAAGCAGTTTGACCTGATGCAGCAAATGACCAAGCAGCTCTCCGGCGGGAAACTCAAGCGCATGGCCAAAAAAGGCCGGATGGGTAAGCTCCCCGGCTTCCCCTTTTAACAGTGGTAAACACGCAGTACCGCGTGTTTCCAAATAGAAGTCCTTTTTTTGGAGGTGAAGAATACCATGGTTAAAATCAGACTGCGCCGCATGGGCGCTAAGAAAGCTCCTTTCTATCGTATCGTGGTGGCCGACTCCCGTTATCCGCGGGACGGCCGTTTCATCGAGGAGATTGGCACCTATAATCCCCTCACCAACCCCGCCGAGATCAAGGTTGACGCCGAGCGGGCTCAGGCCTGGATCAAGACCGGCGCCCAGCCCACCGAGACGGTAAAGGCTTTGCTGAAAAAAGCCGGCGCCATCTAAGGGAGGCCCCCATGAAGGATCTGCTCCTCTACATTGCCCAAAATCTGGTGGACCACCCAGAGGCGGTCTCTGTCACCGAACAGGCGGGCGAGAGCGAGACTGTTCTGGAGCTGCGGGTCGCCTCCGAAGATATGGGCAAGGTCATTGGCCGTCAGGGCCGTATTGCCAAGGAGATCCGCACCCTCATGCGCTCGGTTGCACAGCACCGGGGAACCCGTGTCTCAGTTGAGATTGTAGACTAGTCCTGTCGCAGACGGGACCGCATAAAAGGACGCCTGTGGCAGCCCACGGGCGTCTTTTTTTCAGAGCCTGTTTCATCAGGAGGTCAGAATGAAAGAGCAGTTTTTAGAGGCGGGAGAGATTGTCAACACCCACGGCATCAAGGGGGAGGTTAAAATCATCCCCTGGTGTGATACCCCGGAGTTCCTCTGCCAGTTTAATACCCTCTACCTGGACGGCACACCCGTCAAGGTCCGCTCCATGCGGGTCCACAAAAACAGTGTACTGGCCGTTCTGGAGGGGGTGGAGGATGTCAATGCCGCCATGCGTCTCAAGGGCCGGACGGTCTGCATTGACCGCACCCAGGTCACACTGCCCCCAGGGCGGCACTTCCTCGCCGACTTAATCGGGCTGGAGGTCCGGGAGGCGGATACAGGCCGGGTGCTGGGGACCTTGAAGGAGGTCCTCCCGCTCCCCGCCCACGAAGTCTATGTGGTCAAGGGGCCCCGCGGCAGCTTTATGATTCCCGCTGTGGACGAATTTTTGGTGGAGACCTGTGTGGAGGGCGGCTATCTTACTGTGCGCCTGATCGAGGGGATGGAGAACGATGTATCAGATTGACATTATGACCCTCTTTGACGAGACTGTAGGGGACATGATGAACGAGTCTATCCTGGGCCGAGCCCAGGAGCGGGATTTTATCCGCATTGAGGCCCACCAGATCCGGGACTATACCTTAAATAAGCAGAAGCAGGTGGACGACTACCCCTACGGCGGCGGCCGGGGAGCAGTGATGCAGGCCGACCCCCTCTACCAGTGCTGGAAGCACATCACCGATACCTACGGCCCAGGACACACCATCTACCTCTCCCCCTGCGGCAAGACCTTTACCCAGGCGGACGCCCGCCGTCTGCGGGACTGCTATTCCCACCTGATTCTGGTCTGCGGCCACTATGAGGGGATCGACGAGCGATTTATCGAGGGGTATGTGGACGAGGAGATCTCTCTGGGGGACTTTGTGCTCACAGGGGGAGAGCTGCCCGCCATGGCGGTGGCCGACGCGGTGGCCCGTCTGGTTCCCGGCGTCCTGCCTGACCCGTCCTGCTTCCAGGAGGAGAGCTTTTGGGACGGCCTACTGGAGTACCCCCAGTACTCCCGCCCTGAGGAGTGGCAGGGACGCAGAGTCCCCCCGATCCTCCGCTCAGGCAACCATAAGCAGATCGCCCTGTGGCGCAGAAAACAGGCCCTCCTGCGCACCCGCCAGCGCCGCCCCGACCTGTATGCCAAGCTGGACCTCTCCTCCAAACAGGACCAAGCACTGGTCAAGGAGCTGGAGGATGAGTCCACCCTGGCGCTGGAATGACAGGGTATTCTATTTCGCATTCTGTTTATTATAGCGATCTTCAAAATTGCTAATACTGTCTCCACCCCCGGAGGGGTGGAGACAGGGAAAAGCTCTATTGCTATTTCTGAGAACGGCTATAGTAGGAATACTGTTTTCGATGGTGGACAAGACAGGCCGCAGATACAACAAACATAATTCCTTCCGCAGCTGGTACAGCCAGCCATACCCCTGTTATCCCCCAAATATGGGGTAGCAGCAGAATACCGCCTGCCAGCAGGCCAAATGTCCGCAGAAAGGAGAGAAGCGCAGATACTTTTCCGTTTGACAATGCTGTAAACATTGCGGAGGTAAAATTGTTCAAGCCGCAGAATAGAAAGCTGTATGAAAAGATTGTAAAACCATTCGCCGTTATGCGGTAGACTTCCGATGTTTCATCTGTAAACAGCCGCACAATGCAGGGACCGCCAAACATGGAAACCGCAAATATTGATATCGATGCCGCCGCAATAAACCGCATACTGATGGAGAAAACCTGTTTTTGTTGAACTTCATTTCTCTTTCCGTAGTTAAATCCAATGATAGGCGCTATTCCGATGGAAAAGCCAATATACAGCGTGTTTAGTAGGAATTGAGCGTAAATGGTAATGGTGATTGCCGCAACGCCAACTTCCCCCAGCAAATTCATCATGGTATGATTGAATAAAAATGTTGTCACAGCGGTTGCCAGCTGGCCCACCATTTCAGAGGAGCCGTTAAAACAGCTTTCTCTTATCACAGCCCAGTTCAATTTTGGCCTTGTGAAAGACAATGTTCCTTTACTCCGCGCAAAGTAGACCAGCCCGACAGCCGTAGGGATCAGGTAACCAAAGCCTGTCCCCCAAGCGGCCCCCTGGATGCCTAGGCCGCAGGGGACAATGAAAATGTAGTCCAAAATGATATTTGCCACACCCGCCAGAACAGACAGCCCAAAACCAAGGCCCGGTTTTCCCGCTGTTACAAACAGGTTTGAAAAGAGTGTTTGGAGTATGTTTGCCGGGATGAACAGGAGCAACACCGACAGATAGTCTTTACAATAGGGAAAGAGCAGATCGCTGGCCCCAAGAGCATAAACAATTTTGTCAATCCAAGTCGTCCCACCTAAAAGAATGAGAAATCCTATTATTGCGCCTGTGAGTATGAGCAAAGTAAAAGCTTCCCTTGCCTCCTGATTTTCACCTGCCCCCATTTTTCGGGAGACAATCGCATTTCCGCCGGCTGCAATCATCGTCCCTAACCCCACCGTGATATTGAGAATGGGACATACGATGTTGATAGAGGAAAGCGCATCCATATTCACAAGCTGCGCCACGAAGATTGTGTCTACTATGGTATATAGTCCCATAAAGATCATCATGACGATGGTGGGAAATGCGAAGCGCAGGAGTGACCCTGCGCTCCATTTTTGGTCTAAAATATTGTCATCCATTGTCACTTTTCTCCTGTTTTGGAGGTAAAACAAGCCGCTGGGTGGGATAGCCAAATTCAGTGAGCAGCTCCGACTCGGCAAAACCCAGACTCTTGTATGCCTCCCGCTGTCCCGTATCGGCTTTGTCCCCCGCGCGAAAGGTTGTGATGCTAACTTCACGGCCCATAAATAGATTGCACATCATAAAGTCAAGAAAAGCCTTTGCGATTCCATAATGCCGGTATTGCGGATGCACCGCCAGAAAGTCAATGCGCCCAGTCTGATAGGAACATGCAGCGGCACCAATGATGGTAGCGCCATCTCGCACAATCAGGGCCTGCTGATGCTGAATATGCCGCTTGACCTGTTCCAGATGGGAGCTTTTATCAAGGTAGGGAAAGCCGTCAATCACAAGGGCGATAAAATTCATCCAGTCGGGAATATCCGCCGGCGCAGCATAAGAGATCTCCTGCATGATCGTATCAGGAGGAGTCGGATTTTTATTCAACGTAAACGCCAATTGCAGGGGATAAAAGACCCTATTTTTCCGGTACTCCAGCGGGGTTTGCTTATACATGGATTTGAAGATGGAAGTAAACGCCTGTTGGCTTTCATAGCCGGCGATCAACGCAAGTTCAAGAATGGGCGTTTCAGAAAACACCAGCAGTTTGGCCGCCTCAGTTAGCTGCCGGCGCTGGATATAGTCGTGGAGGGTGATACCAACCGTGTCCGTGAACATTCGGTGCAGGTGGTATTTGGAATAATGAATCGCATTTGCAACCGTATCTAAATCCAATTTTTCGTTGAGATGTGCTTCAATGTAGGAGATCACTGCCGCTATATGCGCAACCTTGTGGTCCCTCATGGCTTCCCTCCTCTCTCACTTAGGATACCACAACATTTGAAGCCGCTTTTCATAATTCTTGCGGCTTTTCCACTCTGAAATTACAGCTGCGAAATGATTGCTTTTTTCTGCTGAAGCGTGTATAATATTTGGCCGGGTCCAACGGCCATTTGAAAACCCCGGAGGAACCGTTAAGATCGGTCTAGGCCCTGATCACAGGGGTTCTATGCTAGGAGGAAGCAAGATGCAGGATCAGCAGTTAAGAAACATTGCCATCATCGCCCATGTCGATCACGGCAAAACCACATTGGTGGATGAGATGCTCAAGCAGGGGGGCATATACCGGGAAAACCAGGCCACGGTAGACCGGGTTATGGACTCTAACGACCTGGAGCGGGAGCGCGGCATTACAATTCTGGCAAAAAATACTGCCGTACACTATAAAGATGTCAAAATCAACATTGTGGACACGCCAGGTCACGCCGACTTTGGGGGCGAGGTGGAGCGCATTTTGAAAATGGTCAATGGCGTCATCCTCCTGGTAGATGCCGCGGAGGGTCCCATGCCCCAGACCCGTTTTGTACTCTCTAAGGCTTTGGAACTGGGCCACCGGGTGATTGTGGTGGTGAATAAGATTGACCGGCCCGATCAGCGGATCCACGAGGTGTGCGACAAGGTCTTGGAGCTGCTGCTGGATCTGGACGCCACAGAGGAGCAGTTTGACTCCCCCACCCTGTTCTGTTCGGGCCGCAACGGTACCGCGTCCTACTCTCCAGAGGTGGCAGGCACCGATTTGGTCCCCCTCTTCGATACCATTTTGAACTATATCCCAGCCCCGGAGGCCGACGCGGAGGCTCCTTTCCAGATGTTGGTGTCTTCCATTGACTATAACGAATTTGTAGGCCGGATCGCAATTGGCCGCATTGAACGGGGGACCATTCATCAGAATCAGGAGATCGCGGTGTGTAACTACCACCGGGCCGATCAGCCCGCCCAAAGGGCCAAGGCGGTCTCTCTCTACCAGTTCGACGGCCTGGGCAAGACCCCGGTACAAGAGGCCACTGCCGGCAACATCATCGCCCTGAGCGGCATCGGGGATGTCACCATCGGAGATACCCTGTGCGATCCCGCCGTTGTGGAGCCTGTCGAATTTGTCAAGATCTCAGCTCCCACCATTGAGATGACTTTCTCGGTCAACGACTCCCCCTTTGCCGGACGGGAGGGGAAGTATGTCACCTCCCGCCAGCTCCGGGACCGTCTGTTCCGGGAGACCTTAAAGGATGTCTCCCTCCGGGTCTCCGAGACCGACTCTACCGATGCCTTCCATGTGGCCGGGCGGGGAGAGATGTCCCTGTCTATCCTCATTGAGACCATGCGCCGGGAAGGCTATGAGTTCCAGGTCTCCCCGCCCCGCGTGCTCTATCAGGAGATCGACGGCAAGCGGTGTGAGCCCATTGAGCGTCTAGTTGCTGACGTCCCTGCCGATGCTGTAGGAGCAGTCATCGAAAAGCTGGGTTCCCGCCGCGGCGATGTGGTGGAAATGACTCCGGTGGGTGAGCGGATGAAGCTGGAATTTTTGGTCCCCGCCCGCGGTCTCTTTGGTTACCGCAATGAGTTCCTCACCGACACCAAGGGGGAGGGCATTATGGCCTCCGTCTTCGAGTGCTACGCGCCGGTCAAGGGGGATATCCAGCGCCGGTCCAGCGGCAGCCTGGTCTCCTTTGAGACTGGAGAGGCTGTCACCTACGGCCTGTTCAACGCTCAGGAGCGGGGTTCCCTCTTCATCGGCGCGGGTGTGCCAGTTTACGCAGGGATGATTGTGGGCGAAACCCCCAAGCAGGAGGATATCTCGGTCAATGTCTGCAAAAAGAAGCAGCTTACCAATATGCGGGCCTCCGGCTCTGACGAGGCCCTGCGCCTTACAACCCCGCGCACCCTCAGCTTGGAACAGTGCCTGGAATTTCTGGCTGATGATGAGCTGCTGGAGGTGACGCCGGAAAACCTCCGCCTGCGCAAGCGGATACTGGATCATTCCGAGCGTATGAAGGC
>JAAWBF010000039.1 GCA_022792555.1 Oscillospiraceae bacterium
CTGCGGGATATGGGACTCACCTCGGTCAAGGATGGATGCAGCCAGGGGGCCTGCGGCACCTGTACGGTTTTGGCAGACGGCAAGCCCGTCAAGGCCTGTGTGCAAAAGGTCTCCAAATTTGCAGACAAGCAGATCCTCACGGTGGAGGGGCTCACCGAGCGGGAGCAGGAAGTCTATGTCTACGCCTTCGGCCAGGCTGGAGCGGTGCAGTGCGGGTTCTGTATCCCAGGGATGGTCCTGTGCGCCAAGGCCCTGCTGGACCAGAACCCAGATCCCACCTGGGAGCAGATCGCCTTTGCCATCCGTAACAACATCTGCCGCTGTACCGGCTACAAGAAGATCATCGAGGCTATCTCCCTGGCGGCCAGGCTCTTCCGGGAGGAGACACCTGTCAAGCCCCCGGTCATCACCGGGATCGGCCAGCCAGCCCACCGAATTGACGCGGCGGAGAAGGTCCTGGGCTATGGACGGTACACCGATGATATTACCATAGATGGGATGCTCTACGGCACCGCGCTGCGGACCAAACACCCCCGCGCCCGTATTTTATCCATTGATACCGGCGCCGCCAAGGCCCTGCCCGGCGTCCATGCGGTCCTCACCGCCGCGGACATCCCCGGAGCATACAAGACAGGGCATATCAAGCAGGATTGGGATGTCCTGGTACCGGTGGGCCGGCTCACACACTACCTGGGGGACTCCATAGCGCTGGTAGCCGCTGACACACCGGAGCTCGCCGCACAGGCCAGGGACCTGATCCAGGTGGAGTATGAGGTGCTGCCCGCCCTGTTCTCCCCCCAGGAGGCCCTCAAGGAGGGCGCTCCCCTGGTCCACGAGGACAGCGAATCCAATGTCCTGGTCCATGAGCACCTGATTCGGGGAGACGCCGAAGCCGCTTTAAAGAAGTCCAAGTATGTCGTCTCTCAGCACTACACCACTCCCTGGAGCGAGCACGCCTTTTTAGAGCCTGAATGTGCGGTCGCCATGGTGGACGAGGGCGGGCAGGAGGCCCTGATCTATTCCAGCGATCAGGGCACCTATGACACCCAGCGGGAGTGCGCCGCTATGATGGGCTGGCAGCTCGATCAGGTCCATGTGGTCAATGCCCTGGTGGGGGGCGGCTTTGGGGGCAAGGAGGACATGAGCGTCCAGCACCACGCCCTCCTGCTGGCCTACCACACCCGCCGCCCGGTCAAGGTCAAGCTCACCCGGTCTGAGAGCTTCCAGATCCACCCCAAGCGCCATCCCGCCTGGATGGATTTTACGGTGGGCTGTGATGAAAACGGGATTCTCACCGCCATGAAGGCCGCAGTTATTACTGATACCGGGGCCTATGCCAGTCTGGGTGGGCCGGTGCTCCAGCGGCTGTGTACCCACGCCGCCGGGCCCTATAACTATCAGAACATCGACATCGACGGGACCGCCGTCTACACCAACAATCCCCCTGCCGGCGCGTTCCGGGGCTTTGGCGTGACTCAAAGCTGCTTTGCCATGGAATGCACCCTTAACCTGCTGGCTGAGAAGGTGGGGATCAGCCCCTGGGAGATCCGCTACCGCAATGCCATCCGGCCCGGTCAGGTCCTCCCCAACGGGCAGATTACCTTCCCAGGGACCGCCCTGGCGGAGACCTTAGAGGCTGTAAAGGAGATCTATGACCAGCACCCCAGAGCGGGCATCGCCTGTGCCATGAAAAATGCCGGGGTCGGCGTGGGCCTCCCTGATTGGGGCCGGTGCCGCATCACTGTGGAGGACGGCAGGCTCTGGCTGCGGGCGGGTGCCTCCTGTATTGGACAGGGCCTGGGAACGGTCCTCACCCAGATCGCCTGTGAGACGCTGAAACTTCCCCAAGACAAAATTGTCTACCCACAGGCGGAGACCAACCGCGCCCCGGACGCCGGCACCACATCAGGTTCCCGCCAGACCCTCTTCACCGGCGAGGCCTGCCGCCGGGCCTGCGTCCAGATCAAGGCCGCCCTGGAGGGGGGCAAATCTCTGGAGGATCTCAACGGTCAGTCCTTCCTGGGCGAGTACTTCGGCGCCACCGATCCCCTGGGGGCCGACAAGCCAAACCCAATCTCCCATGTGGCCTATGGCTATGCCACCCAAGTGGTCTGTCTCCGGGAAGACGGTACCATAGAAAAGGTGGTGGCCGCCCATGATGTGGGTCGGGCCATCAACCCACTGAGCGTGGAGGGGCAGATTGAGGGCGGCGTGGTCATGAGCCTGGGCTTCGCCCTGACCGAGGATTTCCACATGGAGGCGGGAAAACCCACTGCGAAATTCGGCACCTTAGGCCTCTTCCGGGCTGACAAGACCCCGGAGGTTCAATCCATCATCATTGAGCAGAACAAGGACTCCGATCTGGCCTATGGTGCGGTTGGCATCGGGGAGATCACCTCCATCCCCACCCCCCCGGCGGTCCAACACGCCTACTACCGGTACGATGGAAAATTCCGTACCTCCCTCCCCCTGGAGGATACCCCCTACTGCAAGCCCAAGAAGTAATCTCTTATCTTTCCGTTTATCCCTGCCGATATAAATAAGAGATCGATCCGCTCCCCAGCTGGGGAGACACACAGGCGGGCGGCAGGAAAGGTGCGCTCCGCTTCATCTGAGGAGGGGACAGGGTATGAGCCTGGAATATCACAATCTAATGGAAGAAATCGTTTTGATGAATGTGGACAGCATTATGGAGGCCAGCGGGGTCTGCTGCTGTGACGCCTGCAAGTCCGATGTCATCGCCTACACGCTGAACCATCTGCCCCCCCACTACGTCGCCACCAACAAAGGCCGTTTGATGGTCAAACTCCAGAACTGCGAGCTTCAGGCCAGGGCTGATGTGGTGGCCGCCATCAGTGAAGCGGTGCATCTAGTGGCTGACAGTCCCCGGCACGACCGGGCATAAACGAGTGTAATCCCCCGTCAGACTACAGTCTGGCGGGGGATTTCGCAGTTTTTGCTTGACAAAGGTGGTCTATTCCTCTATAATAGAACTTAAGTTCTATTATGTGAGGAGGGCCTATGGAGCTGCTGGACAAACTGACGATTTTATCGGACGCGGCCAAGTATGACGCCGCCTGTACCTCCAGCGGACTGGATCGCACCAGCCGGCCCGCCGGGATGGGATCGACCCTGTTCGCCGGGTGCTGTCACACCTTCTCCGCGGACGGAAGATGCGTCACCCTGCTCAAGGTGCTGATGAGCAACTATTGCGTCTACGACTGCCAATACTGCGTCAACCGCCGGTCCAATGACACCCGGCGGGCCGCCTTTACCCCCCAGGAGCTGTGCGAGCTGACCATCGGCTTTTACCGGCGCAATTATATTGAGGGGCTGTTTCTCTCCTCCGCTGTCATCGGCAGTCCTGACCGGACCACAGAACTGATGATCTGCACCCTGCGCCTTCTGCGGGAGAAGTACGGCTTCTGGGGGTACATCCACGCCAAGGCTATCCCTGGGGCAGATCCCAGACTCACCCAGGAATTGGGCCTGCTGGCCGACCGGCTATCGGTAAACATTGAGCTGCCCAGTGAGGCCAGCCTGACCCGGCTGGCCCCTGATAAGGGAAAGGCGTCTATTTTGAAGCCGATGGCGCTGATCCGAGACGGGATCCAGATCGCCAAGCGGGAGCTGGCTGTCAGCCGCCATGCCCCTCGCTTTGCCCCGGCGGGGCAGTCCACCCAGATGATCATCGGGGCCACCCCGGAGAGCGACAGGCAGATCCTCACCCTGAGTCAGAGCCTTTATGAAAAATACCACCTGAAGCGGGTTTTCTACTCCGCCTACATGCCAGTGTCAAACAGCCGCCTGCTTCCCGCACCCCAGGATTTCCAGCCGCCCCTCCTGCGGGAGCACCGGCTCTATCAGGCCGACTGGCTGCTGCGCTACTATCACTTCCGGGCGGAGGAGCTGCTGGACGACGCCCACCCAGACTTTCACCCCCTCTTGGACCCCAAGTGCAACTGGGCACTCCACCACCTGGAGTTCTTCCCAGTGGAGGTCAACAAGGCTGACTATGAGGCTCTGCTCCGGGTCCCCGGTATCGGGGTCAAGAGCGCCCGGCGGATTCTTACCGCCCGGCGGTGCGGACCCTTGGGATTTGAGGGGTTGAAGCGGTTAGGCGTGGTCCTCAAGCGGGCGCAGTATTTCCTCACCTGCTCAGGCCGGGCCATGGTGGGCCTGCGGGTAAGCCAAGCAGGACTTCTGCGCCACTTGACCGCCCTGGACCGGCCTGACACGGCCCCTCTGGAACAGCTCTCCCTGTTTGACCAAGTCTGCCCCCAGCCGTGAGGGGAGAAAGGAGATCGCCATGTCCTGGACTCAAGTTTCCTACTGCTACGACGGCAGTTTTGCCGGCTTCCTCTCCTGCGTGTTTGACAGCTATGCCAATCGGGAGGCCCCGGCCTCCTTCTCCACTCCAGAGGAGCCCCAGATCTCCCTCTGGCCGGAGCGGCAGGCTGCTACCCATTTGGAGCGCGCCCAGCGGGTCTACCGCTCTGTAGCGGCCCGTATCTCCCCCCAAGCCCAGGTCCTGGTCCGCCGGGGCTTTCTCACCTGTCTGCCGGAGCGGGAACTCTATCTGTGGAACTTCCTTCGCCTGGGCTACCGCCAGGGGGCCCGTGTAACCCAAGACCTCACCAGCGATTGGGTCCACGGGCTGACCAAGGCGGTGTATCAGCTGGAACACGAGGCCCATATGTACAAGGGATTCGTCCGTTTTTCGGATCAGGCTGGCTTTCTTGTGGCCCAAATCGCCCCCAAAAACCGGGTGCTCCCCCTGCTAGGCCCCCACTTTTCCGCCCGTTTTCCCCAGGAAACCTTTGTGATCTACGACCAGTCCCACTTGGAAGCCCTGATCCACCAGAGCGGAGCCTGGACCATCACCGGCGCGGAGGACTTTCAACCGGGCGATCCCACACAGGAGGAGCTGTCCTACCGGCGGCTCTGGAAACGGTTCTATGATACGATTGCCATTGAGGGGCGGATCAACCCCACCCTGCGCCGGTCTCATATGCCCAAACGCTACTGGGGGCTCTTGACCGAGCTTCAGCCTGAACCAGACCCTCAGGGCCTTACTTCGAGGACATACATGGCATATTCTTCAAATGTCTGCCGGTTATCTGCAACAAAACCGAACTCAGTTTGACGCTCAAATTCAGCCGCTGCCTGTTTTGCTGTCATGGGGTGATCCGGCTTCCAAGTTTTTGTATGCCGGATCTGCTTCCCGGTTCCGTCTCTGCCTAGATTGACACTCCCCACGGCTAAAGCCGTGGGGAGTGTCAATCCGTGCTTGGTTTGTGGTTATGCTCATAGTATAGCCGCCAAGATTAGCACTGTCAACATTAGAGCGCTAATTTATTGTTTATATTTTTTAATATACTATAAATATATTTTATCAATTAAGCAGAAGGGACCGCAAAAATTCAGCGGTCCCTTCTGCTTTTAAGTTAATCAATGGAAGAAAAATACTTTTTGCATAACAGGAGGAAGTCTTTCAGCAAGGGCTTCCCTGATGCGGTTTTGTAGTATGCCCCATAGGAAAGCGGCTCCGTTCCATTGATTGGGATATAGGCCAGGGTGGGGTCCCGCAGGGCCGGGAAATCAGGCTGGATGGCAATTCCAAAACCAGCCTTGGCCAGCGTAACGCTGGCATCTGCCGAACCGCACATGAGTAAATCGGAAACGGCTCTTTCCGTTGTCAATTTATGTTGGACCATGTTTAAACTGTCTGGACATCTCTGCGGATCCAACAGGAGCAGCCGTTGTGTTTGGAGGTCGTCCTCGTCCAGCAGTTCTTTTTCTGCCAGCGGATGGGTGGCGGGCAAAATGCCGGTAATACGGACCTGCGCCAGTTCCTTATAAATGCCACCTATCTTCTTCTGGCCTTTTTCTTGAAATGCGATGATCACATCGACTGCTTCCTCATCCAACAGTTGATATAGGTGTTGGAAAGGCACGACCTGAAACACTGGATTCAGCATCGGACAGGAATCTGCCATTTGCCTCAGTATCCCAGGCAACAGGTGCAGCTCATTATGGCTGTGACAACCGATGGAAAAGAACTGCCGTTCATCGACAACAGGCTCCTCAAACCGCTTTTTCGCCAGTGTAATGATATTCAGCACATTTTTTGCATCGTTCAAAAAAATCAGCCCTTCCTGGGTGATTTCTACTGACCGTGTGGTACGCTTAAACAACTGCGCGTTCAGCTCCCCCTCTAAGGAGTGGATTTGATGCGTGACCGCTGGCTGCGTCACATTGAGCAGCCTGGCGGCTTTTGCAAAACTGAGCGTTTCTGCCACGGTCAAAAAGCAGGTAAGTTGAAAGGTGTTCATAACCGTTCCTCCGCTAATTGATAAAAGTTTTTTATATGTTATAACATTTTTTGAATTA
>JAAWBF010000040.1 GCA_022792555.1 Oscillospiraceae bacterium
AAATATATGTCCGGCGCCTTTGAAAACGTGGGCTGGTCCCAGCCGGGCTGGGAGAGTCTGTATAACATCTGCATGATGGAGGAGCTGCACACCATCCTGTCGGTAGGCGGGGGCGGCGTGACCAAGCTGGTCAACCCCCGCACAGGGCGGATCGAGCGCCTGTCGAATCCCAAGTATCCCCAAGAGTACCTGAGTCAGTTCAGCCGGGTTTTGGCTGATAAAAAATATGCGGCGGAGTTTTACGCCGCCATGGGGAAGGAGACCGATCATGGCATATCAAATCAATGAAATCCTAACCGAAATCCAGCAGGATCCCAAGGCATTCCTGGAGACCTGCGATGCGCATTACCAGCAGCGGCTGGACACTGCCGCGGAGACCATCCTCGGCCGGGTGGACAAAAACCCCATTGTGCTGCTGTCCGGTCCCTCTGGCTCCGGCAAGACCACCACCGCCCTGAAGCTGGGGCAGACCCTGGAGCGGCGGGGTGTGAAAACCCACACCATCTCTCTGGACGACTACTTCAAGACCATGAATAAGGCCACCGCGCCGCGCACCCCGGAGGGGGACATTGACTACGAGTCCCCCCTCCTGCTGGACATGGAG
The DNA here is from genome assembly GCA_022792555.1 of Oscillospiraceae bacterium. Classification (GTDB taxonomy): domain Bacteria; phylum Bacillota; class Clostridia; order Oscillospirales; family Oscillospiraceae; genus JAAWBF01. Next base: position 605 of record JAAWBF010000040.1, read on the forward strand.
CTGCTGGACGAGACCTTTACCAAGCTCTCCCGCGGGGAGGAGGTGATCATTCCCAAGTTCGAGTTCGCCCGGCAGATGCGCAATGACAGCCGGGGGCGTCATCTGCGGCTGGGGAAAGACGAGATCGCGATTTTCGAGGGGATTCACGCCCTGAATGACGACATCTCAGGCCGGCACCCGGAGGCTACCACCCTGTACATCTCGGCCCGGTCAGACATTCTGGAGGGGAAATCCCTGCGCTTTAAGGGGACCTGGATGCGGATCACCCGCCGGGTGGTTCGAGACTTCAATTTCCGGGGGACCGACATGGTGACAACCTTCGACATGTGGCACAATGTCCGCCGGGGCGAGAAGCGCTATATCTCCCCCTTTAAACAGCGGGCCACCATCATTGTGGACTCCTCCCTCCGGTATGAGGTCCCCGTCTTTGCCAACTACGCCGCCCCTCTGCGGGAGGCCGCCGAGCACGTCTCCCCCAAAAATCCCCGCCGGAAGGAGCTGGCCGACATGGTAGCCGCGTTCTCCAATTTCCCGCCCATTGACCCCGCCCTGGTGGCAAAGGATTCCTTGATTCGGGAATTCATCGGCGGGGGAAGCTACGAATGTCATTAACGATAAATCCTAAGAGGGGAAATAGTAGACCCCTCTTGGGATCGTTCTGAGTGCCTGTTCAGCATCTCCCGGCACACCGCCTGAGCGGGTCTTTTCCCGCCCGGCTTCCCCAAAAATGCGCACAATACATCCAGTATTTCTTGCGCTTTTTTCCTTGCCGAACAGAAAAATCCCCATCCATGCGACCCATCTTGAGATATTGAATAGGCGCTGAAAAAGCGGAAAGGATTTGATACCAGTGTCCGAGTGTACCCATGATTGTTCCTCCTGCGGCGAGAGCTGCGGAGAGCGCACGGCGCCCCAGGACTTCCGTGCGCCAGCTAACGAGCTATCCAAGGTTAAAAAGGTCATCGCCGTTGTCAGCGGCAAGGGCGGCGTGGGCAAAAGCCTTGTCACCTCCTCCCTGGCCTGCGCGGTGCGCAGGCAGGGGAAAGCCGTCGGTATTTTAGACGCCGATATCACCGGTCCCTCTATCCCCAAGTCCTTTGGTATCCATGGCCGGGCGGAGGGCAGCGAGATCGGCATCTACCCCATGACCTCCGCCGGTGGGGTTGCGGTCATGAGCCTCAACCTGCTCACCGAGCATGAGACCGATCCGGTGGTCTGGCGGGGCCCCGTCATCGCTGGCACGGTCAAGCAGTTCTGGACCGATGTGATCTGGGGCGAGCTGGACTACCTCTTTGTGGATATGCCCCCCGGAACCGGGGACGTCCCCCTGACGGTCTTCCAGTCCCTCCCTGTTGATGGAATTATTGTCGTGACCTCCCCCCAGGACCTGGTGTCCATGATTGTCACCAAGGCGGTAAAAATGGCGGAGATGATGCAGATCCCCGTTCTGGGCCTGGTGGAGAATTACAGCTACTTCCAGTGCCCCGACTGTGGCAAACAGCACGCTATCTTTGGGCAAAGCCATATCGCCCAGGTGGCGGAGGAGCTCAAGCTGAAGGTACTGGCCCGCCTGCCCATCGACCCGGCCCTGGCCGCAGCCTGCGACGCGGGACAGATCGAGTCCCTGGAACACAACTATCTGGAGGGTGTGGCCGCCGGACTGGACGAGGCATTGAACTAAGTTAGCGCTGAAAACTTGTAAAGAGGACCGGCAGCCATGCTGCCGGTCCTCTCAGCGTGTCGGAAAAGTGCTTGTCACTTTTCCGACACGCTGAGTTCCCCTCCCTTTTTACGGGGAGGGGAACTCATTTTAACCATCTGAACCGGTCAAAGCCGGTTTGTCGTTAGTCTCAGTGACCGCAGGAGCCGCAAGTGCCGCCGTGGCTGCCGAGCTCGAAGGAAGCGCACTCGGTAGAGGCGCAGTTGGTGACGCTGGGGTCGCAGCAGCCCACTTTAATCTCGTGCAGGGAACAGTAATTCTTGTCGCCGCAGTGGTGAGAGCAGCTGGAGACAGAGCACTGGATACTGGGATTTACATTCTGACGCATGGCAAGTTTCCTCCTTTGCTGTGATGGGGATAGTATTTGCGTACACGGTGGGATTATACGCGGATTGGTAAGGGGGAATATTCCAAATTATTCTAATAACCTGTTCAGCATCTCCCGGCGCACCGACTGAACGGGTCTTTTCCCGCCCAGCTTCCGAAAAAATGCGCGCAATATATCCAGTATTTCTTGTGCGTTTTTCCTTGCTGGACAGAAAAATCCCTATCCATGTGACCTGCCTTGAGATACTGAACAGGCTCTAATTTTGATTCTGCCAATCTGCCGGATAGACAAAATATAAAAACCGCGCATGGCCAGTGACAGAGAATTGAATCTCACTCCCCCTGGGGATGAGAATCACCTCTCCGGGCCCGGCGGATACCCGGTCTCCGTCCACCAGGATATCCAGTCGGCCGCTGATCACATAGTCCATCTCGTCATATTGCAGGGTCCAGGGGAAGGTGGTGTCCCGCATCTCCATAATTCCGGCCCCCAGGCGGGGGCTGTCGGACAGAGAGAAGAGATCCCGGGTCCACACCTGATCGCCGGGCCGTCCGGTGTCCAGCCGGTGGGAGTTGTCCACCCGCAGGACGGGGACCTGAACCGCCTTTACACCATGGCCTCCATGCTCCAAGGTCTCCAGCAGAACCCGGCGGATGAGGGACTCCAGGCGGCTGTTTTGTAGGCTGTTGTCCACAATTACTCCCCCTTCCAGCGCCGGGTGATCAGCATGGCGGCGGCGATGGCAGTCGCGCCCCCCACCAGCTTCCCGACGATCAGCGGAAAAATCATGTTGGGATCAAACCCGGCTGTAAAGCCCAGATGATCCCCAAAGACAAAGGCGGCAGACACGGCAAAGGCTACATTGATGACCTTCCCCCGCCGATCCATATCGTGAAACATATCAAACATGGGGATGACATTGGCCAAAGTTGCCACCAATCCGGCGGCAGAGATGTCGTTCATCCCCAGGGCACGGCCCAGCTTGAGCAGCGGAGCACGGAAGACCTTGGTAATGACGTAGACCAGAGGAAAGGCCCCGGCTAACACAATGGTGATGTCCCCTACGATGGACACCCCCTCCTCCAGTGGGTTCATGCCGGGGATAAGGGTCAGGGGGGTGAGTGTCTCCAGGATAGCGGCGGCCAGGCCGATGGTAATGAGAATGGTAATGGCCTTACCGAAGATTTGAAAGCCTTTGACCATGCCGTCTGGAATTTTCCACAGCCCCAGGGCCACCAGAAGGGCCACCAACAGAATGGGCAGCAGATTGCGCAGGACAAAGAGGACAGGGAATCCAGCCAGCACACCTCCAACAAAGGCGCCTATGGGTACTGTGACAAGCCCGGCCAGCACCCCGGTGGCCAGATAGGGCCGGTCCTCCGCTTTGATGATCCCCAGGCCTACAGGGATGGTAAAGACCACAGTGGCCCCCATCATAGCCCCGACGATGAGACCGCCAAAGGCTCCGGCCTCTGGGGAGAGGGCCAGCTCCTGGGCCAGGGAGGCGCCGCCCATATCGTTGGCCAGGATGGTCCCGGCAAACATGGCCGGGTCAGCCCCTAAGAGCTGGTAGAGGGGGACAATCACCGGCTTTAATACCCCCGCCAGCACAGGAGAGAGACAGATGATCCCGATCATGGCCATAGCCAAGCTGCCCATGGCCAGGATTCCCTCCTCAAACTTCTCTCCCAGGCCAAACCGGTTGCCGATGATCCGGTCAATGGCCCCTAGGGCCATAAAGGCGACCATGAGATAGACGATAATTTCATTGATGGACATACGTTTGTACTGTCCCCTTTCTGATATCAGCCGTCTACGATCCCTACAATCGCAGCGTCTATGGGGATCCCCCCGCCGGCGGCGACCCGGGCCGCCCCGCCGGTGGCGATCAACACCCGCTCCCCCTCCCCGGCGCCGACACAGTCCGCGCAGACCAGGGTGGAGGGCCCCACCTGCACGGTGAGGAACGCCTGACCGGTGAGCGCCGGGGCCTTCTTGGTGGCCCATAGATTTCCTGTCACCGTACCCACCAGCATATTCTTCCTCCTCTCAGCCGGGTTATTGCAGTCGTTAGGTATCCCCTCCCCTCTGGGGAGGGGATACAGGGTCCCGGTCCCTATGAGCGGCCTGACGGCGCCCGGCGGATCCCGATCTCCCGGAGCTTGCGCTCCAGGGCGGCACAGCGGGTGTAAATG
>JAAWBF010000041.1 GCA_022792555.1 Oscillospiraceae bacterium
GGTCCACCGTGACCAGCTGTTTCCCATACCACCCCGCCTTATACTCCAACTGCCGCCGAAGCTCGCCCCAGGAAGCGTCGGAGATAGACCGGGCCAGCTTGACTCTCGCTTTCTCCCGACGGTTACTGCCCTTTGATTTTCGGGACAGCTGCCGCTGGAGCTTGGCAAGTTTTTTCTGGCTCTTGGTCAGGTGCTTATGGTTGGGGTATTCCACACCATCGGAGGTGATGGCAAATGCTTTCAGGCCCATGTCGATGCCAATCATTGCTCCAGTAGTGGGAAGCGTCTCCATCTCCACATCAGTACAGCACAAGGAGACAAAGTATTTCCCACTTGGATTCTGGCTGACTGTTGCCGACAGGATACGACCCTTGACTTCTTTGCTGATGTGGCACTTCACAAGGCCGAGTTTTGGGAGCTGCACCGCCTTGTCCAACACTTTGATATTCGTGCCCACGCGCCATACGTTCTTGTTGATCAACAAGTTGCTCAGTGCATACATCCCCCTTGGAGGCGAGGAAAACACGGATCATGACTCTATGCTTGGGATACTCCGCTTTGACCGTGGAGGGAAAAACTGCTATACTGGATCATGAAGATGTGATAGGAGTTGTGAGAGATGGAAGCTTCCATTCATAAGCCAGGTCTGTTGACCATAACTGGATTAGATGGCACACAGTATCAGGGGGCCGATCAGGAGTGGTATCCAGACCCCTGGCAGCGGAAAGCCGGGTGTGGCCCTACCTCTGCGTCTGTCGTTCTGTGCTATTTGGCGGCCAGCAGGCCGTCCCTGCGGAAGTTATATCCCTCCGGAGCCATGGATCAGGCGTCCTTTACCGCCTTTATGGGTCAGGTGTGGTGCTGTGTCACACCTGGAAATCAGGGACTCCATCGACCAGAATGGTATGTGAACGGAGTGAAGGCTTTTGCTGCCGAGCGGGGAATTGCCCTTTCACCTGAATTGCTGGAGATCCCCGCCTCTGGAAACCGGCGGCCCTCCTGGGCAGAGGTGACCGCTTTTGTACAGGGCGGCCTTGATGCAGATTGTCCGGTGGCCTTTTTAAACCTCTCCAGCGGGCAGACTGTGGGGCTGGACAGCTGGCATTGGGTGACGATCACCGGACTACAGGGGGAGCAGGTGATAATTTTAGACAGTGGACGGGTGTTTTCTATTAACCTGTATGTGTGGTACAAAACCACAACCATGCGGGGCGGCTTTGTACGTCTGCGTGTCCCGGAGGAACTATCATGAAGTTGCCTGTCTTGGCCCTCTGGGTTGTGGGAGTCAGCCTGATGGGCTTCTGTCTGATGGGAATTGACAAGCAGCGGGCCAGACGTGGTGCCTGGCGGGTCAGGGAACGGACCCTCTTCGCCGTGTCTTTACTGGGGGGAACGCCGGGGACCCTGCTGGGGATGTATGCCTTTCACCATAAGACACGCCATTGGTATTTCCGGTTCGGACTGCCCGCTCTGCTCCTCCTCCAATTGGGCATGGTGGCCTGGACGGTCATTCGGTAGGCAGCGGGCTGTCAGCGTGACAACGCTGCGAGATAGGCGTCCGCCTCCTGTCTTGTGTGGAAAATGAAAATCTCCTTTTGTCCCTGGCAGTGTTCAAGCTGCTTGTAGATCTGAGGCAATTGTATTTGGGGAAAGTGTAGAATCTCCTGCCGGAAGGCTTCGTCAAAATGAGTTTCGATCCACGGCAGATCGCCGCGCTTTTTTCCAACCCGGGATTGTGCGCCGGCGAGACAGAGTTCCACCGGAATATCCAGCAGAAAAACCGTATCACAAGAGATTAAACGCAGGGAAAGGGTACGCTGATAGTTTCCATCTAAAATCCATCGGTCTTTTTTCAGGATCTGGTTTAATGCGCGGTCAAATTCAGCTTGTGTATAAGTTGTCTGATCTGGCCGGTGCCACAGCAGATCTAAATGATACAGCGGAAGTCCGGTCGCGTCCCGCAGCTTGCGCGCAAAGGTGCTCTTTCCTGCGCCGGGACTCCCAATAATCAATCCCTTTGTCATACCAACTACGAGTATCCGGCCAGGGCCGCGGCCAGAACGGCAAACAGGGGAAGGGTAACGACAGAGAGCAGGGTGGACAGAGAGACAAGCTGGGCCGCCGTTCCCACATCACGGCCAAAGCGCTGGGCAAAGATGGAGGTCATATTGGCGGCCGGCGTGGCGGCCAGGAGCACAAAGGTGATGTACAGCAGGGGGTCCAGCCCCAGGGGATAGAGCAGCGCCGCAGTCAGGATGGGGATAAACATAAGCTTGACAGCGGCTGCGCTGTAGAGATATGAGGTGCGGAACAGCGTGGAGAGATTGGTCTGCGCCATCTGGCCGCCGATGACCACCATAGCCAGAGGGGTATTCAGATTGGTGAAAAAGCTTATAGCGCTGCCCGCTACCGAAGGAAGCTGGATCCGCAGAAGAAAGAGCGGGAGACCGATAATTAAAGCGATTACACCAGGATTGAAAAAAACTTTTTTAAGGGAGATAGCCTTTCGACCGCCCATAAGCGCGATACCATGGGTCCAGGCTACCACGTTGAAGCAGACGACCGCCACAGTGGTGTAGAGCAGGGCCTGATCTCCCAGAACAGCGTGGACCAGCGGCAGGCCCATAAAGCCGCAGTTGCAGTAAATGGCGCCGAATTGAAGGGGAAGACGTTGGGCTTCCTCCCGCTTTCGGAATAGAGGGATAGCCAGTAGGGCGTTGAGCAGATAGAGACCGAGGGCAACCACTGTAGCTGTGACCAGGTTGCACAGGAGGTTTGGGTCCCAGCTGGTCTGGAGGGAGTGGATGATCAGGCAGGGGATGACGAGGTACATCAGCAGATAGGACATCTCATTCAGTCCGGTTTGGGTGATATGGCCCAGCTTGTAGACCACATAGCCCACTCCCATCAGCAGAAATAAAGTCATGACCTGGGCGGCCACCGTGAGAAAATAGGTTGTCATTCTATCTACTCCTTCTCCTCTTGCTTGTACGGATCTTCTATAGGACCATTAGCAGATATTTCATTATAGCTGTTCCATGGTCTCCCGTAAAGCAAAATTTTCATTGACAAGAAGCAGTGCCTGCTTTAAAATCGTCAGCGTGCTATCTTACAGCAAGATTCAGAAATAGTAATAGAGCGCTTACCTCAGACTGTCGAAAAAGCCACGCAAAGTTCGTGCCCGCAGGCGCGAAAAAAGTCAAATTCGTTTTCCCCGGCGGCGTGTACGACGGGGAAAACAATTGACTGCCATTATTTTTGTAGATTGCTATAGTACGGGTTTTTAGATGAGAGGAGTGTCTTTTTGTGACCGCTCAGAGAATGAAACGTAGTTACCTGCGTATTTTTGTTTCCTACTACCGGCCCCATCTGCGCCTCTTTCTGTTGGATCTGATCTGTGCGCTTGGGATTGCCCTGGTGGATTTGACCTTTCCCTTTGTCTCGCGGCTCGCCATGCAGCAGCTTTTGCCGCAGCGGATGTTCTCCACCTTCTTTGTGGTGATGGGGCTCCTCTTTCTGGCCTATATCCTCAAAGGGGTGTTCAACTACATTGTCACTTACTGGGGGCACTTGATGGGAGTGCGCATTGAGGCCGATATCCGCAGCGACCTATTTGCCCATATGCAGGACCTCTCGTTCTCCTTTTTCGACCGAAACCGAACTGGCCAGCTCATGAGCCGGGTGACGGGAGACCTCTTTGAGATCACCGAGCTGGCCCACCACGGGCCGGAGGATCTGTTTATCTCGGCTGTCACGCTGTTAGGGGCTTTTCTTGTCATGCTGACCATCCAGTGGCGGCTGGCCCTGGTGGTCTTTGCAGTCATTCCCCTGTTCCTTCTGTTTACCATCTTCCAGCGCAAACGGATGATGGCGGCCTCCACCGCCGTCAAGGCCAAGCTGGCCGGGATCAACGGCGCGCTGGAATCCTCAATCTCCGGGATGCGCACTGCCAAGGCCTTCGCCAATGAGGACACCGAGCACAGGAAATTTGAACGTTCCAACGACCAGTTCCGGGGGGCCAAGCGGGAGTATTACCAGGCCATGGCGGTGTATTTCTCGGCGCTGGAGTTTGCAATGGGGATTATGTCTGTCCTGGTAATTGCCTGCGGCGGCTACCTCATCATGCAGGGCAAGATGGACTATGTGGATTTGATCACCTTTACCCTCTATGTTACCACCTTTATCACCCCAATCCGTAAGCTGTCCACCTTTGTAGAGCAGTTTATGCAGGGAATGGCCGGCTTTAAGCGCTTTGTAGAGCTCATGCGGGTGGAGCCGGAAGTTACCGATGCCCCAGACGCCGTGGATCTGGGAACAGCCAAGGGGGACATTCGGGTTGAGGATATTACATTTCAGTATGACGAGCATACCGAACCCGTGTTGGACCATGTCACCCTCCACATCCAGCCCGGCGAGACTTTGGCGGTTGTCGGCCCCTCCGGAGGCGGAAAGACGACCTTATGTCAGCTGATTCCCCGGTTTTATGACGTGACCAGTGGACAGATCTTGGTGGATGGAAAGGACATACGCACCCTGACACAGCATTCCCTTCGGGAGAACATCGGCATTGTCCAGCAGGATGTCTTTCTCTTTGCTGGAACGATCTATGACAATATCCGTTATGGCCGTCCTGACGCCACCGATGAGGAGATTATCGCCGCCGCCAAACAGGCCGAGATCTATCAGGATATTATGGAGATGACAGACGGCTTTCAGACCTATGTGGGCGAGCGGGGGGTGATGCTCTCCGGCGGACAGAAACAGCGGGTGAGCATTGCCCGGATCTTCTTGAAAAATCCGCCCATCTTAATTTTAGATGAGGCCACCTCCGCCTTAGATTCTGTAACCGAGGCCCGCATTCAATCCGCCTTTGATGCCCTGGCGCAAGGCCGGACTACCCTCATCATCGCCCACCGCCTGTCCACCATCCGATCCGCCAGCCGGATCGTCGTTATCGACGGCTGCGGGATCCAAGAAGAGGGGACCCATGAAGAACTGCTGTCCAAGGACGGAGCCTATGCCGCACTATATTATAACAGACAAAAAAAGGGTGAAACGAATTTATAGTTTCCCGAACCAGGTCTAGTAATCAATTTCTTCCTGGTCTCCACCCATAAAGGGACTAAAACCGCCCGATCCGGCTGTGTTATCACCGAATCGGGCGGTTCTTTGTCTTTTTTCCTATTGAGACAGGGAAATAGGAATATTATTTCTTGAGATGGTCAAACCGGTGGCTGCCGGGCCAGGCGGTAAATGTGGTATGGAGAAGCTCATGGGACTTATGGGAGAGTGGGGCCTCCAGGAATTCGCTGTACAGGGTCTGAATATCCGGGTTTTCGTGGGACTTGCGCAGAGGCAGGCTGCGATCCAGCTTGTAGAGGGACTTGATACGGGCGTCCCGCTTGGCGTTGTTGGTGCCGATGGGCTGTCCGCCGCCGCCGATACAGCCGCCGGGGCAGGCCATGATCTCCACGAAGGTATAGGGAACCTCGCCGGACTCGATGCGCTGGATCAGCTCCTCGGCGGCCTGCAGGCCGTTGGCGATGGCTACCCGGACCGGCGTCCCATCCAGGTCAATGGTAGCCTCCTTGATGCCGTTGACCTGGCCGCGGACCTCCTCGAACTCCAGGCGGGGGAGGGTCTTTCCAGTGTGGAGCTCATAGGCGGTGCGCAGAGCGGCCTCCATAACGCCGCCGGTGGCGCCGAAGATGGCGCCGGCGCCCGAACCGGTTCCCAGAGGGGAGTCAAAGTCGCTGTCAGGCAGGTTCTTGAGATCCATGCCCTCGTAGCGGATGATCTTGGCCAGCTCACGGGTGGTGAGGACGATGTCCACATCTCGGTAGCCGTCCCGGCCCAGCTCAGGACGGGCGGCCTCATACTTCTTGGCGGTACAGGGCATCACCGAGACGGACACAATATCCTTGGGATCCCAGCCCATCTTCTGGGCATAATAGGTCTTGAGGACCGCACCGAACATGCCCTGGGGGCTTTTAGCGGTAGAGAGGTTTTCGATCAGCTCAGGATGATGCTTCTCCATAAACCGCACCCAGCCGGGGGAGCAAGAGGTGATCATGGGGAACTTGCCGCCCGTCTTCATACGGTGGAGCAGCTCGCTTCCCTCCTCCATAATGGTCAGGTCGGCGGAGAAGTTGGTGTCAAAGACCTTGTCAAAGCCCAGACGGCGCAGAGCGGTTACCATTTTGCCCGTCACCAGGGCGCCAGACTCCAGGCCGAACTCATCACCCAGAGCCACCCGGACAGAGGGGGCCACCTGGACTACCACATGCTTGGAGGGATCCTGAATGGCGGACCACACCTCGTCGGTGTAATCCCGTTCCACCAGAGCACCCACCGGACAGACCAGCGTACACTGGCCGCACAGGACACAGTCGGTTTCCTCCATGGGGGCGTCAAAGGCGGTGGTAACAAGGAAGTTGCCTGAACGGTTGGAGTAGGTCAGCGCACTGACCCCCTGGACCTCGTTGCATACCTTGACACAGCGGCCGCACTTGACGCACTTGGCCGGGTCGCGGACGATAGACGGGTTATCTACCCGGGGCGGCTCGTCAGAGGAGATGTCAGGCAGGGTGGGGGAGAGGCGGTTAAAGCGGCGGCACAGGTTCTGCAAATCGCAGGAGCCGTTGCGGGAGCAGGACAGGCAGTTCTGCTTGTGGTCGGACAGGATCAGATCCAACACGCCTACCTGGGCGTCATAGACCCGCTTGGAATCCGTGATGACCTCCATGCCCTCCCAGACAACCGTGGAGCAGGCGGCCAGCAGCTTGCGCTGTCCCGTCACCTCCACCATGCACATCCGGCAGTGGGCCTTGATGGTCTGGTCCGGGTGATAGCACAGGTGGGGGATGTCAATGCCAATGGACTGGGCCGCCTCAATGATGCGGGTCCCCGCGGGTACCTCCACAGGAATCCGGTTGATGGTTAGATGAATCAGATTGCTCATCGGGTATACGCCTCCTCTTTCACCGTAAATACCTCAGGGAACCGGTCCATGCAGGACAGCAGGGCCGACTGCGCGGTCTCTCCCAGACCGCACAGGGAGGAGACACGCATGATTTCCGCAAATTTCCGCAGGTGATCCAGATCCTCCTGGGTGTGGGTGCCTGCGGCCATCTTGTCCAGAATCAGCTTAATATGCCGGTTGCCCTCCCGGCAGGGGGTGCACTGTCCGCAGCTCTCATGGGAGAAAAACTGCTGGATGATTTGCAGGAAGGAGAGGACACTGGTCCGGTCGTCCACCACCAGTACCGCGCCGGAGCCCACCGGCGTCAGACCGGCCTTGCGCAGGTCCTTGTATGTATAGGGGGTGTCCAGCTCGTGAATGGAGGCGATCCGGCCAGAAGCGCCGCCCAGCTGGGCCAGCCGGAAGCTGTGGCCGTCCGGAATGCCGCCAGCCAGGTCGAAGATGATCTCCCGCAGAGTGATGCCGAATGGGATCTCATACACGCCGGGACGCACCACGTTGCCGGAGACCGAGATGATCTTGGTGCCGGGGCACTCCGGGGTGCCTTGGGCCTTGTAGAAGCCCTCGTCGTCCATCAGGACATTGGGGACCAGGGAGAGAGACTCCACATTGTTGACACAGGTGGGAAGGTGGAATGCGCCGCACTGCTTGATAAAGGGGGGCTTCATCCGGGGACGGCCTGATTTGCCCTCGATAGACTCACAGAGCGCGGAACCCTCGCCGCAGACATAAGCGCCTGCGCCGGAATAGAGGTGAATCTGGTAGGAGAAGCCGCTGCCCAGAATGTCATCCCCCAGGTAGCCCGCCCGCTCGCACTGGGCGATAGCAGATAGGATGGAGTAACGCAGGTGGGAGTACTCCTCCCGCAGGTAGATATAGCCGTTGTCCGCCTGGACTGACCAGCCGGCGATGATCATGCCCTCCAGAAGCTGGAAAGGGTCCTTTTGCAGGAGGGTGCGGTCCTTAAAAGTGCCGGGCTCACCCTCGTCGGCGTTGCACACCACACACTTATGGGGCGCCTTGACATCCCGCGCCTGAGACCACTTCTTGCCCATATCATAGGCCGCGCCGCCGCGGCCCTGGATGCCGTTGTCCGCTAGGATTTTCGCAATGTCATAGCCGTCCATCTTCAGGGCACGGCGCAGAGCCTGGAAGCCGCCCGCCGCCTCATAAGAGGCCAGGCTGGAGGGGTCGTAGGCGCCAAAGCGCCGGGTAATAAACGAAACAGTTGCCGCCATGTTCTCCCCCTCCTTAATCCAACTGGCGGAGCATATCCAAAATACGCTCCTCACTGTTTAGGTTGCCAAATACCATACCGTTGCAGCGCACAGCCGGAGCCATGTCGCAGGCCCCAAAACAGGGGATAGTTTCGATAGAAAACCGTCCGTCGTAAGTGACTTCGCCCACTTCAAGGTTTAGCAGACGCTGAAGGGTCTCGCAGAGGGTCTCACTGCCGTTGACATGGCAGGGAGCGCTGCTACACACCTGAAGCGTGTACTTGGCCCTGGGAGTGCTGTGGAGCGCATCGTAGAAGGTGACGACGTCGTAGACCTGGGTGGGCTTGAGCTTGAGCTGCTCGGCCACATAGTAGGCTACATCCTTGGGGATGTAGTGGTGCTCTACCGTTTCCTGCACTTCCAGCAGAATTCCAACGAGCTGCGTTGCATCCCCGTTGTGATTTGCAAGGACGGTGTCGATGGCGTGGGCGAGGCTGGGGGTGAGGACATCGTCCTTGTACGCAAAGGGTTTCATGAATATCGACCTCCCGAATCCGGCGGTTCAAGGCCGGATTATTATTGGTTGCTGCGTTCATCTCTTTTCTTTTACACAGTCA
>JAAWBF010000042.1 GCA_022792555.1 Oscillospiraceae bacterium
CTCCTTCCCCTTGCGCTTCACCCGCCGTTCGCACCGGATGGGACAGCTCACACAGCCGCTGTTGCGGGTGAGCAGCTTCTCAGCCAAAGTCTCCCCGGAGACTGCGTCCGCCCGGCTGTCGTGGCCCCCCTGGAAATTGCGAGTGGGCAGGGCGTGGGAGGCGTTGGCCTTGTTCACCAGCCCCGCACTGCCGTAGCGGGGGAGGGCCTGTCCGGTCATAGGGTGTTTGCGGATAAAGTTCACCCACTTGCCCACAAAACGGTAAAACCGGGCCGGCTGTTCCAAATGGGCCCTCTGGGTACCGTAGGCCACAATGGCCTTGACCTGTTTGGAGCCCAACACAGCCCCGGCGCCGCACCGCCCGGCCATCCGTTCTCCGGACCCCGCCGAGGCGTAGCGGACCAGATGCTCTCCCGCCGGGCCAATAACCAGCTTGCCGTAGTGGCGGGGCAGCTTGGCCTGTGTCTCTTCCATGTCAAGGCCCCAGAGGGAGCCGGCGCCGGCAATTGTGACCTTCTGGTCCACCACCGAGAGGACAACGGGCTGTTCCGCCCGTCCGGTGAGAATCAGTCCGTCATACCCCGCCCGCTTGAGCATCACCCCGAACTGTCCCCCGCAGTTGGAGGAGGCGATCCCTCCGGTCATGACGTTTTTAAAGGTCATGTTAAACCGGCTAGAGGAGGGGGCGCCTGTCCCATTCAGAGGGCCAGTGTTGATAATCACCACCGCCGCCGGATCCAGGGCATCTGTCCCCTTGGGCATCAGGTCAAGCAACAGTTTGGCAGCCAGACATTTTCCCCCTACGAACTGCTCAAAATAGGCCTTGGAGATGGGATATTGGGACACTTCACCGGTGGATAAGTCCAGCTTGACATAGACAGGCAGTCTCATAGATTCACCCCCTCTCCAGGCATAATAATCGCCCCCAGCGGGCAGGTCTGCTGGCACAGGCCGCAGGACACACAGCGCTCCGGTTCGGACAGCACAGCGGTCGTGCGGATCTCCCCCCGCCGCGGGGGCGGAGCAATGGACAGCGCCTTAGCCGTACAGATGTCCACACACAGGCCGCAGGCACTGCATTTCTGTACTGCAATGGCTGGCTTTTGCCACTTGGACCGGGACAGCGGGGTACATGGGCGCCCCAGGGTGTCCACCACCGCCCCCTTGGGACAGGTCCTGCCGCACACCCCGCAGGAGACACAGCGTATCTCTATAATCCGATGGTGTTCCCCCCTCTCCCCTGTGATGGCCAAGACGGGGCAGAGCTTGGCACAGGCGGTACAGCCGATACAGGCTTCCGTGATTTGATAGGACATGGCACCCTCCAATACTGGCTTCCCATCCTCAGAGGCGGGAAGCTTCCACTGTGATCATCAAATCCGAATCCGTTCGATGATGGTCCGGTAGCGCTCCGGACTGTAGAGGACGGGCACCGGATAGAGGGGGTTTGCCTCTGCACCGGCCCAGGCTACCATCTGAGGGATGTCCTCCTCCCGGATGAAGTCGAACCCGGCGGGGATCCCCATACGATGGTTCATATCCCGGATGGCCTGAAGGAACGTAGCTGCTCTCTCCTCCACGCTTCCCTCCCGCCGTACTCCAGCTAGATCGGCCAGCCGGGCCAGCCTGGGCCACACCGCCGGGCCGTAATCCTCCAGAACCACAGGGAGAATGACCGCATTGGCCAGACCGTGGGGGGTGTTGTACAGTCCACCCAGGGTGTGGGCGATGGCGTGGACATTGCCCACACCCGCCCGCGTGAAGGCAAACCCCGCCAGATAGGACGCGGTGAGCATGTTCATCCGGGCGGTAAGATCCCCGCCATCGGCGTAAGCCCGCTCCAAATTGGCAAAGATAATGGACACCGCCTCTTCCGCATAGCGCAGGGACTCCTTGGTGTTATAGGTCCAGCACAGATAGGCCTCAATGGCGTGAGTGAGTGCGTCCATTCCGGTGGCCGCCGTGATCTGC
Source organism: Oscillospiraceae bacterium (assembly GCA_022792555.1). GTDB lineage: Bacteria > Bacillota > Clostridia > Oscillospirales > Oscillospiraceae > JAAWBF01. Next base: position 1,972 of record JAAWBF010000042.1, read on the forward strand.
GGAGGCAGTCCCACGGTCAGGGCCGGGTCTAAAATGGCGTACTTGGGGATCAGGTGGAGATCCATCAGAGCGGCCTTGTGGTGGGTCTGCTCATCGGTGATCAGGGCGGCGATGGTGGTCTCCGACCCGGTTCCCGCCGTGGTGGGAACCGCGAGAAAGGGGGGCAGCTTCCGTCCCACCCGCAGCAGGCCGCTCATTTGACGGATGGATTTCCCCGGCCGGGCGATTCGGGCGGCCGCAGCCTTGGCCGCATCCATGGAGGATCCGCCTCCAATGGCCACAAAGCCGTCACACCCCTCCTGCCGGTAGGCTGTAACCAGCTCCTCCACCAGCGCGATGGTGGGGTTTGAAGCCACGGTATCGTAGAGCCCATAGGGGAGGGCGGCCTCCTTCAGCACCTGGAGCACCGCAGGGGCCACACCAGCAGCCATCAGGCCTGGATCAGTGACGACCATGGGCCGTTTGACCCCCTCCCGGTTCAGCAGTGCGGGAATCCTCTGTATGGCCCCCGCTCCCTCTACCCGGATCGCCTTCCGCCAGGGCAGGCATAGTGCGCCGTAGTGAAAGACAAACTGAAAGGTACGGTAGCCAGCTGTTTTTACCATTTGCATAGGCATTGCTTCCTCTCGTATGATAAATCGTTACAGCCCATGAACACAGCAGGCCATTTAACCCGCAGCTGTGTCCCAAACATTCTCCAGCTTTCGCCGGTAAAAAGCCTCGGCCTCCTCGGCGGCAGCTGGCCGGATATAGTCTTTCTTTCCGCAGTCGGGACATTGGTCCACCGATAGAGCAGATTCAAATTCATAGTGGCAGTGATCACAGACTAAAACCATTCCTACACGCTTCTTTCCAGACTCCAGAAGTGTATCACACCTTTTCCCCAGTTGCAATTTCCGTATTGCACAAGCTGGACATGCCAGATTCGCCTTATATCTGGCGGGAACCCTTCTGTTCCAAGGGAAAGAACCCTGCCAAAATAATCTTTGCAATCATATTCCGCGAAAGTTTTTCTTGTCAAAGGCCGGGGATAGCGATAAACTGTTTCTGATGAAGCAAAATGATGAGGTGACGGTATCATGCTTTCCTGTCAAACGCTCTCCGCCCGGCTGGCCTCCGGCGCCTATGACGGCCGGTTGTCCAAATGCTACCCGCGCACTTTAGACGCCTCCAAAGACAGACTTCAGCGTGTCTTAGAGGGGTTTCAGCGCACCTTTTCCGCCGATGGCGCCGCCCCTGTAGCCCTCTTCAGCAGTCCTGGCCGCACCGAGATTGGCGGCAACCACACCGATCACCAGCATGGACGGGTCCTAGCCGCCAGCGTCGATCTGGACGTGCTGGCCTGTGCCGCCCCCAACGGTACCTCCGAGATCCGGGTGCAGTCCGAGGGATACCCAGCCCTTACGGTGGATTTAAATGACCTTTCCCCAAAGCAGGAGGAGCAAAACACCTCCGCCGCCCTGGTCCGGGGGGTGGCCGCCGGGATCGCTGCCCGCGGGTTCTCCCTGGGGGGGTGTGATCTCTATCTGTCCTCCTGCGTCCCCTCCGGAGCAGGGCTTTCCTCCTCCGCCGCTTATGAGGTCCTCATTGGCACAGTCCTCAACCACTTTTTCTGCGGCGGCGTCTTGACGCCGGTGGAGCTGGCCCAGATCGGCCAGCGGGCTGAATGCGACTATTTTGGCAAGCCATGCGGCCTGATGGACCAGTCCGCCTGTGCAGTGGGCGGGACAGTCTTTATCGACTTCCACACCCCGGACGCCCCCATTGTACAGAAAATTGACTGGGACTTCGGCTCCAGCGGACACGCCCTATGTATTGTAGACACCGGCTCCTCTCACGATGATTTGACCGATGAGTACGCCGCGGTCACTCGTGAGATGGGAGCCATAGCGGCCTTCTTTGGGCAGACGGTCCTGCGCGAGGTGGACGAAGGGATATTCCGCACCCGGATCCCGACCCTGCGGACCCAGGTGGGAGACCGGGCTGTCCTGCGGGCGATGCACTTCTTTGCGGACGACCACCGGGCGGCCCAGGAGGCCGAGGCCCTGTCCGCCGGAGATTTTCACCGCTTTTTACAGCTGGTGCGGGCCTCCGGCCTGTCCTCCGCCCTGCGGCTGCAAAACGTCTGGCCGGGGGGTGAACCGCGAGAGCAGGCTGTCCTGCTCACCCTGGCGCTGGCGGAGGATGTGCTGGAGGGAGCCGGCGCAGTGCGGGTTCACGGCGGCGGCTTTGCCGGAACTATCCAGGCCTTTGTCCCACAGGAAAAGCTGGCGGTCTTTACTGCCGCGATGGAGGGACTGGTAGGATCGGGCAGGTGCCACACCGTGGCCATCCGACCAGAGGGCGGCTGCGTTCTCATCGACCAATAAAACCTGTATTCACAATCGTTGACCCTAATCAGCTGGCCCCTCCAAGGGGCGAACTTAGGAGGTAGTTTCTTATGGCAATTTTGGTATTGGGTGGGGCCGGTTATATCGGCTCCCACACGGTCTACGAGCTGGTAGACGCAGGCCGGGACGTAGTGGTTGTGGACAATCTGCTCACCGGTTTTCGTCAGGCGGTCCACCCCAAGGCGCGCTTTTATCAGACCGATATCCGGGACCGGGCCGCCCTAGACAAGGTCTTTCAAACTGAGTCCATTGAGGGCGTCATCCACTTTGCCGCCAGCTCCCAGGTAGGGGAGAGCATGAGCGACCCCCTCAAGTACTATGACAACAACCTATACGGCACCACGGTACTGCTCCAGTCTATGGTGGCCAACGGGGTCAAGCATATTGTCTTCTCCTCCACCGCCGCCACCTATGGCGAGCCAGAACGGGTCCCCATCCTGGAGGACGACCCTACCCACCCCACCAACTGCTACGGGGAGACCAAGCTGGCCATGGAGCACATGATGCGCTGGGTCTCCGGCGCCCACGACCTGCACTATGTGGCCCTGCGCTACTTCAACGCCTGCGGCGCCCACCCCTCCGGCCAGATCGGGGAGGCCCACGACCCGGAGACCCACTTGATTCCGATCATTCTCCAGGCCGCTGCCGGAACGCGGGAGGCGGTCTCCATCTTCGGGGACGACTACCCCACCCGGGACGGCACCTGCGTCCGGGACTATATCCACGTCACCGACCTGGCCCAGGCCCATATTCTGGCCCTAGATTACCTGCTCCGGGGCGGGGAGAATAACGTATTTAATCTGGGCAACGGGGTTGGCTTTACGGTAAAAGAGGTGGTAGAGGCCGCCCGAACCATCACCGGCCAGCCCATTACCGCCAATCTGTCTCCCCGCCGCAGCGGTGACCCAGCCCAGCTGGTGGCCTCCTCGGAGAAGGCCAAAACCGTCCTGGGCTGGAAGCCCCAATATGCGGATCTCAACGTCATTCTCTCCACCGCCTGGGCGTGGCACAAAAACCACCCCAACGGCTTTGAGGGCTAGTGCTATGACAACAGACGAACTGATTTTTAGTCTCGTGACCTATGCCGAGCGCACCGGTCTCATCGAGCCCTGTGAGCATACCTGGGCTGTAAATACCCTTCTGGAGGCCCTGAGCCTGGACCACTACCAGGACCCCGGCCTGATCCTCACAGATGTGGAGCTCCCCGCCGTGCTGGACGCTCTGCTGGACGATGCCCATGCGCGTGGTGTCCTCCCCCAGGACTCCATTGTCTACCGGGATCTCTTTGACACCATGCTGATGGGCCGTCTCACCCCCCGTCCGGCCCAGGTAGTCCAGCGCTTCCGCGCACTCTATGCCCAGTCCCCCAAGGCGGCTACCGACTGGTACTATACCTTCAGCCAGGACACCAACTATATCCGCCGGGACCGGATCGCCAAGGATTTGAAGTGGGTCACCCGCACCGCCTATGGCGATCTGGACATCACCATCAACCGCTCCAAGCCGGAGAAGGACCCCAAGGCCATCGCCGCTGCGCGGGATCTCCCGGCGGGCGACTACCCCCGCTGCCTGCTGTGCGCCGAGAACGAGGGCTACCCCGGCCGGGTCAACCACCCCGCCCGAAACAACCACCGGATCATCCCCATCACGGTCTGCGGGAACCCCTGGTTCCTACAGTACTCCCCCTATGTGTACTACAATGAGCACTGCATTGTCTTCAACCAACAGCACACCCCCATGCGGATTGACCGGGCCTGCTTTGCCAAGCTGTTGGATTTTGTGGGGCAGTTCCCCCACTACTTTGTGGGCTCCAACGCCGACCTGCCCATTGTGGGCGGCTCTATTCTGGCCCACGACCACTTTCAGGGGGGCTGTTATTCCTTCGCCATGGAAAAGGCGCCCATCGAATATCCGGTCTCCTTTGCCGGATTTGATGGGATCTCCGCCGGTCTCGTCAAATGGCCCATGTCAGTCCTGCGTCTCACCGGGGCGGACCCGGTCCAGTTGGCGGATCTGGGGGATAAGATTCTGACCTGCTGGCGGGGGTACACCGACAAGGACGCTTTCATCCTCGCCGAGACGGACGGCGTCCCCCACAATACAATTACTCCCATCGCCCGGCGGCGGGGTGAGCTCTATGAGCTGGATCTGGTTCTGCGCAACAATATCACCACCGAGGAGCACCCACTGGGGGTCTACCACCCCCACGCCGAGCTTCACCACATCAAGCGGGAGAACATCGGGCTGATTGAGGTCATGGGACTTGCCGTCCTCCCGGCCCGTCTGGCCGAGGAGCTCACCGCTGTGGCCGATATCTTGGTCCAGGGCGGGGATCTCCGCGGCAATCCCCTGACCGAAAAGCACGCCCCCTGGGCGGAGGGCTTCCGGGACCGCTACCAGTTTACCCCGGAAAACGCCTTCGGGATTGTGGCCCAGGAGACCGGGCAGGTCTTCGCCCAGGTCCTGGAGCACGCCGGCGTCTTTGCGCGCACCGAGGCGGGCCGCGCGGCCTTCCTGCGCTTTGTGGACGCAGTTCATTAATACGGAGCGTGTCGAAAAAGTGCTTGTCACTTTTTCGAGTTAAGCTACGGCCCGACTGCGCGCACGCTCTGTCCGCTTCTGGCGGACAGGACGCACACTTGCGGGCCGAGATGTGTTTTCCCAATGTACACGCCGCCGGGGAAAACGAAATCCTCGAAATGCTGTTCATCGCGCCGGAAGAACGAGGAAAAGGGATTGGTAAAAGGCTCTTGTTTTACGGGATTGAACATTATGGAGTGCGCAGATTGGCGGTAAACGAGAAAAATCCACAGGCAAAGGGCTTTTATGCGCACATGGGTTTCAGGACCTATATGCGAACTGAAACTGACGAATAAGGAGGCCCCTATCCGCTCCTCTACATGCGTCTCCAGTAAGAGTCTGGATTCACCGCACTATATTGTCTCCACCACCGGAGGGGATGGAGACAAGGAAAAGCTCTATTGCTATTTCTGAGAACTGCTATAGAAAGAAGGAATATTATGCAGATTGCGGCCGCACAGCAGATGCGGGAGCTGGACCGCATCGCCATTAAGGAGCGCGGCATTCCCTCCACCGATCTAATGGAGCGGGCGGCCGGGGCGGTAGCGGACGCCGCCTGCGGGCTGGCGGAGGAGTACCGGAAGCACACCCCCCAAAAGCGGGGCCCTCTGCGTGCAGTCTGCTTCTGCGGCGCGGGCAACAACGGGGGAGACGGGGTAGCTGCCGCCCGGCTGCTGCTGGAGCGGGGACTGGAGGTACACGCCGTCCTGGCGGGCCGCCGGGACAAGATGACCCCGGACTGTCAGGAGATGGAGCGCAGGCTCCAGGCTGCCGGGGGTGAGCTTGCATCCATGGAGCACCCAGAGCTTGACGCTTGGTGCCAGGGGGCGGATGTCCTAGTAGACGCCCTGTTCGGGATCGGTCTCAATACCCAGCTCCGTGGAGACCCCCTGGGGGCGGTACAGAGGATGAACGCCGCCCCCGCGCCGGTGGTCTCTGCGGATATCCCCAGCGGGGTGGAGGCGGACACCGGCCATATTTTGGGTACAGCGGTGGAGGCGGAAATCACCGTCACATTCTCTCTGCCCAAGCCGGGCCTCTATCTGGGGAACGGCATCCGCTGCGCCGGACAGGTTATGGTGGCGGACATTGGCATCCCCCCAGAGCTGGTGAATGCCGTCGAGAGCACCCTTTCCACCGTAGAACCCGCAGATATTACGCTACCCCGCCGGGACAGAATGGCCCATAAGGGGCAGTTCGGAAAGGTCTATCTGTTGGGCGGAAGTGTCAACTACCCCGGCGCCCCGGTGCTGGCCGCCAGGGCGGCGGTCCGCGCTGGAGCCGGACTGGTGACAGTGGGGGTCCCCGCCCAAGTGTGGCCCACGGCGGCGGCCAAGCTGGCGTCCGCTATGCCTCAGCCCCTGCCCGCCGGCAAGGACGGGACCCTCTCTCTGGAGGCCGCCGAGTCCGTACTCACTGGACTGTCCAGCTGCGGAGTGTGCCTCATCGGTCCCGGCCTAGGCCGGAGTAAAGGCGCTGCCGCCGTAGTGCGCCGTGTCCTCAGCGAGACACAGCTCCCTGTCGTCCTGGACGCCGACGGCATAAATGCGCTGGAGGGGCATATAGATGTGTTGGACGGACGGGCTGGACTGCTCACCATCCTGACCCCCCATGATGGTGAGTTCGCCCGGCTCATTGGAGCACTGCCGGGGGAGGACCGGCTGGCCGGTGCGGTGACCTTTGCCCAGGCCCACAGCTGCTGTCTGGTCCTCAAGGGCCACCGGACCATTACCGCCTTCCCGGACGGCGCCGCCTATCTCAACACCACCGGAAATCCCGGCATGGCCAAGGGAGGGAGCGGCGATGTGTTGGGCGGGATCATCACGGCTCTGCTGGGCCAGGGCCTCTCCGCCCGGCAGGCGGTCCCGGCCGCCGTCTGCCTCCACGGGGAGGCGGGGGATTTGTGCGCCCAGCGTCTGGGGGAATACGGCATGACGCCCAGCGACATGATCGACGTCCTGCCCCAGGTCTTGCAGCGGCATACCGCGCGGTTCTAAGGGCCTGTTCAGCATCTCTATCAAAACCGTCCTCACAACCAGGTGTTAAAAAAACGAAGAAAGGGGTCTGCGTGTGTACCGATGGAAGTACACACCAATGATAGCCCTGCTGCTCCTGCTCTCCGCCTGCGGCGGGGCAGGCTCCAGCGGGAACGAGGCAGAACAGCTGGCACTTGAAATTCGGACTGAGTATCTCAATATGACGGCCTGTACCGCCGCTCTGGAGTTGACTGCTGACTACGGCCAGCGGGTCTACCAGTACAGCATGGACCTAAACTATCAGCGGGAGGGGGCAACCACCCTCACCGTCACCGCGCCGGAGAACATCGCTGGGATGACCGCCTGCCTGGAGGAGGGGGAGACCGCCCTGGAATACGACGGCCTGCACATGGAGACCGGCCCCCTCACCCAGGACGGCTTGAGCCCAATAGACGCCGTCCCCGCCCTGCTCACGTCGGTGCGGGAGGGGTTTTTAGCCGAGTGCGTGCTGGAGGAGCTGGACGGCGTCCAGGCCCTCCACACCTCCAGCCGGGACCCGGAGGCCAGCCCCGGTCAGGGCGTGGAGATCCAGCTCTGGTTTGACGCCGCCACCCACGCGCTCTTGCAAGGGGAGATCGCCCAGGACGGCTTTACTGTCATCCACTGTAAATTTTCCTCCTTCTCTCCGGCATAACGTTATGAAAGGGGTCTTTTTATGAACAGCAGCCTGGCGTATCAGGAGGAACAGCGGGAAGAGTGGATCAATGGCCAGGCTGTCATGATGGCCCCATCGGCCCACCGAGACATTGCAGTCTGCCAGGAACGGGCCGCTGAGGACAGCGGCCCCTACACATGGATGGGGAACAAAAACCGTAGGGACGACCTTTGGTCGTCCACTTGTTGGCTCATCGCCGCAGACACTGGCGACCGCAGGTCTCCTCTACAAATGCAGTACCAATCCAAGCCGTAGGGGCCGATGTCCCCATCGGCCCGCGGGAAAACTGACACGGTAAAAGCCGACCCCCGGAGAGACAGACGCTCTCCGGGGGTCGAACTATATCACAGAATGTATAGCAGTTACATCAGCGGAGCAAACACCCGCAGGATCGCCCGCAAAAAGTGCCGGAGCAGGGAGTGCTCACGGCAGCGTTCCAGGGTAACCTGCTGACAGCGCTCCAAAGTGAGGAGAAAATCGGCCTTGATATCCAGAATGCTGGGGTCGTGGCACAGCCAGACCCCGGCCTCGAAGTGGAGGAACATGCTCCGGTAGTCCATATTGACCGAGCCGACGGTGCCGTAGATATCGTCCACCGCGAAATTTTTGGCGTGGACGAAGCCGGGGGTGTACTCATAAATTTTGACCCCGGCGGCCAGCAGGGGCTCGTAGTGGGCGCGGGTGACTTCAAAGATAATCCGTTTGTCCGGGATATGGGGGGTCATAATCCGCACATCCACCCCCGACTTGGCGGCGTTGCACAGGGCGGTATTGACACTGTCGCTGATGATCAGATAGGGGGTGGTGAGGTAGACGTAGCGCTTGGCCTTGTTGATCAGGTTGAGGTAGACCGTCCCTCCCACCGGCTCTCCGTCCAGAGGGCTGTCGGTGTAGGGCTGGACAAAGTACCCCCGTCCCCCTGCCGCCTCCTCCGGCAGGCGGTCAGGCCGGAAGTGGTCGAAGGGCTCCTCCTGCCCCTTGACATAGTTCCACATGGTCAGGAACATGACCACCATGCTCCACACCGCCTCCCCCTGGAGGAGGATCGCGGAATCCTTCCAGTGGCCGAACTTCACCACCCGGTTGATATACTCATCGGCCAGGTTGATCCCGCCGGTAAAAGCGGTATGGCCATCAATGATGCAGAATTTCCGGTGGTCCCGGTTGTTGAGCCGTACCGAGAGGATGGGAATAAAGCGGTTGAAGACGGCGCAGCGGATCCCCCTGGCCTCCAGTTCCTGAGCGTAATCCTTGGGCAGGGTGTAGAGGGAGCCCACATCGTCATAGAGGACCCGCACATCCAGCCCCGCTGCCGCCTTCTCGGTCAAAATCTCCAAAACGGAGTTCCAGAAGATCCCCCGTTCAATGATGAAGTATTCGAGGAAAATATAGCGTTCTGCCTTGCGCAGCTCGGCCAGCATCCGGGGGAAAAGGACATCGCCCAGCGGGAAGTAGCGGGTGGCGGTGTTAGTATAGGCCGGGCAGAGGGCATACCGCTCCAGGTAGCGGGATTGATTGACCGCATCTGCATCGAAAATGGCCAGCTCCTCCGCTTTGTTGTCCCGATCCAAGGTCTCGGCCATCTGCCGGACAATCCCTTGCATCTTCTCCTGGGTTTTGGGGGGCATACGGTTCCCACATACCAGCAGATAGACCGTCCCGCCAAAGAGGGGGAAGAGCAGGATCGGAATAATCCAGGCGATTTTATACCCTGGATCGCTGTGATTGCTCACAATCCAGATCACCACTAGTGCTGATACAACCACGCAGAACCAGTAGAAATAGACAAAATAGGCAGAAAAATACGCCATATTCACAATGAGCACGGCCACCTGAAGCAGCAGCAGCACCGCTACCAGAGTAGTCCTGTGGAAGATAAAGGACAAGAGCTTTTTTAGGGTCATGGTGTCTCCTCGATGGGTCGAAAAAGCGGCGGACATGTCTCCATTGCCCGGCTATTTGACCACGACGTTTTCTGCCCCCAGCAGAGTCCGCAGCTCCTGCACCAAAAACGGGTGGATCTGGCAGGCTATGGGCCGAGACCAGGTTCCAGTGTCCTCCGCCTTGGCCTTGAGCCACTCCTCACCGGGGAACATGGTCAGGATGAGCTGGATCTTGCGCCAGATGGGGGCCTCGGCGCTGGGAATACGGAGGTACAGCTTTTTTTTGCTCTGCCGGAGGGGTAAAATTTGTTCTCCCCCAGTAAGAGGACGGATCTGATCGCACATCAGCTGGGGGGCTTTCTCATCTCGGATCGAGATGCGCCCCTGGACCAGAAGGGGGATGGACTCCTTGAGATAGCTCCCGCTCTCCCCCAGCACCCGTGAAAAGACCAACAGCTCTATCGCGCCTGTGTCGTCTTCTATGGTGACATAGGCCATGAGGGAGTTATTCCGGGTAGTCTTGGTCTTGGACGCAGTAACTACCCCGGCAAGGACTACGCTCTGTCCGTCCCGGTAGGTCTGCGCCCCCCCCTCCTGGGTGAGGTCGGAGAGCACCGTGCCGATTGGGATCGCCCTGTGCTGTTTGGCCAGTGCCTTGTACTCGTCCATCGGGTGCCCAGTGAGATAGAGCCCGGTGGTCTCCTTCTCCATCTGCATCCGCTCTCGGCTGGTAAACTCTGGGATAGGCTCCAGGTGCAGCTCCGGCGGGCGGGGGTTCTCGCCGCCCCCACCAAAGAGGTCGTACTGCCCCTCTAGATTGCGCCGGCGGGTCTGGGCGATGGAGTCGATCACCTGCTCATAGGCCCGGAGAAGCTGAGAGCGATAGACACCCAGGCTGTCAAAGGCCCCGCACTTGATCAGATTCTCCAGCACCCGCTTGTTGAGATCCCGGTCGAACAGGCGCAGGCAAAAATCCGGGAAAGAGACAAAGCTTCCCCCCTTCTCCCGCTCGGCCAGAACATCCTGCACAAATCCCCAGCCTATCCCCTTGACCGCCGCCAGGCCAAAGCGGATGCTCTGGCCGGAGACGGTGAAATCCGCGCCGGACTGGTTGATATCGGGCGGAAGCAGAGGAATCCCGCGGTCCTTACACGCCCCGATGTACTCGGACACCTTCTCGCTGGAGTCCAGCACCGAGGTGAGCAGGGCGGCCATATACTCCTTGGTGTAGTGGCACTTGAACCAGGCTGTCTGGTAGACCACAATGGCGTAGGCCAGCGCGTGGGCCTTGTTGAAGGCGTAGTTGGCAAAGTCGTAGATCTCGTCATAGATATCCTGGGCGATCTGTTCCGGGATACCGTTTACAATACAGCCGGTGATCCCCCGCGCCGGGTCGCCATATAAAAAGGCGTGCCGCTCGGGCTCAATCTGGGCCTTTTTTTTCTTGGAGATAGCACGGCGCACCATATCGGCCTGTCCCAGGGTGTATCCGGCCAGCCTGCGGAAGATCTCAATCACCTGCTCCTGATAGACGATACAGCCGTAGGTCACAGACAGGATGGGTTCCAGGGCGGGGTGCTTATAGTGGACCTTCTCCGGGTTGTGCTTGCAGGCGATAAACCGTGGAATGGAATCCATGGGGCCGGGGCGGTAGAGGGCGATGATGGCGGTGATGTCCTCAATGTTCTGGGGCTTGAGTCCCACGCACACCCCCGTCATTCCGGCGGACTCCATCTGGAACACCCCGGAGGTATCCCCATCGGACAGCATTTGAAAGACCTCCGGGTCCTCCTCTGGCACCTGGGCCAGGGTAAAACCGGGCCGCTGGGCGGCGATGAGCTTTACCGTGTCATCCAGAATGGTCAGGTTCCGCAGACCCAAAAAATCCATCTTGAGCAGGCCCAGCTCCTCCAGGGTAGTCATGACATACTGGGTGACAACCGACTCGTCATTTTTGGACAGGGGCACATAGTCCACCACCGGCTGCCGGGTGATGACCACGCCGGCGGCGTGGGTGGAGGCGTGGCGGGGCATCCCCTCAATGGAGCGGGCGGTGTCAATGAGACGTTTGATCTCCGGGCTGTTCTCGTAGGAGGTCCGGAGCTGTTTGGAGAGCTTGAGGGCCTCGTCCAGGGTGATGTGCAGATTGTTGGGGCCGCTTGGGACCTGCTTGGCCACCGTATCTACATCGGCATAGGGGACGTTCAACGCCCGTCCCACATCCCGAATCGCTCCGCGGGCTGCCATGGTGCCAAAGGTCACAATCTGGGCCACATGGTCTGATCCGTATTTGTTTTGGACGTAGTCAATGACCTCCTGCCGGCGGCGGATGCAGAAGTCGATGTCGATGTCTGGCATGGTCACCCGTTCTGGGTTGAGGAAACGCTCGAAATACAGGTTATATTTCATGGGGTCCACATCAGTGATGTTGAGACAGTAGGCCACCATGGACCCGGCAGCCGATCCCCGTCCCGGTCCCACCGGAATGCCTTGACGCTTGGCAAAGCCGATAAAATCGGAGACTATCAAAAAGTAGTCCACAAAGCCCATCTGCCGGATGACACCCATCTCATAGTGTAACCGCGTTCGGTACTCCTCACACGCATCTGGGTAGCGGCGGGCGAAGCCCGCCTTACATAAGGTCTGAAAATAGGCGTCCCCATCGGTGTATTCCGGGGGGAGCTTGAATTCGGGCAGGTGGTGGACCCCAAAGGTAAAGTCCATGTGGCAGCGGTCCGCGATGCGCTGGGTATTTTCCAGGGCCTCTGGATAGCTGGGAAAGAGGGCGGCCATCTCCTCCTCGCTCTTGATATAAAATTCCTCGGTCATAAAGCGCATCCGGCCTGGATCGTCCACCGTCCGCCCCATCTGGATGCACATCAGGGTGTCCTGCATCCCGGCGTCCTCCCGGGTGAGATAGTGTGCGTCGTTGGTGGCCGCCAGGGGGATTCCGGTCTCCTCGTGGAGGCGGATCAGTCCCTGTAATATC
>JAAWBF010000043.1 GCA_022792555.1 Oscillospiraceae bacterium
GTGCCGGGGGCCACATCGGACTGGTCGCTGATGTAGCCAATGTGCAGCAGGCCTTTTTCCTTGGCCGCGTCAATGACGCCCAGAGAACAGGAGTTGGCGTTAGCAGAGAGGACATCGGCCCCCTGCTCGATGAAGGTCATCCCCATCTCCTTGCCCTTGGCGATATCGGTCATGGTCTCGGTGAAGCCGGTGAGGACCTTAATGTCCGGGTTGATGTACTTGGCGCCCTCTGCAAAGGCATTGACCGAGTCCTGAATATGGGGCTGGGTAGTGCCGCCGATGTCACCCACCACTCCGCTGGTGGAATACAGGGCGGCCAGGGCGCCGGCCAGGAAGCCGGGCTCCGGAGTGTTGAACCGGTAAGCGCCTACATTGGGCTCCAGGGCGCTGTTGCCGTTCATAACGGCGAACTTCACGTCGGGGAAGGAGGGGGCTACCGCCAGGGCGGCATCGGACAGCTCGTTGCCCACGCAGATAATCAGGTCAAAGCCCTGGTCTGCGTAGTCACGCATGGTACTCTCATAGTCGGGCTGGGCCACGGCCTCGCTGACCGCACCGACCACGCCGTACTCCTCCTGGGCCATCTCCAGGCCCTCAAAGGCGGACTGGTTCCAGCCGGCATCGTTCTTATAGCCGGTGAGGATCATCGCCACCTGGATAGGCTCACCGGAGGGCTCGCCGCCGTTTGAACCGGGGGTGCTAGAGTTTTGGGGGGGCGTGGAATTCTCAGGCGGGTTGGACTGGGTACCGCCGCCGCCACCGCTGCTGCTACAGCCGCTGACCAGAGCCAGAAGCATCATGGCCGCCAGTGCAAGAGAGAGAATACGCTTTTTCATGCTTGGGTCCTCCTTAAAGTAAGTTGTTTTTTGATCTCTCCCCTAGTACTCCACCAAGCTAGAAACTTGCATTTGCCTTTGAGCGGGAGTTCCGCATCCCTTCGTTATCGTCCTTGGTGGGCGTCACGGCGGCCTCTGCCTTGTCCTGCAAAAATCCTGCTCCAAATTCAATCTGCAATTTCTAACCTGGTAGCGTACTAGAGTCTGCTTTAAAACCGGGCATATGCCCAACGGCGCGGGATTTTTTCGTCTGACAAACAGGTTTGACGCAGGAATCCTGGGTGGATTGCAAGGAAAAACTGTGCCATTCAGGCGGAATAAGACCCGGCCTTGTGGTATGTTGACGGTTTTCAAACAGACTCTGAGACCTTGTTTGATAAGCAAGGTCTGACAGGGAGGGGAATCAAGCTTCGTCCTCTGGGTCGTAGGTCTCAATGCGGAAGATGGTGGGCTTGCCCGGATCGGGGCAGGCCACACGGGTCACACCCGGCGTCTTATCCCAGGGGTGGCGGCCCCCCAGCTCCATCACCCGCAGCTGAGGCCATAGACTGTGGAAGGCTGCTGCACAAAACCCCTCTGGGCAGCGCTCAAAGTCGAACTCGAACACCTGGCCCTCGTGGTGGCAGTCACAGGGCAGGCCGCTCTCGTCCAAGGGGCATTTCTCCACAATGATACGGGCCTTCCTGGGTTTGTTGTAGCATTTGCGTTTGGGATTCATGGGGAACACTCCTTATGTTGTATTTGCCTCCGCTCTCCTAGTTGATAGTAATTAAAGAGGATATAGAGAGGTCTCTTTCTTGCTTATTATAGAACTTGCTGTTAAAAAGTCAACTTAATCTCTCTTTCATTTCATATTTTTATGAAAGTACACCAAAAACACAGGGGATCTCACCGTACAAAAAGCGTCGTATTCTGATTTAAGGAAGAATAAAAGAGATCTCTATTCCTTTTCAAAGGAGGAGGTTGGGAGAATTCCCTGGCGCTTTAGGGAGCCATCCTGGATACCCGCGATGATCTCGTCCAGCTTCTGGGTCTCCTCCGAAGTGAGTTTGTCGCCGGTATCATAGAAACTGCTCACCGACACGGCTCCCTCATTCATGCCAAACAGGCCCAGCGTTGGGGTATAGCTACCGTCTATCACCGAGGCGATGATAGAGTACACCATAAACTCATTGCTCTGGATCACGGAGACGGGAATCTGATCGGGGGACAACTCGTGCTGGTCAGTATTATAGCCCACATAGATCAGGTCTTTAGACTTGGCGGCATCAATGACACCAAGAGAGCAGGCATCCGCGTTGGCGCTGAGAACATCAGCACCCTGCTCAACAAAGGCCATCCCCATTTCCTTCCCCTTGGCCACGTCAGTCCACGACTCGGTGTAGCCCACCAAGGCGTTGACCTCTGGGTTGATGTATTTGGCCCCCGCGACGAAAGCATCCGCACTGTCCTTGATATGTGGTGCAGTGGTGCCGCCCACAAAACCCACGACCCCACTCTTGGAGAACATAGCGGCAAGTACGCCGGTTAAAAAGCCCGGCTCCGGCGTGTTGAACCGATAAGCAGCCACATTGGGTTCCTGTGCGTTGTTCCCATTCATAATGGCAAATTTTACGTCTGGGAAGGAGGGAGCTACTGCCAAGGCGGCGTCAGAGAACTCGTTTCCAGCGCAGATCACCAGATCAAACCCCTGGTCAGCGTAGTCCCGCATAGTACTCTCAAAATCAGGTTTGGCCAGGGCTTCTGAGTATGCAATGTTGACCCCAAGCTCCTCCTCGGCCTTTTTCAGCCCATTTAGGGAGGTTTGGCAAAAACCAGCATCATTAGCATATCCGGTAAGAAGCAGGGCCACCTGGAGGTCGGACTGATTCTGTGGTGCTGTGGAGACCGGATCACCAGAGGGCTGTGGCTGGTCGGATTGCGCGGCACCACCGGTATTGCCGCTACAGCCACTGATTACAGCCAAAAGCATCATGGCCACTAGCACAAAAGAGCAGGTCCTCTTTTTCATTGATTCACTCCTCCTTGATAATAAAAGATAAAAATAGAGCTTTCTCCCATCACTGTCCTATCTGCCTATATCCAGCTATTTAAAGAGGATATAAGGAGATCTCTTTTTTATTATATAGACAATACAACGAAAAAGTCAACTTATCCTTGATTTCATTTTATATTTTTATATAATATAGATAAGAACTGTTCTGGTTTATCTGTTAGAAAGAGAATGTATTTTGATTTAAAGAAGAATAAAGGAGATCTCTCTCCCGATTTTATCCATTTATATCGTCAGAGGAGGGTGTTATCATGCGCTATAAAATCGCTGTGGTGACAACCGAGTATATCCGGCGGCACATTGAATGGTGTCTGTCCAAGCTCAAGCTGGAGGCCACCTTCTGTGTGTGCTGTTACCATCCCTTTGAGGACATTGAGCCAGTCTATGCTACCATCCCCACCGATGCAGTGGGAATCCTCACCACGGGAAAAATCTTTGCCGAGGCCATCCAACATGACCACCCAGAGGATGCCAGAGAGTTACGTCCTTTTGGGGTGGACGACGCGGCGGTCCATCGGCTGCTCTGGCGGCTGTGGGAGGAGGAAGGACCGTTGGACTTCTCCCGCGTCTACACCGACTTCTTAGATCTGCTCCATATGGACACCCGCGAGTTTTTGGTAGAGGACCACGAGATGACCCTCTCAGACGCCATGACCAGCGAGGCGCGAAACTATATCACCTATGGGCTGCAAAGCTCCGAACAGCAGCAGTACCAAAAGCTCATCTCTATTTGGAAAACCGGTCAGTTTGATCAGGTGCTCACCAGATACAGCGAGCTGATCCCTCTGCTCCGTGAGAAGGGGGTAAGGGCCTATTACCCCTATCCCAGTATTGACAGTGTCCGCCGGGCCTGTGTAGACCTGCTCCATCATCTGGAGATCCGCACCCTCCAGGAGCACCAGGCAGCCGAGATCCATGTCAACCTCTGGATTGCCAACCCCATCTACACCGTGGAGGACCTCTTTGAGCGGCGGTGCTCCGCCCTCCAGAGCGCCCTGAACGACTTCTTTTCTAGGACCCCCATGGAATATCTGATCCAGCGCAGTCACTTTGGGCTGGATATCCTCACCGACCGGAAGACCATCGCCTACTGTACCCAAGGCTACACCGCCTGCCTTCTGGAACAATTTCTCCGCCAACGGTTAGATTTTAAGGTCTTTATCGGCTACGGTATGGGAAGCAGTATCTATCAGGCCCGGCTCAACGCCATTAACGCAACCAGAGAATCCGAGGTCTCCGGGGGCAGCTATCTCATCAATGAGCGGGACGAGCTCATCGGTCCTCTGGGCGACGGACAGCTCACCGTTCCCACCACTGCCGCCTTGGCACTCCATGCCAACCGCTCCGGCCTGTCCTCCCTTACAGTGAGCAAGGTCATGGCTGCCCTGGACAGTATGTCGGAGCAGCAGATCTCCGCCGGGGAGCTGGCTGCTAAACTGGGTATCACCCGCCGCAGCGCCAATCACTTCCTCAGCGCCATGAAGGACGCGGGACTTCTCCAGATCACGGCCGAGCGGCGCACCACCACGCGGGGCCGCCCTGAGCGGATCTACAGCAGGCCCCGCTAACCACCACCGTATTTTGGTTGACAAAGCGCCGTTCCGACTCCTATAATGGCTATGCACTGTCTGTTGTTGATATGTACAAAACGAAGAAATAAAGGAAATTTATGCAGTAAATATAAAAAATAGAAATTATCTTAGATAGGAGGGGAAGACTGCATGGAGGATTCGGCGCTGCGAGCTTATGTCACGACCCTGCGGCAGACCTTTCACCAGCACCCTGAGCTGGGGTTCCAAGAATTTGAGACCAGCAGGCGGGTCCGGGAAGAACTGACCTCCCTGGGACTCCCCATTCAATCCTGCTGCGGCACCGGTGTCGTGGCCGAGCTGACCGGGACTGTGCCGGGACGGCGTGTCCTTCTCCGGGCGGACATGGATGCCCTGCCCATGACGGAGGAGACCGGGCTTCCCTTCGCCTCCATATGCCCCGGCGTGATGCACGCCTGCGGCCACGATGCCCACACCGCCATGCTCTTAGGGGCGGCCAAGCTGCTGGCAGAACAGCGGGAGCAGCTTAAGGGGTCGGTGCGTTTTCTCTTTGAACCGGCGGAGGAGTTTGGAGGCGCCGGACTCAAGCTCATAGAGGAAGGGGTGCTGGAGGGGGTGGACGCCGTCTTTGGACTCCACGTCTCCGGCGGGCTCCCCTGCGGGAAGGTCAACGTCCAAGCCGGACCCCGGATGGCAGGCTGTGACGGCTTTTCTGTCACCCTCCAGGGGGTAGCGGGTCACGGCTCCGCCCCTCATCTGACGGTGGACGTGATCCCCGCTCTGGCTGCCGTTCTCCTCTCGCTCCAGACGGTGGTGAGCCGGGAGATTGACCCTGCGGACAGCGCCGTCCTCTCAGTGGGGACGGTGCAGGCCGGGACCGCCTCCAACATCATCCCAGGGGAGGCTGCTCTGACTGGCACCCTGCGCTATTTCCGTCCAGAGGTGGGACAGACCCTGCGCGCCGCCCTGGAGCGGGTGGTCCAGCACACCGCCTCCGCCTTCCGGGTGGAGCACCAGATCACCTGGCGGATGGGCCTGCCTCCTGTGGTCAATGACCCCGCAGTTACCGCCATTGCCGCCCGGTCCGCCTGTGCGGTGCTGGGTGAGCAGGCCCTGGTGGAGGACGCCGCTGCGATTGGTTCAGATGATTTCGCCTGTTATCTCCAAAAGGTCCCCGGTGTCTATGCCTTCTTGGGAATCAGCAACCCGGAAAAGGGGATTACCTACTCCTGCCACCATCCTAAGTTTGACCTTGATGAGGATGCCCTGTCCAGCGGCAGCCGCCTCCACGCACAATTTGCTCTGGACTATTTGAATGCACATTCAAACTGACCGGCGGGCGGTCACGACTGAGGACATGCGTCCCTCAGTACCATCCAGAGACACAGATTTATTTTACGAGGTATCACAATAATGAACGAATCCGAACTTGTAACCAAGCTGTTCGACTTTCTGGATGAGGAGGGTGTGTACGCTCCTGCGTGTATCAAGAGCTGGAATGCGGAGGAGCTGCCCCGGCTGGCGGAGCCGATAGTGCGGCAGGTGGTCAATCTAATTGCGGAAAAGCGGTATGAGGGCATCCCTCAGATTGCAGAGCTGGAGAACAACTGGACGCTGGATGATCTCCGGGAGGCCCTTGACGGCTTTCTGGAATGTAATGACCTGCCCTATATCGACCCCTTTGAAGTCCCCTGTACCTTCCATCCCCAATATGAATACCACCAGCTCACCTGTTATTTCTGCCCAGATCGCCGGTACTTTGACGTGGATTACCAGCTCACCACAGATGGGGATCTGAATGACCTGACCTTACAATTACGGTTTCATCTCACACCGTCCAAAACAATGACAGTCGGTTTTTTAGATGTCCACGTCATGTAATAAACTGTTAGCAGCTCCCCGAAAAGGAGGGGTTTTTTGGATTTTATGTTTCTGCCCCAGCTAATTTTAGACCGGATCACAGACTTTCTGGCCCAAAATCCCCTAATGGGGGCGTGGTTTACCGCCCTGTCCCGGTTTGTCTTTCCGGTGTTGGCCCTTCTGATTTTAATCCGCGCCATCCGCTCCCTGCTCACCGTCCCCCACCTGCCAGAGGTATGGGCCTATCTGACCCTCCCTAACGGAGCCGCCGAGCCCTTGACCCACTGGGAGAATATTTTGGGCCGGGCCTCCTCCTGCGATGTCTGTCTCAACTACCCGGTGGTCTCCCGGCAGCATGCCGCCCTCATCCGGGGGGAAGATGACACCTGGACGGTCTATGAGCTGGGCTCCACCGGTGGCGTGACGGTCAATGGAACGCCAGTGGAGGCGTCCGCCCCGCTGGCCTATGGCGATGTCCTCGGTCTGGGGGCAGTAGAGACCGTCCTCCTCCCCCTCTCTCCGGAGGAAAAGCAGCACCGACGGGAGAGCCGCCGGGCGGTGCGTCCTGTCTCCCCGTGGGTCAGCCTGGTCCTCCTCTCGGTCTTCCAGTGCCTGGCCGGATTGCAAATTCTCATGGCTCAGGGAACTGAGGTCTCCGCCGTGGTCCCCCTGGCCTTTTTGGGGCTGACTGCCGTCATGTGGGTCTATTTTCTCACCCTGCGCGCTTTGAGACGGATTGGCTTCGAGATGGAGATCATCGCTTTCTTTCTCTCCACCCTCTCCCTGGCGGTGACCGCCTCCTCCGCCCCCTCCGCCCTCCTCAAACAGTTTATCGCCCTGCTGCTGGGGCTGGTTCTCTTTCTGGTACTTGGGATCTTCCTGCGGGAACTGGAGCGGGCCAAACAGATCCGCTGGCTCATGGCCGCCGGAGCCATAGGCTTGCTGGGGATCACCCTGGCTCTGGGGCAGGTCAAATTCGGCGCGGCCAACTGGATCTCCATCGGGGGGATGTCCCTCCAGCCCTCCGAGCTGGCCAAGATCTGTTACATCTTCGCCGGAGCCGCCACCCTGGACCGGCTATTCCGCAAGCGGAACCTGGGGCTGTTTATCCTGCTCACCGGGGTATGCCTGGGCTGTCTGGCCCTGATGAGCGACTTTGGCACGGCGGCGATCTTCTTTGTGACCTTCCTGGTCATCGCCTACCTGCGCTCCGGGGACTTTGCCACCCTGTTCCTAATCACCGGGGCGGGGGTGTTTGGCGTGCTGGTGATGCTCTCCATCAAGCCCTATATTCTCCGCCGCTTCGCCACCTGGGGCCACGCCTGGGAGCACGCCTCGGAGGGCGGCTTCCAGCAGGTGCGCACCATGTCAGCCGCTGCCTCCGGCGGACTGGTGGGGATGGGACCAGGGGCCGGGTGGCTTCACCGGGTCCCGGCGGCGGACACCGATCTGGTCTTCGGGATGCTCTGTGAGGAGTGGGGGCTGATCATCGCCGCCCTAGCCGTGTGCTCCATTGTCACCCTGGCGGTCTTTGCCGTGCGGGCCTGCCGGACCGGGCGGTCCAGCTTTTATGTGATTGCTGCCTGCGCCGCCACCTCCATGATGGTCTTTCAGACCTGCTTGAACGTGCTGGGGTCGGTGGATATTCTGCCTCTCACCGGTGTCACCTTCCCCTTTGTGTCCAACGGCGGGTCTTCTATGCTGGCCTCCTGGGGTCTGCTGGCTTTCCTCAAGGCCACCGATACCCGGCAGAACGCCAGCTTTGCCATCCGCCTGCCCACCCGACGGGAGGAACGGCGCGTCACCCGTCTGGCCCGTCCCAACCGCTTGCCGTCCAAGGAGAAGCCCCATGAAAAAGATTGAAGCCCGCGCCAATATCTGCCTGCTGCTGGCCCTGGTTCTGCTGCTGGGGCTGGGGCTGTATATCGCACGCTTTGTCCGGGACGGCGGGCGGTGGGTGGCCTATGCCGCCAACCGCCACCTATACAACAGCCAGGGGTCTCTGGCCGTGGGCCGGGTACTGGATCGAGACGGAGACGTCCTCTCCTGGGTGGAGGACGGGGTCCGCCGGTACTACAACGGCAGTACGGTACGCAAAGCCACTCTCCACGCGGTAGGCGACCCCGGAGGGAACATTGGCACTGGGGCCCTGACCGCCTTTGCCAACAAGCTGTCCGGATACAACCAGATCACTGGGGCCTACCACTTTATGGGGGCGGGGAATGACCTCTACCTCACTTTGGACGCCAGATACAACTACATCGCCTATGAGGCCCTGGGGGGCAGAAAAGGCGCGGTAGGGGTGTATAACTACAAGACCGGGGAGCTCCTGTGCATGGTCTCCTCCCCCTCCTTTGACCCTCTGGACCCACCTGCCGCCGATCAGCTGGAGGATCCACGCTATGAGGGGGTCTATCTCAACCGCTTTCTGTCTGGTACCTTTGTCCCCGGCTCAGTCTTCAAGACGATCACCCTGACAGCCGCCCTGGAGTGTATCCCAGACGTCACCACCCGGCACTGGACCTGTACCGGCAGTACCCAGGTAGGGGGCGCCCCCGTAACCTGTCCCAAGGTCCACGGAGAGCTGGACCTGACTGGCGCGTTGGCCCACTCGTGCAACGGGGTGTTCGCCCTGCTGGCCGCCGAGCTGGGCAGAGAGACCCTCACCCGCTATGTGGACCGGAGCGGCCTGACCAGCACCTATCAAGTGAGCGGAATCCGCACCGCGCCCAGCCGTATTTCCCTGGAAAACGCCACTGGCCACGAGCTCGGCTGGGCGGGGGTGGGCCAGCACACCGATCTGGTCAACCCCTGCGCCCTGATGGTCTATATGGGCGCGGTGGCCAATGGGGGCCGGGCAGCGGTCCCTCAGCTGGTCCTCAAGACGGTGACCCCCATCGGCAAGGCAGGGCTGCGGCTCTCCCCCTATCTCACCCGCAAAACCGGTGAACTGATCCAAAACGACACTGCCCAGCGGTTGTCCGGCATCATGGCCCAGGCCGCTGTGGAGGCCTACGGTACCAATCGTTTCCCCAACATGGACCTGTGCGCCAAATCGGGCACCGCGGAGGTAGGGGGCGGGCTCACCCCTAACGCCTGGTTTACCGGCTTCCTGCGCAACCCGGATGCCCCCTATGCCTTTGTAGTCCTTGTTGAACAGGGAGGAGGCGGTGCAGAAGTGGCTGGAACCGTAGCCGCCAGGGTGCTAGACGCCATAGTCAACGGCTATTGAAGGCAGAGGTATAACAGCAGTGTTTCCCCACCCATCGGGCGGGGAAACAGAGTGGTCGGCTATCGTGATATCTGCGGAGAGGAGGACAGGATGAGATTGCTCTGTCTGGGTGATTCTAACACCTACGGCTACGACCCCAGGAGCTATCTGGGGGGGCGCTATCCAGAGGAGGTCCGTTGGACCGCGCTTCTGGGGCGGCAGACCGGCTGGGAGCTTTTAAACGAGGGGGAGAATGGCCGGGAGATCCCCCACACCCCTACACAGCTGCGGGAGATGGACGCGTTGTTTGCCTGTTCAGGCCAGATAGACAGCCTGGTCATCATGCTGGGCAGCAACGATCTGCTCCAAATACCCCAGGCCACAGCGGAGGGGGTGACAGAGCGCATGGAGCGGTTTTTGACCCGGCTGCTGGACCGGGGGCAACTCCCCACTGTCACGGTGTTGATCGCGCCCCCAGCCATGAAGCCGGGCCCCTGGATTTCGGGCGAGCATCAGCTGTATCAATCTACCCGGCTAGGGGAGTGCTATCAGGCGCTGGCCCGACGGCTGAACTTGAGCTTTGCCGATGCCGGGATGTGGAACATCGATCTGGCCTTTGACGGCCTTCACTTTTCTCCGGCGGGACACCAGACCTTCGCCCTATGTCTGGCAGAGCTGCTGTCATAAAACAATCCGCTGCCCCTACATAGTTTAAACCGGCCTGGTTGTGTGACCAGGCCGGTTTATTATGGCTCTTGTTTTTTGGGTGGTTTTTGATGTTCCATGGCGGTCCCAAGCCGGCTGATGAGCTCCAGAGGGGCTGCCTCGGCGGCGGCGTCTCGATTGGTAGCCATGGCAACCCGCAACTCACTGCGGAGAATGGGGATATGCTCCGGGGCTTTGATAGCCAGCCGGACTCGACCGCTGTCAATCCCCAGCACTTCTACATAGATATCGTCCCCGATGGTCAGGGATTCGCCTACCTTGCGCTGTAAAATCAGCATGACTGCCCCTCCCCTGCCGGGCCAAACTCGGACAGGAGATGGCGCATTTCATAGGTCTCTAAAATCACCTGTCGGGCGGTACGGGTTTGGATGTTGATGGCCACCGGGCATTTTAAATTGACGGTGCTGGCGGAGATAGGGTCCTTCACCACGCACAGCACATAAAACCCCAGCTCGTCACTCTCTTCCACCCCCAGGGCCTTGAGATCGGGGGGCTGGAGGGAGGGGGCGTACTCAGCCCACAGATAAAAGGGGTCCATCACCACAAAGGCCAGCGCAGAGTTGGTCACGCTTTGCAGGCAGAGCAGGGTTCCGCCGCTGCCCGCGAAGGGGAGAAGTACGAATTTCTGCTCCTCTTCAAAGCCGAAGAGCCCCGCCGGAAAGTGGAGGATATCCTCCTCGTCACACGCTATCTCTCCAAAATATTTGGTCGCAAGCTGCAAGTAGAGCCCTCCTGTCAAAACTGGTAGAGCAGGCTCTAGCGTCTGTTTTCAAACAGACTCAAGCCTCTACATCAGTGGGTGTGTAATTGGGGTCTGCAGAGGGGGGGACATAGAGCGGGCCGCCGACGTATTTGATAATCACATCGGGCTGCTGCTTCACGGTAATCTCAATGTCGCCGGGGATAAACTCAAATTTTGCGTTGTTCATCCGCCAATCGAAGTTAAGTTTATCCATTTCGTACCGGATGTTCATCTCTCCGGGGTCCCAGGTGATCTCCGGACCGGTGGTGGGTAGAAATTTCAGGCCCACATTCATTTTAATATTCCGGGTCTGGGCATCCTGGGCGAACTGGGTCACCAGCTCCTGACCGATCTTGGCCTTGAGGAGGAGCTGGCCTTGCTGGGCATAGGTAGCTGTGGCGTCATAGGCAGCCTGCTGGCCCTTCTGGGCATTCTGAACCACCGAACGGAAGGGTGTAGGAGAGACCGAATTGCGAGCCTCGAAGGTGTCGATATTCAGCTTAATTGGGCGGCTCTTGATGCTCAACCCGCCCTTGCTGCGGGAGATCTCCATCTCAGCGGTCCCCCGCGCATACTCCAACCTGGCATTGGTGGTCTTCATCTCCAGCTCAATGGGGACCGTTTTAATTTCAATTAGAGGATACACGGTTTTGCACTCCTTTCTTCTTATTCTATGAGAACACGGCATCAACCGGCCCCTCGGAAGAGGCCGGCTGAACAGGCAGACAAGCTGCCTCCTGCCGTCACACACACAAATAGTTCCAGGCACAGATGGGCTTAACGCTGTGCGCAATTCCCAATCCTGCCGGGAGCGGGAACCGTATCAGCAGGTTAATTCATATAGTCCATCAAACTTTGGGACAAAATACTGTTGCCTACCTTCAAAGCGGCGTTGTAGGAGTACATCGCCCAGGAAAAGGAGGTAATAGCGTCGGCCAGGTCCATTTTTTCGATGGTATCCAGCTGCTCGTTGATGGTGTAGGCCGTGTCGGTGAGCTGGGTGTGATTCTGCTTGAGGAAGTCGGCACGGGTGGTGAGCTGGGTGTACTCGTTGGTAAACTCGTCACAGGCTTTCTTGAGCTTGAGCTGAAGGCGGGTGGCTTCCTCTTGTGTGGCAGTGTCCGGCCAAGTACCATCTTTACAGCTGGACA
>JAAWBF010000044.1 GCA_022792555.1 Oscillospiraceae bacterium
CCTGTACCGCATTTATTGCATTTTGCCACAAAAGCCGCTATAATGGTTTTAGCTTAAAGCCATGTGCCGCCGTTTAGGCGGCGCAGCGTTGGAGGGATTGTATGAAGTACAGACGGGTACTGGCCCTGAGCGTAGCAGTGGCGCTGGTTTTGGGCCTGATGGTTCTGCCTGCATCGGCTGTCACCTTTGGGGATCTGACCGGCCACTGGTCCAAAAGTGATGTGGAGAACCTGGCCAACCGTGGGATTATCAACGGCTATTCTGATGGTACCTTTAAACCGGACGGCAAGATGTCAGCGGCTGAGGCCCTTATTTTTTGTGCCCGGGTCACACGGCTGGAAGCCAGTCTCAAGAACCAGATTGCCGCAGCCCACGGAGACGAGCTGCGCAGTGTGCTCCCCGAAGCCATGCGCTCCTGGGCGGTCCCTGAGATAGGGATTTGCCTGGAGACCGGGATTCTCTCCTGGGACGAACTGTCCGCTCTGTGTACCTCAGGGGCCATCAGTCAGGCAATTTCCAGGGAAAAGCTGTCCAAGTATCTGGTGCGGGCCATTCAAATGGCAGCTATGGCGGAGAATCTGTCCACTTACAGCCTCTCCTTCTCGGACACCAGTCAAATCGACGAATCCCTTCAGCCCTATGTCTACCTGCTGTATACTTATGGTATTATGAGTGGAAACCAGCACAATGAGTTTATGCCAAAATCCAATGTCAGCCGGGCCGAAATGGCCACGCTGCTCAAGCGGGCGCTGGACTTTATGGACACCCGCGGGGTAGAGGTGGAACTGCCTCAATACACCTCCTACGACTGGTTTGGTGGCACCATCCTCTCGGCCAGCGCCGGCAGTCAAGGAGGAAGCCTGCTCACCCTGGCCAGCGACTTCTCCGGCACCCGTGTCATCAGTCTGCCCGCCAATGTCCCCATCTACGACAATAACATGCGCTCCACCACTGCGGCCCTCCGGGTTGGGTCCTACGCACGGGTTAACCTCAGCCGGGCGGGGACCCCCGATGCCGTCCGGGTCAGCGGTTCGCTGACCACCGTGTCAGGTCAGGTAGCCAATTTAGCCGAGGGACTGATCACCGTTTCCCCGGAGGAGGGCGGGGAACAGCGTTTTGTCATCGACCGCTTTACCCAGGTTCAGGTTGGGGGGAAGGCTGGTACATCCTCCCTCATTGACCTGAGCGCCGGCTACAGCGGGGCCACCTGCCGGGTAGACGGGCTTGGACATTTGGCCTCTGTGAGTCTCACCGGTGGAACCCGCCAGGAGACGGGGATTTTGCAGGCCGTTGATTCCACCGTCGGTGGAACTGTCATCCAGGTCTCGGCCTTCAACGGGGAGAACCGCCGCTACACCCTCTCTGCCGAGGCCAGCGTCTTTATCGACGGGCTCCTGGGCAGCCTGACCTCCAACCACACGGGCTGCTATCTGACCTTACGGGTCTCCAATGATGAGGTGGGCAAGGTCTCCACCCTCTATCTGGACACCCATACTGACTATGTCCAAGGCTCCATCCGAAATGTACGCACCTCCACCACCCCGCACACTGTCACAGTCAACCACCTGTCGGATAACCGGACTATGACCTATGAGGTGGCCGCCGGAGCACAGATCCGCTACAATGGAGAGAGTACCTCTCTGAGCAAAATTCAAAATGGGTGGTTTGTCACCCTCCTGCTGACCAACGGAGACATCACCTCTCTGGACGCCTATCCCGGCTCCTCTACGGTCTATGGAACCATCACTGCCATCCGCTACGGCACCACAACCGCCATCGATATCAAGCGGACCGATCAGACGGTAGGGACCTATAACATCGACTTGACCAAACCGCCTGTGATTTACCGGGGGGACACCCGCAGCTCCATTGACCGGCTCATGACAGGGGACGAGGTGGAATTGACCATCCGCTATAATCAGGTGGAACGCATTGACGCCATTCCCCAGGACGCCAACGTCACCGGGATCATCACCCGCATTACCATGGAGGCCGCCGGGATTACCTTAGATCTCACCCTCAGCGACGGCTCCACCGCCTCCTATCAGGTGGCCAACGGGATTCCCGTCACCAAGGACGGCAAGGCGCTGGCTCTGTCCAGCCTCAAGCCCCAGGACCGGGTGTCCCTGGTGGTGAACAACAACCATGTTGTCTCCATCGAGGTGGAAAAAACCAGCGGGAACGGCACCCAGCTCAACGGCACGGTTCTCTATGTCAACACCTCTGATCGGACAATTCTACTGCAATGGGAGGGCTCTGACGGGGCCGCCAATGTCACCACCGTCCAGACCTCCAGCGCGAATTTGATGCGCATAGACGGCACCAGCGTTACCTTAAGCTGGATCAAACCGGAAGATGTTATCCAGGTCTATGGCAACTACGAGGGAAACGGTTTTCGGGCCACTCTGATCATCGTGCTGTCCTCCTGAGATCTGATGTCGGAGTATGCGCTCCTGCCTGAGGGGGCGCTGTAAAACGCAAAAAGGACGTCCGGTTTTCCGGACGTCCCTTTTTCAAGTACGATACTACTGCGCCGTAAAGCGGGCTATCAATTCCTTAAGGGCTTCGCCCTCCTCCTGGGTGCCGTGGACCTCCACCTGGACGGGCTTGGCCAGATCGATGGAGAACATCCCCAAAATGGACTTGCCGTTGACGACATACCGGCCGGCACGCACGTCCACCTCACAGGGGCAGCGATTTGCCGCATCTACAAACTGCTTGACATCGTCGATGGAGGACAGGGCCGCTTCAAATGTGTACATAATAAACACCTCTGTAAAAAATCCTTCTCTATAAACAGAAAAAACAAACGATTATATTACCGCCGGTATCCGGCGTACATCTGGGAGGACAACCATGCGAGTTGCTATTTATACCCTGGGCTGTAAGGTCAATCAATATGAGACCCAGGCCCTGGAGACCGAACTGCTCCGGCGCGGGCATACGCTGCTCCCCTTTGAGGGGGAGGCCGACGCCTATCTCATCAATACCTGTACGGTCACTGCCGTCAGTGATAAAAAATCCAGGCAGATGATCCGGCAGGCCCGCAAACGCGCGCCTGGGGCTGTTGTGGCGGTATGCGGCTGTTACGCCCAGACCAACCCTCAAGCTCTGGAAAACCTAAATGTGGATCTCATCTGGGGCAACAAGGACCGGATCGCCCTGCTGGACCAGATAGAAGCGCTGGCCATCCAGGGCCGGCCCCAGCGCCCCGCCGTGCAGGTGGACAATATCCTGCGCTGTCATGAATTTGAGCATCTGCCCGCCGGTGGGCTGGAAGGGCGCACCAGGGCCATGCTCAAGGTGGAGGACGGCTGTACCAACTTTTGCAGCTACTGTATCATCCCTTACGCCCGTGGGCCGGTGCGCTCCCTCCCCAGGGAGGAGGCCGCCGCTGAGGCCGTCCGGCTGGCCCAGGCGGGTTATCAGGAGCTGGTAATCACCGGCATTGAGATCTCCTCCTGGGGGACAGAGTTCCGGGATGGGAGCGCCTTGATCGATCTGATAGAGACGGTCTGCCATGCCGCACCCGCGCTCCGGGTCCGGCTGGGCTCCCTGGAGCCCCGAACCATCACAGAGGAATTCTGCCGCCGGGCAAGCACGCTGCCCAATCTCTGCCCCCACTTCCATCTCTCCCTTCAGAGCGGCTGTGACGCCACCCTGGCCCGGATGCGCCGGAAGTATGACACGAACCGGTATTATGAATCTGTGGTGTCCCTGCGGGATGCCTTTGACCGGCCCGGCATTACCACCGATTTGATTGTGGGCTTTCCAGGAGAGACCGAGGACGAGTTTGCACAGACCCTGGAATTTTTGGCGCGGTGCAGATTTTCCGGCCTGCATATCTTCCCCTATTCCCGCCGGACTGGCACTCCGGCCGCTAATCTGGAGGGACAGCTCTCCCACCGGGAGAAGGAGAACCGGGTCCACCGGGCAGCGGCAGCGGCCAAAGCGTTGGAGCACGTCTGGCTCTCCGGCTGGGTGGGGGAGACGCTGCCCGTCCTCTTTGAGACTGGGCAGGACGGCATTTGGCAGGGCCACACCTCCAACTATATTCTGGTCTCCGCTCCAGGGGAAGGACTGCACAACCAGATTCATCCGGTGCATATCACCGGTCTGGCGGCGGACGGTCTGACGGGCCGGCTGCAGGGATGATTATACCTCCATGATGACCGGGAGGATCATCGGATTGCGCTTGGTCTTCCGGTAAAGATAGCTGGACAGATCGCCCTTGATCTCCGACTTGATGGCCGCCCAGTCCTTGCAGCAGTCCATTTGACAGCGGTCCAGAGCTTGGTTGGCCACAGTGCGCAGCTCCTCCATCAGCCCCTCAGACTCCTTGACGTAGACAAATCCCCGTGTGATGATGTCCGGCCCGGAGACCACCCCTCCGTGCTCACCGGACATGGAGACCACCACGACAATCATGCCGTCCTCGGCCAGGTGCTTCCGGTCCCGCAGGACTACGCTCCCCACATCGCCTACACCGTAGCCGTCCACAAAGACCCGGCCGGCGGGGACTGTGCCGTTGAGCTTGGCCGAGTTGGGGGTGAACTCAATGACCCGGCCCACGTCGCTGATGATGATGCTCTTTGGATTCATCCCCATCTCCTGGGCCAGCTTGGCGTGAACCTTTAAATGGCGCTGTTCACCGTGGACTGGGACGAAAAATTTGGGCTTGATCAGGGCGTGGAGGATTTTCAGCTCCTCCTGGCAGGCGTGCCCCGACACATGGAGCTGTCCCAGCCGCTCGTTGACCACCTCGGCATCCTTGCGGTAGAGCTCGTTGATCACGTTGCCGATAGAGTTCTCATTGCCTGGAATGGCTGAGGCGGAGATAATCACCCGATCTCCGGCCTGGATGTCCACCTGCTTGTGGGTGGAGAAGGCCATCCGGGTGAGGGCTGACATGGTCTCCCCCTGGCTGCCCGTGGTGATGATGCACACCTTGTTTTTAGGCAGGCCCTTGATGTGGTTGACATCCACCAGGGTCCCCTCCGGAATCTGCATGTAGCCCAGCTCGGTGGACACCCGCATGGCGTTCTCCATGCTCCGGCCTGTGACCGCCACCTTTCGCCCATATCTGGCGGCCACTGAGATGACCTGCTGGATCCGGTCCACATTGGAGGCAAAGGTGGTGACAATGATCCGTTGGTCGCACCCCCGAAAGAGGCTGTCGAAGCTGTTTCCGACACACCGCTCGCTCTTGGTAAAGCCGGGGCGTTCCACGTTGGTGGAGTCACACACAAAGGCCAGGACCCCCTGCTTGCCCAGCTCTCCAAAGCGGGCCAGATCGATCATGCCTCCCTGGATGGGGGTGGCGTCAATCTTAAAGTCTCCGCTATGCACCACCGTTCCCACCGGACACTTGATGGCAAAGGCCACCGCATCCGCAATGGAGTGGTTCACATGGATAAACTCCACCGAGAACTTTCCCGCCTTGACCACCTCTCCAGCCTCACAGGTGATGAGCTTGGTCTTATCCAGCAGGTGGTGCTCCTCCAGCTTGAGCTTGACCAGCCCGGCGGTCATCCGGGTGGCATAGATAGGGGCGTTCACATCCCGCAGCAGATAAGGGATAGAACCGATGTGGTCCTCATGGCCGTGGGTGAGGAAGATCGCCCGGACCTTGTCCCGGTTCTTCATCAGATAGGAGAAGTCGGGGATCACCACGTCGATGCCGTACATATCGTCGTCAGGGAAACCCATCCCCACATCCACAATGATGATATCCCCGCCATATTCATAGACGGTGAGGTTTTTTCCGATCTCATTGAGACCGCCCAGGGAAATCAGTTTTAACTTTTCTGCCATAAAATACAAGACTCCTTTTTGACTCTTTTTGTTGTTTTTATTTTTTTGTTCTCCACGCCCCAGGCGTGAGAAAAGATTGCAGGAAGACTTGCATCTTCTGCAACTGGGTACTTTCTGCGTTTGAAAGTATGTAATACCGGACAAGGGTACAGCACCGGACGGGAAAACCTGTTCAGCAAAACAAAGGGGGCGGGCCGCCCCTTTTTCCAGCCCTGCCTCGCCGGAAAAAGGGTACAGCCCCTCCGCCGTTTCTGTATCCCATCTATATCAGGCCGCAAAGGGCCTAAAAGCAGCAGTCAAGCAGACGCCCCCTCGCAAGCGGGGCTTCCTGCCGGACGCCGCCAAACGCCTATTCAACGTCTGTTTGAAAACCGTAACATATTTTCAAGCAGACTTTAGCGACTGGTTCTCAAGCTCAACCCATACTGGGGAGCAGACAGTAGAGCTAGTGTATCACATTTCGGAGGAAAAGTATACCTCTAATTTTCCCTGATATTTCCCTCCTAGGGCGCTATTTTCGTTTTTTGATCCAATTCTTTTACCTTTTCGGCGTAAAAATCACATAACGCTGCGGCGGTTTCCATATCGGGGCCCTCTCCCACCACCCGCAGGGCGCTGCGCCGGATCAGGGGCGTCAGGTAGGCCCAGCCGGTCCCTGACCGCACTCGCAAGCCATCCCCGGCAGGACGGATAGACTGGTCGGATTGTAGCAGGGCCTGCATCAGCTCACCCCGGCTGGAGCTCAAAGGGATCTCCCGTGTGAGGGTCTGAAACTGTGGGGTCTTCCGCTCCAGGTCTATCAGCCGCTCCCCGGTCAGACCCATCCGGGCGCACAGGCGGCAGGCCGCAAAGACGGCGTCCCAAGTCCAGGGCTGAGATTCGTAGCAGTCCTCTGCCCCCGTGTCCTGGCCCAGGTGAAGAAGAGTCCCGCCCTGGTCCGCAGCCAGCTGCTCCAGACTGGCCGGTGCTCCCGCCGGGACCGCCGCTTTTTTCTCCCCCTGCTCGTACTCGATCAGGAGCACCATGGCAAGCAGCCGCGCAGGGGGGAGGGGACGGCCCTCCTCATCCCTGGCGGTAAGGTGGAAGCCGCCGCGGGCCACCTGAAATACAGGAATCCCCTGCTCCCAGCCCGGCTGGACCGCACAGCCCAGCCGCTCCAGAGCTTCAGCCAGGAGGACGCCTGTACCGCTCTGATCTGATACCGCCACCCGCAGGGGACGCAGGGGCAGGCTGGACAGCCGGGTCCGGCGGGCGGCATCGGCGGCGTAGGCCGAGCGGGTCCCTGAGATCTGCTCCTGACGGCCCACCTGTCCGGCGGGGACCCGTGTCTGCTCTCCCCGGAGGACGGCTCCCTCCAGCTTCCGCTCTCTGGCCCGGTCCAGGGGGAGGCCCCGCCGGTCGAAGAGATGGAGGTATAGTTTGTCCTCCTCCTGTTCGGCGAAGAGGGAGGACGGCAAGCTGTAGCACCGCCCCAGCCAGGCCGCCGCCGCGGGACAGGGTGCATCATGGAGGATGGGCTGTCCCCCCCCGGCTGCTGCGCCGCTGGCCGCAGCCTGGATCAGCATTCGGGCGCCCTCCCCGCCGGTCCAGCCCAGCCCCAGCTTTCCCTCGGCTCCTAAGACGTTGCCCAAGAGCAGCAGCAGCTCAGGGGTGAGCTCCTCTCCAATCCTGCCTCGGATGATCCCACCGTCTCCAAACCGCAGGGGGGTGCGCAGGCCGCCGGCGGTCAGGGAAGAGGTCAAACGGCTCCCATCCGGCGCCTCCCGGCCCGGCCACAGCTTGACCCGCTCCATCAATATGGCGTCCTCCCCTACATGGGCCTCTGCTCCGACTACCGTTCCCTCGTTGAGGACGGCACCCCGGCCCACAAAGGCCCCCCGGCAGAGAATGGACCCATAGAGGGTGGTCCGATCTCCAATATGGGCGCCGTGGACCACCGACTGCTGGACCAGGGCGTGGGCACCCACAGTACTGCCGCTCCCCAGAGCCACATTGGGACCCAGCAGGGTCCCCTCCCCCACCGTGACTTTGTGTCCCAGATAACAGGGGGGGATCACCTGAACCGTGGCAGGCAGCGGGACGGCAGACCAGATCCCTGGGGCCACCTGGGGCACGTCCAGCTCCAGCTGAACCCGTCCAGCCAGGGCGTCGGCTACACAGTCCAGATAGGATTCGCAGTCCCCCATATCACACCAGTACCCCTTGGCCAAGTGGCCATAGAGGGGCTCTCCCGCCTCCAGAAGAGCGGGGAAGAGATCCTTTCCAAAGTCGTAGGATTTTCCCGCCGGGACGGCCTCCATGGCCCGATGCGTGAGGAGGTAGATCCCTGTGTTAATCTGATTGGTGAGGACCTGCCCCCAGCCCGGCTTTTCGATAAACCGCTCAATCCGCCCAGATTCATCGGTGAGCACAAGGCCGTATTCCAGAGGGGCGGGATGGTGGGCGAGCAGCAGGGTAGCGGCTCCCTGATGGGCGGCGTGGTCCGCTATGGCCGCTTTCAGATCCAGGCCGCACACCGCGTCTCCGCTGATCACGAGAAAGTCCTCTTCCCCCAGCCAATCGATGCAGCTTTTTACACTGCCTGCCGTCCCTAGGGGCTCCTGCTCCACAAAGTAGGCCAGCTTGACGCCAAAGGCCGTCCCATCGCCAAAATAGTCCATCACCGTCTGGGGCATATAGTGCAGGGTCACAGCAATCTCACAGATCCCGCTGCGGCGGAGCAGGGCGATGATGTGCTCCATCACCGGTTTGTCAAAGAGAGGGGTCATGGGTTTGGGCAGCCCCAGAGAGAGAGGGCGCAGTCGGGTCCCCTCGCCCCCGGCCATGATAACAGCTTTCATAGGTAACATCCTTTTCTGCCGCAGGCTGCGGTTTTTGAATGACCCTATTATTGCCGCAAAAACTGGAATTTACACCGCTTGTCTCTCTCTGTAGCTTATGATACAATTTATTTGATATCTGCTGCATCCCATCTGCCCTGCTGAGGGGACGCCATATAAAGTGAGGTGAGTACGATAAACCTGCAAATTTTTGGGACCTCTAAGTGCTTTGATACCAAAAAGGCCCAGCGCTATTTTAAAGAGCGGCGTATTAAATTCCAGATGGTGGATCTGAGCAAGTACGGAATCAGCCGGGGAGAGCTCCAAAGCGTGAAAAATGCCGTGGGGCTGGAGGCGCTCATCTCCCCAACCAATCCGGATGCCGCTTCGGTCCGTTATCTGGCTTATGACGCTGATAAGCTGGAGAAGCTTTTGGAACAGCCCAGTCTGCTCCATACCCCCATTGTCCGCAACGGCAGACAGGCCACCGTGGGCTATTGCCCAGACATCTGGGCGGAGTGGCTCGCCAAAGGGTAATGGCGAACAATAACCCCTCGAAAAAGTGTCTGTTTCTTTTTCGGCACCAGGAAAGGAAGTGTTGCGTTTGAATTTGAAGCTCAAGGAAAAGTTGCAGGAATCCCTCTCTGCGGTCCTGCCTATCACCGGTATTGTCCTGCTGTTGAGCATTCTGCTGGTCCCGATGGATCTTGGAACTGCGGTCATGTTTATGGTTGGGGCGCTGATGCTGGTCATAGGCATGGGCTTTTTCCAGCTGGGCGCTGAGATGTCCATGACCCCCTTGGGAAAGGGAATCGGCATCCAGATGGAGCAGACCCGCAGTATTCCGTTGATTCTGCTCATCGGGTTTTTGATGGGGGCGATTATCACCATCGCTGAGCCTGACTTGCAGGTCTTGGCCAATCAGGTCCCGTCGGTTCCCAATATGACGCTGATCTTGACCGTAGCCCTCGGCGTTGGATCCTTTCTGGCCCTGGCAATTTTGCGTATTCTGCTTCAAATCAGTCTATCTACCATCTTATCTATTCTCTATCTGGCCCTGATTCTGCTCTCCTTCTTGGTACCAGAGGATTTTTTGGCGGTGGCCTTTGACTCTGGAGGTGTCACTACCGGACCCATCACCGTCCCCTTTATTATGGCCATGGGCGTCGGCCTGGCCAGCCTCCGCGGCGACCGGAAGGCCACCAGCGACAGCTTCGGTTTGGTGGCCCTGTCCAGCGTGGGACCGGTGCTGGCCGTCATGCTGTTGGGGTCCTTTTTCCAGCCAGACAGCGGCGCCTACAGTCTGCCCACCGTTCCAGACGTGCTCACCACCCGTGATGTGGTGCGGGTCTTTGTATTCGAGCTCCCCCATTACTTAAAGGAGGTTTTGTTCTCCATTCTGCCTCTGGCGGCCATGTTTGGGCTGTTCCAGTGGATCAGCCGCCGGTTCCGCAGCCAGCAGCTCAAACAGGTGGGGGTCGGCTTTGTTTACACCCTGGTTGGACTGGTTCTCTTCCTGGCTGGCGTCAATGTGGGCTTTTCCCCGGTAGGGATGCTGCTGGGGGGCGGTCTGGCCAACTCTCAATGGAAATGGCTGCTCCTCCCCATTGGCATGTTGATCGGTTACTATATTGTCAAGGCAGAGCCTGCCATCCAGGTTTTGAACCATCAGATCCAGGATGTGACCAACGGCTCTATCTCGGCCAAATCCATGAACTACGCTTTGTCCCTTGGTGTGGCCGTCAGTGTGGGGCTGTCCATGCTTCGGGTGCTGACCGCCATTCCCATTCAATGGATTTTAATCCCCGGCTACTGTATTGCCCTGCTCCTCTCCCGGCTGGTGCCCACGCTCTTTGTGGGTATCGCCTTTGACTCAGGCGGCGTGGCCAGCGGACCGATGACCACCACCTTTCTGCTCCCCCTGAGCATGGGGGTGTGCGAGGCCCTGGGCGGCAATATGATGACCGACGCTTTTGGAGTGGTAGCCCTGGTAGCGCTTACACCGTTGATCTCAATTCAGCTTATGGGGGTACTCTACCAGCACAAGCTCAAGAAGATGGAGCGGATCGCTGCCATGGAGGCCGAGCTGGTAGGCGGAGACGATATCATCGACTTGGACAGTGGAGAAGAAATTCGCGTTGGGGAGGAATCGACAGATGGGACCTGAGAAAAGACCGCCAGAGCTGCGGATGCTCGTCATCATTTCGGCGCCTAAGCTGGCGGAGAAAGCAGCAGAGCTCTTTCAAAAGGGGCATATCCCTGTATTGTACCAGTTCTGTGCCCAGGGAA
Organism: Oscillospiraceae bacterium; assembly: GCA_022792555.1. GTDB lineage: Bacteria > Bacillota > Clostridia > Oscillospirales > Oscillospiraceae > JAAWBF01. The sequence continues at coordinate 10,923 of JAAWBF010000044.1, forward strand.
CGGCCTCCAGTGAGATGATGGAACTGCTGGGCCTGGGAAGCATTGAAAAGACCGTGTTGTTGAGTATCATGTCCCGGCCCTCTGCGGGGGAGATGCTGAAAAAGCTGAAAAAGCAGCTTCATCTGGGAACCTCCAACAGCGGGATTGCCTTTACGATGTCCCTGTCCGGGTGCAGCAGCCGCATGATGGACGCAGTAAAGCACCTGGAGGAGGCCCAAAAAGAGACCCTGTTTCCAACCATCACAAAAAGGGAGCTGAACACCATGTCCGATATGAACTATGTCATGATTTTGGCCGTCATCAACCAGGGCTTTGGCCAGGAGGTCATGACCGCCGCCCGGGCGGTGGGGGCCTCTGGCGGTACGGCTTTCCATGTCCGCCACCTGGTGAACGAGGAGGCCGCGAAATTTTGGGGCTTGAGCGTCCATCAGGAGCGGGAGGTCATCTCTATTGTCGCACCAGAGGAGGAAAAGCTCACCTTGATGAAGGCCATCAGTGAGACCTGCGGTCTCCACAGCGAGGCCAAAGGGATTGTGCTCTCTATGCCGGTGGACCAGGTGATCGGGCTGGATTAGCATATCTGCAGGGGGAGAGGACAAGGGTACCTGCCAAGGACGGCAGCCCGTCATGCTCTTCTCCTTGTGCACGGCCCAAACGCCTGAAAACAGATTCTTGGAGGTATCAATCCATGGCCTTTCACTTTTTCGCCTACCTATCCCGAATGCGCTACATCCAGCGCTGGGGTCTGATGCGCAATACGGTCCCAGAGAACATCCAGGAACACTCCCATATGGTGGCTGTCCTAGCCCACGCTCTGGCAGTCATACGGCGGGACATCTTCGGCGGAGAGATCGACCCCGGTCAGGCCGCCATAGCCGCCTTGTATCACGATGCCCCGGAGATTTTAACCGGCGACCTGCCCACTCCGGTCAAATACTTTAACCCGGCCATTCGGACCTCCTACCAGCAGGTAGAAACCATCTCGGCCCAAAAGCTCCTCTCTCTGCTCCCCGACCCCCTGCGGCCTGCCTATACGCCCTGGCTCACCGAGGATTACGACCCCGATCTCCGCGCTTTGGTCAAGGCGGCTGACAAGCTCTCGGCCTACTTAAAGTGCGTGGAGGAGCTCAAGGCGGGCAACGCCGAGTTCCGCCGGGCCGCGGATCAAACCCTAAGGGTCCTTCAGGCCTCCCCTCTGCCGGAGGTGGACTATTTTTTGGAGCACTTTCTCCCCAGCTTTTCTCTGACTCTGGATGAGCTGGAGTGATGTGTTTTTCCCGATGTATATGCCGCTGGGGAAAACGAACTTGACTTTTTTCGCGCCTCTGCGAGGCTTTTCTCGACAGTCTGACGGCGTACTCCCCTGCCTAAAGGCAGGGGAGTACGCCGTATACAATAAAATATAGACTGGTCCTTTATTTTAAAAGAATTCGATTTTCCTCGACATGTATTTTACAGTTTTCTTCTATTGTAGTGACTTCTTCCTTTAATCTGCCGAACTGGACCTCCAGAAAAGGGTACAATTTCTCACACCGTATTCTCCCTTTACATCTCTTGTCCAGTTCCTTATTCAAAGCCCTTCGTTCTGTTGTCAAGCTTTCCCGTTTTTCAACATAGAGGTCTCGCTGTTCCACAAGCTGCTCCAGTACCGACCTCTCTCCATCCGACATGCGAGAACCCTTTTTCCGCAAATCGGTGATAGAGTTCCAAAGCATTTCAATGGTCGACTGTACCTGGCTCAATTCGGCCTTTGTGCGTTCCCATAATTCTGGAATATGAGGGGGGTAGCCGACAGAAATCTGACTGCGGCCTCCAGCTAGGTTGCCAATCCGCAGGCATAGGATGCTGTCTCCTGCCCGGATCAGGCTGTCCGCAATGATTCCACGTCCGCTCATGACATGAACCGTGCCGCCGCAGCGAATGACACTATTCAGTATCGCCTCTGCAATCACACTGGTTCCGGCGTCAATTTCCGCCTGTTCCACCACGGGGGACTGCACCTGACAGGCCGCCTTTATAAAGGTCTTACCTTCTGTTCCATAAATACCCTGCTGCACGCGAATGGTTCCACCCATTGAGGTCACACGAGCCTGCCCTACCTTCCCATTGATCACAATTTCGCCGGAAGCCTCTATTTCAACTCCGCCATCCACATTTCCCGCGATATAAAGATTCCCTGAAATCTGGAGTGTTCCCTGAAAATGGTCCAAATCACCATCAATGATTTTCTGTGCATGGATGCAGAATTGGTCATTTTCGATGTATAGAATTCCATCCACGCTCGCTATGAGCGCCAATCCGCCCCTGCCTATGGCGGTATTCTTCCCTTGGGGTACATAGGCATTGACCGCCGGTGGACTTGGGAGCCTCTGCCCCGCTACATCCATGCCATCCGTTCCCGGTTTTGGCGGCCGTATGAGACAGATAACAGTCCCCTTCCGAATAGGCTGCAGCTGGACATCTTCTCCAAAATCTACTTGGCTTCCATCCTGTACCTCTAAGCGCATATTCCTGCGCCGCTGAAAAAACTCCGTTACCTTGCCATCTTCCCCCGCTTGGGGCAGCTTTCCCCGTGCAACCAGAAATATGTGGAGGTATCCGAGTTCAAACTCCCGCTGAATTTCTTCCTGTAAAATGCCATAGTTAATGCCCTCGAAATGTATATCATCCAGGAATTCCTCCAAGGTAATTCCGTCCCCTTCATTCTCCGGCGGGAGTAGACATGCATAGGCACTCATCCGATCCTTTGACAGGAAAAACCGCGCTTCCGCTTTCATGGGCTGCGGCTCACCCTCCAGCGCCTTTTTATAGCGGTCCCGGCAAGCTTCCTTTAAAGCCCAGACAAAATCATCCACTGTTTTGCTGTCATCTGGATATTGCGCTTTTACCTCTTTGCCTGCTGTATCCAGAACGGAAAACATCTTCCTGTAAGGAGTGGGGTGAAACGATTTCCTTTCCTGCTCGCCCGTCTCTTTTGAGACAAAACGATCAAAGATTGACATCTTCATCCCCTGCCTTTTACTAAATTCCGTATTGAAAACCATTTCCTACAAGCTGTGACAGCCCGCTCCTATCCTCAATCGCTTGCATTGTATCATTCCTGCAGAGAATTATCAAGTATTATTCATCCATTCATCTATACCTGCCTCTTAAAACTAAAATCTACCCCCCACACCTTACTGGGCGAACAATCGTCTGTCAAAAAATACTTGTCGCCTTTTCGATAGGCTGGGGGCTGTACCAACCGGTACAGCCCCCATGGTGCCTGGTTCTATTATTTTGTGCCAAAAATACGGTCTCCTGCATCGCCTAAGCCGGGGACGATGTAGCCGTGGTCGTTGAGGCACTGGTCCAGGGCGGCGCAGTAGATCTCCACATCCGGGTGGTCCTTATGAACCCGCTCCACCCCCTCAGGTGCGGCGATGATGTTCATCAGCTTGATGTGCTTGACATCGTAGTTTTTGATAAACTGGATGGCGGCAGACGCAGAACCGCCGGTGGCCAGCATAGGATCCAGGATAATGACATCCCGCTCGGCGATGTCGGTAGGCATTTTGCAGTAGTATTCCACTGGTTGCAGGGTCTGGGGGTCCCGGTAGAGGCCGATATGACCCACCTTGACGGAGGGGATGAGGGTTAAAATACCCTCCACCATCCCCAGGCCCGCCCGGAGGATGGGGACAATGGCCAGCTTTTTACCCGCGATGCTGTTAAAGCGGGCGGTAGTAATGGGGGTCTTGATCTCGACCTCCTCCAGGGGGAGGTCTCTGGTGGCCTCATAGCACATGAGAGAGGCGACTTCGGAGACAACCTCGCGGAATTCCTTGACGCCGGTGGTCTCATCCCGCAGGATGGACAGCTTATGCTGAAGCAGCGGATGGTCCAGAATGTGTACCTTTTCCATATCCATGGCGCGATTCCCCTTTGTTTCTTCTTTTTTATCCCCAGAGGGGGGAGCTATTCCTGCGGCTGCCTGGCCAGCCGTTCCCGTTCGGCCTGGGAGAGGCGGTGATATATAGGGACCAGTCCATCCGCATTGGTCAGACGGCCCGCCTTAATCAATTCCTGTGCAGCGCGGGCGACCCCCCAGGCGCTCTGAACCCGGAGCTGTGAGGGGGCCAGGCATACCTCCAACCCCATGGCTTTAAAGGTAGTATAACATAAAATTGCACCATCTCCAACAAGAATTTGCGGTTTGCCTTCCTCCTGCAGCTCGGCGGCCAGTTCGTCCAGCCCGATGGCCCGGTCCGGACACAGCCGTGTGAGTGTTCCCCCCTGGGCCAGAAAGCGGCCATTGTAGACCTGACTGCGCCGGGCGTCCATTACGGCGCATACCGCTCCCTCCAGATGGGCCAGAGGCCAGGCCATGGCCTCCAGCGTGGAGACCCCGGCGCAGGGCTTGTCATCCGGCCAGGCCAGCCCTTTGGCAGTGGAGATCCCAATGCGCAGGCCGGTAAAGGACCCCGGTCCGGCGGCGACCGCAATGACATCCACGCCGTCTAAAGTCTCCCCACAGCTGCGGAGCATGAACTCCACCATGGGGAGCAGGGTCCGGCTGTGGGTGAGGCCGTTGTTCTGGAAGGTCTGGGCAACCAGTTGTTCCCCCTTGCACAGGGCCGCCGAGCAGGCCACGGCGGAGGACTCCAGCGCTAAAAGATTCACAGCATTTCCTCCCATCCAGCCAGCGGTGGAACCTGGCCCTCCAGACGGATGCGGCGCTGTCCCTCCTCCGGCCCCCGGGTGATGTCCACCCGGATAAACTCTGACTCCAGGGCGCCGGCCAGCCGCTCGCTCCACTCCACGGCGCACACCCCGCCCCGGCTAAGGTAGTCGTCCCAGCCGATCTCGAAGAGCTCCTCCGGGGAACCCAGGCGGTAGAGGTCGAAATGAAAGAGAGGCAGACGCCCGCCCTCATACTCATTGACAAGGGTGAACGTCGGACTCGTCACCCGTTCAGCGCTCCCCAGTCCGGCGGCCATCCCCCGGACAAAGGCGGTCTTGCCTGCCCCTAAACCGCCGGTAAAGGTGACAACCGTCCCTGGAGAGAGGACAGCCGCCAGTGCGGCCCCCAGCCGCTCGGTATCTGCCGGGCTGTTGGATATATATTCCACGGGGAATCCCTCCCTCTCATTGTACACAAAAACCAAGGCTGTCCAGACGAGGGGTCCACCATGCGGCAATCTCCTTCCGATCCGCCTGGACACTGCCCTGAACCATCTGGGCCGAACCGCCTCCGCGGCCCCGAAGGGCGGCGTTCATCTCTTTGACCAAGGGGCGCAGATCCATCTCCACCGCCCCCACAATGTACTGCCAGCGTTCCTCCTCCTGGGCAAAGGCGGCGCACAGGGGGATCCCTTTGGCTAACACGGCGTTGACCAGTGTCCGAAGGGCACTGGTATCCAATGCGGTAAACAGCACCTGCCCACCGGCTCCGGCGGGGATAGCATCTGCCATCCCCTGGGCCAGCTGGCGCCCAAGGGTGGCATTGCGCTGCTTGACGCACTCCAGCTCGGCGGCCAGCCGCTCCACCGCCCCGGCCACCCGGTCCTGCCGGGCCGAAAGCCGGACGGAGATGTCCGTGATGCTCTGCTGTTTTGAGAGGATATCCTCCACCGCCCGGCTGCCGCAGAGGGCCCGCAGCCGGACACCGCTCTTGTAGTTTTGGAGGGAGAGAATATGAATGAGTCCAATCTCTCCTGTATGACTTACATGGGGGGCACAGCAGGCACACACATCATACCCCGGAATGGTGACAATGCGCACTGGACCCTCCAGCGGCCGTTTACTGCGGTAGGCCAGCTTGTCCAGAACCTCTGGACTTGGAACCTCCGCCTGGACCGGCAGGTTCAGCGCCACCGCCTGGTTGGCCAGCCGCTCGACCTCCCGAGCCTCCTCCCAGGTGACAGGGCCGCTCAGATCAAGGGTCATCTCCTCGTCCCCCAGGTGAAAGCCCACATTCTCCAGGCCGTACCGCTGGTGGAATAGGCCGGAGACAATATGCTCTCCGCTGTGACACTGCATCCGGGCAAAGCGCAGGGGCCAGTCCAGCCGCCCTTCAGCCTGTGTTCCAGGGGTCAACGGGTGGTTTGTGTGATGCCAGATCACACCGTTTTCCTCCTGGGTATCGGTCACACAGAGCTGTGTATCCCCCGTCAGGACCCCGCGATCGCCAAACTGTCCGCCGCCCTCCGGGAAAAAACAGGTGCGGTCTAAGGCAATCCGATAGCCTTTTCCCACTGCCTCGCAGGCGGTGACATGGGCACGAAAAACCTTTGCATGGCTGTCCTGCTCATAGAGCCGTTGGGTCTCCATCTGCGGCCCCCCTCCATTCATTCTGAAAACACAAAAATACCGCACTCTCGTGCAGTATCTTTGTTGCATATCTCGTCCACACATCCTGGTGCGCCTAAAGGGACTCGAACCCTTATACCATGCGGCATTGGAACCTAAATCCAACGTGTCTACCAATTCCACCATAGGCGCCTATTTCCGTTTCGCTAGTATAGCAGTTTACGGTGGAAAAGTCAATGAGAAACACGCAGTTTACTGGATCTATTTGTAGGATTGTACAAGCTGGATTCAAGGGTTGACTTATGGTTGAGCTGCGCTCTCTTGGGCAACGGCGAAGGTCAGTTCGGCTGTACAGGCGATTTTGCCGTTGACGGTGGCCTGACAGGAGCCGATGCCCACCGGGCCCCGGCGTTTGGTGAGGGTACAGGTCATCTCCAGCACGTCGCCTGGGATGACCTTCTGCCGGAAGCGGGCCTGCTTCACCCCGCCGAAGAGAGCCAGCTTTCCCCGGTTTTCCGGCAGGGAGAGGATGGCAACCGCGCCTACCTGAGCCATGGCCTCCAGGATGAGCACGCCGGGCATGACATGCTCCTGGGGAAAGTGTCCACAGAAAAAGGGCTCGTTGACACTGACACATTTGATTCCCTTGGCCCACTGTCCAGGCTCGTAATCAGTAATCCGGTCTACCAGGGCGAAGGGAAACCGGTGGGGCAGAAGTTCCGCAATCTGGTTGCTGTTGAGTTCCATGATCAGCCCTCCCACCGTTTGAACAGGACGCTGGCGTTGTGGCCGCCAAAGCCCAGAGAGTTGGACAGAGCGTACCGCAGGGATGCGGCCCGGCCCACATTAGGGACCACGTCCAGGTCACAGGCCGGATCGGGGATCTGGTAGTGGATGGTGGGTGGAATAAAGCCGTCTCGGAGGGCTAAAACGGAGATCAGAGCCTCCACAGCGCCGGCTGCTCCCAGCATATGGCCTGTCATGGATTTGGTGCTGCTGATGGCCAGACGGCGGGCCCAGTCCCCAAAGACCAGCTTGACTGCGGCGGTCTCTCCGGCATCGTTGAGGGGAGTAGAGGTGCCGTGGGCGTTGATGTAGTCCACTTCCTCCGGCACAGCGCCGCCGTCAGCCACAGCCATGGCCATGGCCTTAGCGCCGCCGCTGCCATCCGGGCGGGGGGCGGTCATATGGTAGGCGTCGCAGGAGGCGCCGTAGCCCGCAAATTCAGCGTAGATTTTGGCCCCCCGCTTTTGTGCATGTTCCAGCTCCTCCAGCAGCAGAACAGCCGCCCCCTCTCCCATGACAAAGCCGCTGCGCTCCAAATCAAAGGGGATGGAGGCCCGATTTGGGTCATCCACCTGGGTCAATGCCTTCATGGAGGTAAACCCGCCGATAGCCAGCGGGGTGATGCTGGCCTCGGTGCCGCCGCAGAGCATGACGTCGGCGTATCCGTCCCGGATATAGTGGAAGGCGTCCCCCACTGCATTGGTCCCCCCAGCGCAGGCGGTAACGGGGCAGGAGCAGAGACCGGTAAACCCGGTGTCAATGGCAATCTGGCCGGCGGCCATGTTGCAGATAGCAGTTGGAATATAAAAGGGGGAGACCTTGTCCCATCCCCGCTCCGCCCCTCTGAGGCAGGCGGTCTCGGTGATGCTCTGTCCCCCGATGCCGCTGGAGACGATCACGCCGCAGCGGTCCGGGTTTTCTCCGGACAGCTGAAATCCGCTGTCCGTCATAGCTTCCCTGGCGGCAGTGACCGCAAACTGGGTAAAGCGTCCCATGCGCCGTGCCTCCTGCTTATTCAGGTGGTCTTCTGGCACAAAGCCCTTGACCTCAGCGGCCAGCGTCACTTTCTGGGCGGCCGGGTCATACTGGGTGATGGGCGCAATCCCGCACACCCCCTGCCGCAGGGCCTGCCAGCTCTCCGGCACAGTGAGTCCCACTGGCGTCACCGCTCCCAGGCCGGTGATAACAACACGTCTTTTCATGTTACGCTCCTTCTCCCACGCTCCCTGAACAGGGAGGTGAACCACCGTTGACCAGCGGCATTATACTGCCATGCCGCCATCTACGCACAAAACCTGTCCAGTGATATAACCGGCGCTCTCTCCCGCCAAGAAGCAGACCGCCTGGGCTACGTCTTCAGGGCTGCCCGCCCGGCCCATTGGAATGGTAGGGAGCATGGCCTCCCTGGCCTTCTGAGGGAGGGCAGCGGTCATGTCAGTCTCGATAAAGCCGGGGGCAACGGCGTTGGCTGTGATCCCCCGGCTGGCCAGCTCTTTGGCTGTTGATTTCGTCAGCCCCAAGAGCCCCGCCTTGCTGGCGGCGTAGTTGGCCTGTCCGGCGTTGCCCCGCAGACCCACAACCGAGCTCAAATTGATGATCCGTCCCCAGTGCTGCTTGATCATTCCCCGTGCGACCGCCTTGGTACACAGAAAGGCGCCCTTCAAATTGGCGTTGAGCACCTGGTCAAAGTCGGTCTCCTTCATGGTCATCAACAGGCCGTCCCTGGTCACTCCGGCGTTGTTGACCAAAATGTCAATCCGCCCAAAGGCCGCGATGGCGGCCTTCATCAGCCCGTCTACCTGTTGTGCGTCTGAGACATCGCACTGGACTGCCAGGGCCTTTCCCCCGGCCGCCTGACAGGCGGAGGCGGTCTCCTGGGCGGCGGCCTCGCTGCCCGCATAGCACAGGACAACATTGGCCCCTCGCTGGGCCAGGGCTAGGCAGATCGCCCGGCCAATTCCCCGGCTTCCCCCTGTCACCACCGCCGTTTTCTCTGCAAACTCCATGGGTTCTCCTTCCTGCCCGCTCCGGGCCGTTCACTCCCTTAGGGGAGAAATCCTCATCAAGAGGGGATCATGGCCTTCAGTTTCTCCATGAGGTGTTCCACCTCGTCTGCCGTCTCCACCGAACAGACCGGGAAGCCGGGGAGGGTCTTTTTGAGAAATCCGCTCAGAGCCCGGCCAGGCCCAATCTCCACCATGGCATCCACCCCCAGGACAGCCAGAGCCCGGAGACTGTCCTCCATAAAGACGCTGCTCTGTACTTGACGGACCAACAGCGCAGGAATGGAGATACCCTCCGGCTGAATCGTCCCGGTACAGTTAAAAACCACTGGAATCTCAGGCTGGGCAAAGGAGATCGTGCGGAAATAGTCCTCCAAGGCGGCCCCAGCCGGGGCCATCAGGGGGGTGTGAAAGGGCCCGCTGACCTTAAGAGGCATACAGCGCTTGGCGCCCCGCTCCTTGGCCAGAGCTGCGGCCTGCTCCACCGCGGCCTTGTCCCCTCCGATGACGAGCTGTCCGGGACAGTTGTAGTTGGCGATGACCACAACTCCGGCGTCCGACGCCGTCTGACAGGCCGCCTGCAGATTCTCCCGGTCCAGCCCCAGGACTGCGATCATGGCGCTGTCATGGCCCTGGGCGGCCTGCTCCATGGCGGCCCCCCGGAATGCCGCGAGCTTGATGGCGGTCTGGGCATCAAAAACTCCTGCCGCATGGAGGGCGGAATATTCTCCCAGAGAGAGGCCCGCTGCTGCGTCTGGTACGATCCCCTTCTCCCGCAGGACCGCCGTCAGACCGGCAGCAAAGGCCACCATACAGGGCTGGGTGTACCTGGTCTGATGGAGGAGTCCATCCGGGTCCTGGAAGGAGATTTTTTTGAGGTCAAAATCCACTGGCGCGTGGTCCAAAATGGCCCGAAAGGCGGGGTAAGCATCGTAGAGATCCGCCCCCATGCCGGGATGCTGGCTGCCCTGACCGGCGTATAGAAAGCCCAGCTTCATCG
>JAAWBF010000004.1 GCA_022792555.1 Oscillospiraceae bacterium
CTACGACAGGGACGGCGACGGCAGAGAGGAATATGTCACCACCCTGGAGTTTCTGGCCGGGGAGACCGGCGCACGTTTCACCTATGTCAGCCGCGATGGGGACAATTATACCTGGCTGCCCAATGTGTTTGCCCAAAGAAATGCCTGCCCGAACGGCCCGCTGACCGTAAAGCACCTGGTCCCCGCTGAGATCCCGGAGTGGCGCAGTGAGTCTCTCACCGAGGCCCAGGCTTATCAGGAGGAGCTGGGGGCCTGGCTGCCCCAGGCTCCGGCGGGTTTCCGGTTTGAGTCGGCCCACCGGGAGCTGGGCCAGGACCGGGATTGGCTACAAGTCCTCTGGACCCAGGGCTATGACTACCTGGACGTCACCGTCAGCAGGCCCCAAGAGCCCCCCGCCTGTATGGAGCCGAGCCGCGGGGACCTCTATGATGTGAACCGCTATTCCATTCCCTGGGCGGCTTCCGTCCCCGACGAGGTGATGTTCGGCGGCTTCCAGGACCCCGTCTTCCGGGCGGAGGAGCTGACGCCGGAGATCATCGCCGCCCGTGCCTTCCAGATCGATCAGGACCTGGGCGATACCGCTGGCTGGCGCTATGCCGCCTTCAGCGTGTGGCATGGGGAGGAGGGAATCCTTGTCCACTATGACGGCAAGGGCCCCACACCCCAGGAGCTGGCGGCCCTCATGCTCTCAAAGTAACAACACCCGGCCTGGATGATGCAAATCCATCATCCAGGCCGGGCGAATTTTATGTTATGACCACACCCTCTAGGGGTGTGTGGTGCGTTTAGATATCATCCTCAATCAGGCCATAGCCGCCGTCGTTGCGGCGGTAGACCACGGAGAAAGCGCCGTCCGCCTCGGCGTTCTTGAAAGCGAAGAAGGTGTGATCCACCAGATTCATCTGAAGAACTGCCTCCTCTGGGGACATGAGCTTGATGGGGAAGCGCTTGGTTCGGGCGATGCTGATGGGCTCCTCGGTCTCCTCATCAGTGACGAAGGAGGAGATCTCCTCGGTCTCCACCACCCGTTCAAAGGCATTCTCACGCAGACGCTTCTCCAGGCGGGTCTTATTTTTGCGGATCTGGCGCTCCACAGAGGCCACCGCCGCATCGATGGTGGCGAACATGTCAGAGGTGCTCTCGGCCACGCGGATAATGGTCCCGCCTGAGCGGATGGTGAGCTCCGCGTTGTTCCGATTCTTTTCTACACTGAAGACAATGGAGGCCTCCGCATCCGATTTAAAGTAACGGTCCAGCTTGCTGATTTTCTTTTCGGCATAGGCGTGTACCTTGTTGGGCAGGTTGACCTTTTTGTCGGTAAATTCAAACTTCATGTCTCTTGGCTCCTTCCGTAGTCCTCAAACGAGGACTGACTTGTTGGGGAACCGTCGGGGTTCGGTTTCCTCGCCACAATTATACCACATTTTTGTGGAATTGCCACCTGTTTTTTAGGCAATTTTTAAATGGCTTCTCTGTATGCGTCCTGTGAGTGGCTGCGCTGCGGAATCAGAGCACCATGCTGGCGTGGCGGGTCACATGGCAACCCAGATTGACACAGCAGGGCAGGCCTGCGATGTGGGTGGGATAGGTCAGGATGGATACCCGCAGGGCGGTGGTAGTCCCTCCAAGCCCTTGGGGGCCGATGCCCAGTGCGTTAATACGCGCAAGCGCCTCCGCCTCCATCTCCGCATAGTAGGGGTCCGGGTGGCAGCCATCCACCGGCTGGAGGAGTGCCTGCTTGGCCAGCAGAGCGGCATATTCTGAGGTCCCCCCCAGGCCCACCCCAACGATCACCGGCGGACAGGGGTTGGAGCCGGCCTGCGCCACCGTCTCTGTGAGGAAGTCCAGTACATCCTCCCGGCTGGCGGAAGGACGGAACATCCGCAGAGCGGTCATATTCTCACTGCCAAACCCCTTTGGGGCCACGGTGAGGCGGAGGGTGTTCCCCTCCACGAGACGCAAGTGCAGAATCGCCGGGGTGTTATCCTCCGTATTGACCCGGCGCAGGGGATCGGCCACCACCGAACAGCGCAGGTTCCCCTCCACATAGCCCTTGGCCACCCCTTTATTGACCGCATCAGCCAGCAGTCCGCCGGTAATACGGGCTTTCTGACCCAGCTCGGCGAAAACCACCGCCATACCGGTATCCTGGCAGATAGGCAGGCCCTGTTGGGCGGCGAAGGTAAAGTTTTGCTTGATATCCCTTAAAATGGCGCGGCCTACCGAGGCGGCCTCCGTCACGCCAGCCCGCCGGATAGCTTGGCGCAGGTCAGGACTGAGCATGGTGTTTGCCTGAATACACAGCATACGGACCGCATCGACAATGTCGGTATAAGGTATCTCTCTCATGGACATCTCCTATTCTGTGCGGCTTTGATAGACCTGCACACCTTCCAAAAAGACAGTCTGAATCTGGCTGCGCCAGTAGTCCAACGGAGGTCCGCTGGTGACAACCACGTCGGCATCTTTTCCCACCGTCAGGGAGCCTACCCGGTGATCCACCCCTCCAATCTGGGCGGCGTGGAGGGTGATTGCGGCCAGGGCAGTCTCCTCATCCATACCTGCCCGCACCGCCATCGCGGCACACAAGGGCAGGTATTGGATGGGGGTCTCCGGGTGGTCGGTACAAATGGCCACCTTGACCCCAGCCTGGGAGAGAAGGACCGGGCCGCGCAGGGTCTGATGGACCAGTTCTGGCTTGCTCCGGTCGGTGAGGCAGGGGCCGGTGATCACCGGGATCCTGCGTTCCGCCAGCAGGGGGGCGATCAAGTGTCCCTCGGTGCCGTGAACAATCACCGGGTGAAGGCCGAACTCCTGGGCGATGCGCAGGGCAGTGGCGATGTCATCCGCCCGGTGGGCGTGGAAGTGGGCGGGCAGATCGCCTGTGATCACGGCGGCGAGGGCCTCCAGCTTGGCGTCAAAGTCGGGGGGCTCCACATCCGGGTCCCGGCCTGCCTTCTCCTGCTTGTCCCGATACTCCACCGCCTGGGCCAGCGCCTCCCGGATGAGGGCAGCAGTGGCCATGCGGGTGACAGGGGTCTCCTTCCGGTCGTGGTAGACTGATTTGGGGTTCTCGCCCAGGGCGAATTTCATGGCGGCCGGTGCCTTGATAACCGCCTCATCCACCCAGCGGCCATTGGTCTTGAGGGCAGCGAACTGTCCGGCAATGGGATTGGCGCTGCCTGGCCCGGTGAGGACGGTTGTCACCCCCGCCTCTCTGGCCTCCTGGAAGCACAGATCCCCCAGATGGATCCCGTCAACGGCCCGGAGGTGGGGGGTGCAGGGGTCGGTGTCCTCGTTGCAGTCGTCCGCCTCAAAGCCCAAGGCATTGCCCAGCAGGCCCAGATGGCAGTGTGCGTCCACAAAGCCGGGGAGGATATGCCCCCCGGACACGTCCAAGCCGGTGTCCAGACTATCGGCCAGCTCCTCCATAGGGCCAACCTGTGTCAGCTTGCCGCCCTCTATCCGGACATAGCCCCTTGGGATCACAGGAGCATCCATGGGATGGACCACCCCGTTGTATAAAAGCATGTGGATCGACCTCTTTTGACAAAAAGTTTTAATTGACATATATAGGAAATTATGCTATATTATGATTACAGCTCTACCAATAGGCGCAGTTCTTGCCTCTTTTCATTCATTCCGTACTCAGAATGATTTGGGCGCTTCCCCAGGGAAGCGCCCGCTTTTTTTGTCAGAGCTATGGATCCCGTGCAGCGGCCTCCTGGGCCTGATCCAGGACGTACCGCTCCATCAGCTGGACAGGGATCTCCAATTCGTCTCCCGCCCGGAAGATCCGCAGGTTTATGGTATCCCCTACAGACATGGTCTCCTTGATGCCGTTCAGCTCTCCGCCGGTGTGGACCTCCTGCCCGTTGGCGGCAAGGATGATGTCCCCCGCCTGGAGTCCCTGGGCCTGGGCGTCAGAGCACGCCTCCACCTCGACCACCCGCAGGCCGTGGGTGACGCCGGATTGGTCAGCCTCCTCGTCGGTGAGCGCGGCGACGGTGATCCCAATAGTAGGCCGGTTGGCGATATAGCCGTGATCCAGCAGCTCCTCAACAACTGTCTTTACAGTGGCCGTGGGGATGGCGAAGCCCAGTCCCTCCACGGTGCTGTAGTAGGAGCTCATTTTCAAATTGGTAATTCCGACCACCTGGCCGTAAATGTTGAGCAGGACGCCGCCGGAATTCCCATGGTTGAGGGCGGCAGTGGTCTGGATCAGGACCATTCCCTTGCCGTTTACCGTCACATCCCGGTTGAGGGCCGAGATAATGCCGTCCGTCATGGTGCCGCGCAGCTCCTCACCCAGGGGATTTCCGATGGCCAGGGCGGTATCTCCCACCTGAAGGGCGTCAGAGTCCCCAAACTCCGCCGGAATCAGGTCTCCGGCCTGGATTTGCAGCACCGCCAGGTCGCTGTCGGCGTCCGTCCCCACCAGACGGGCGGGGAAGATGGCGCCGCTCTGAAGGGTAACATCGACCGTGGAACAGCCCTCAATCACATGGTCATTGGTGATGATATGCCCCGCCGTGGTGGCGACCACCCCGGTCCCTAGGGAGTAGCCCGTCTCCTTCTGGCCTCGGATGCTGACTACCCAGGGGATGGCCTTTTGATAGATGGCCTGAAAGCTCAGGGGTGCGCCGTCTGGGAGTGGGAGGAGAGAGAGTTCAGTTCCTTGGGCCGCAGGTGCGCGCTCCAGGGTGGTATGGGCGGCTGTTGTCGGCTCCGGCGCTGGAGCTTGCGGGTACCGGTAGAGGTCTAACTGCCGGGGAAGATCAGCGGTCAGCACCAACGCGGCCGTTACTCCTGCTATGAGGAGCAGGCAGAGCAGGAACACCAGCACAGGGACGCCCCGCCGTCTGGCTCCCCGCCGGCGGGGAAGTTCCTCCCAGGGATCCCGGTTCCGCCAGTCCGTCTCCTCTTCCCAATTGTACGGCTTTGGACGCTGTGTGGACATAGCACGCCTCCTTTTTTCGTGTGCTTCCCTCTGGGGGTGCGGCGCTTATGCTGGTTTCTACGCCAAGGTCAGGGTAAAGGTAAACTCTGTCACGCCGTCCGCGCTGGTGACGGTGATGTTCTCTCGGTGGCTGCCCAAAATTGTCTTGACAATATACAGGCCAAGGCCCACCCCCTCCCGGTCCTCACTGCGGGAGCGGTCCGTCTTGTGAAAGCGGTCAAAGAGCAGGGTGAGCTCCTCCGGCGGAATGGTCTCCCCGGTGTTGCGCACCAAGACGTAGGCCTTTCCCCCTCTGGGGGTCACCCTAATGCCCAGTGTGGTTCCCTCGGTGGAGAATTTGATGGCGTTGTCCAGAAGATTATAGCACACCTGTGTGATGGCGTCCGGGTCTCCCCATACCAGAACGGGGGTCTCAGGGAGCTCGGTATCCACATCCAGATGGCGGCCATTGATCTTGTTCTCCAGACTGACCAGCACCCGGAGCATGATCTCACTGATATCAAACTGCTCCTGCGCGGTGATATTCTCGCTGGACTGGAGCCGTGACAGATCCAGCATCCGCCGGACCAGACGGGAGAGACGGCGGGTCTCCGAGGAGATGGTCTGCAAATACTTGCGCTCCTGCTCTCTGGGGATCGTGCCGTCCAAGATTCCATCGGCAAAGCCGGCGATAGTCGTCATGGGGGTTTTCAGTTCGTGGGAGACATTGGCGATAAACTCGCTGCGCCGGGCCTCCGACTGCGCCAGAGAGTCAGCCATGGTGTTAAACGCCTCGGCCAGCTCTCCTACCTCGTCCCTCCGGCTCTCATAGCCGGAGACCCGCACCTTCAGTTCCCCGTGGCCAAACTTTCGGGCGGCCTCGGCGATCTCCTTGAGGGGCTTGGTCTGCCGGTGGGAGGTGACCGAGCTGGTGATGAAGGCGATACATAAAACCACCACAGCGGCAAAGAAAAAGATAGAGGCAAAGGCGCGCCACAGCTCGGTCATGCTGGAAGTCTCGGCAGCCACAAAGACCAATCCGATGGGCCGGGGGGTGATCACCGCCTGCCCCGTCTGGAACTCCAAGGTGTTGAGTGTCACCACGGTTCCGGCCACAAAGAGCCGTTCGGAGAACAGCCCGCCCATATTGCTGACCCCCTCATAGGAGCCGGTCTCCAGAAGCTGCTGCACCATGGCCTCTGGGGCATAGTAGTCGGCGGGGGTATAGCTGTGCTGGCCATCGGAGGAGTAGAAGATCTGCCCGTTGGTGGTGCAGATCATCACATAGGCGTCGGCGGCCTGGGCCATGGAGGTGACATAGCGGGGGAAATACTGGTCGCGGGCGATCAGCTCACTGGTAAAGATGGTGGCGGTGTAGTCGGCCACATTGGCGGCGATGTGGCTCATGGACTGGCGCTTTTCCCGGACCGTGTACTGATAGGAGAGGGTGATAAATGCTGCCCCCAGCAAGGCAAAGGAGATGAGAATCATCCCCGCCATAATTACAAACTGCCGTCGATAGAGACTTTTCATTGCGTCCCCTCCGCTGTGCCGCTGGCCTGCCCGGCCTGGCTGTACCGGTCTGTACTCACTGATTCGTCACTTCAAACTTGTAGCCAACCCCCCAGACGGTTTTCAAGCTCCACTGGCCGCTGACCCCCTCTAGCTTCTCCCGCAGGCGCTTAATGTGTACATCTACAGTTCTGGAGTCTCCAAAGTAATCAAACCCCCAGACCTCATCCAGAAGCTGGTTGCGGGTGAAGACCCGGTTGGGGGAGGCGGCCAGATGGTAGAGCAGCTCCAGTTCCTTAGGCGGGGTGTCGATCCGCCTGCCGTCTACCACCAGCTCATAGGAGTCTAGATTGATCACAAGCCGATCGAAGGAGAGCTTTTTCTCGCCCCCGTCCTCCTCGGCGCCAAAGCGGCGCAGGACTGCGTGGATGCGGGCCAAAACCTCCTTCATCTCAAAGGGCTTTACAATATAGTCGTCCGCCCCGCCCTCCAGGCCCTGGACCTTGTCCTCCGTCTCCCCCTTGGCGGTGAGCATGATCACCGGTGTGTTGTCATTCTCCCGGATCTTCTTGAGGACTGACCACCCGTCCATGACAGGTAGCATGATGTCCAGCAGGACCAGCTCCGGGTGGAAGGAGCGGAAAAGCTCCACCCCCTTGCCGCCATCTGGAGCTACTGCCGTCTCAAAGCCCTCTTTTTCCAGATAGAGGTGAAGCAACTCTGCAATGTTGCTGTCGTCCTCCACAATCAATACTTTTCTGCCCAGTGTGGATCGCCTCCTTTGTGTGGCTACATGACACAGTGATGTGCCTGTCTTGGTCCGCCCACAGGGGAAATACCCTGCACTGCAGACCTAATGTGCTATTCCATAAGCCGGTCAATTTGGACTACCCCATAATAACGGGGGTTTTTCTCGCTTAGGGCCTGTATGACAGCTGCCTTTAGGACCTCATCGCTGAGGGTGACGCTGTGGGGAGCCAGCACGTCAAAAATCAGGTTGGTGTGATCTGGGCCGCTGGTGATGCGAAAATCGTGGATGGTGAGGTCTGGGTGGATCTCCCGAACCAGGGCTACGGTCTCCGCGCGGAGCGTGTCGGTCCGCTGGTCATTTACGGCGATGGGATCCAGATGAATAGAGGTATCAATTTGATAGGTCAGTTTGAGCTCCCGCTCAATATGGTCAATCAGATCATGCATCTCCATAAAATCTGCGTCCATGGGGACCTCTGCATGAAAGGACATCATCCGGCGGCCTGGGCCGTAGTCATGGAGGATTAAATCGTGCATCCCCATAATTTGAGGGTGGCTCAAGACATTCTGCCGGATGGCTTGGATCAGCGTGGGGTCGGGACGCTGGCCCAGCAGGGGATTGAGGGTATCCTTTGCCGCATCCCACCCGGCCCGGAGAATCAAAAGCGCCATCAGCACGCCCAGCCAGCCGTCAATGGGGAAGCCGGTCAGATGGTCCACCACCATGCCCAGCAATACGGCACTGGTGGCCGCTGCATCGGAGAGGGAGTCAGCCGCCGTGGCTGCTATGGCCGCCGAGTCAATCCGCCGGGCCAGTGTGCGGTTAAACCGGCCCATCCAGAGCTTAACCGCAATAGAGACGGCCAAAACAGCCGCAGACAGCCGGGAGAAATGGACCGAGGTGGGGTGGAAGATCTTCTCTACAGAGGACTTGCCAAGCTCCACCCCAACCAGCAAGATGATCAACGCCACCAAAAGGCCCGCTAAATACTCCTTGCGTCCGTGGCCAAAGGGGTGTTCCGCATCGGCCCGGCGGCCTGCGAGCCGGAAGCCTACCAGCGTAACCACCGAGGAGCCCGCGTCCGACAGGCTGTTAAAGGCGTCTGCCATGATGGCAATGGACGAGGCCGCCAGTCCAGCCAGCAGCTTCCCCGCCGAGAGCAGCAGATTCAGTATAATGCCCACCACCCCGGAGAGCCGTCCATATTGCTCCCGGACCTGTGGATCCTGGGTCTGTGTACTGTGTTGAATAAAACGCCGGATCAGTCGCTGCGTCATACAGCTCCCCCTGCCTGCACCTAAAAATATGCAGTTCCCTAATTCTGCTATTATCCCACGTTCTTACGCCAACGTCAAGCGCAGTATTCGGCCTGTTGAATACATTCACCCTTGCCGAAATAAAATCTGTATCTTGTGGTAATAAAAAATACAAATACTATATATAGTATTTACGATATGTGATTTTTAGACATATTCTACAAAAATCATCGAGAAAAACCAGGATTCGGCTGCTTTTGCGCTTGAAATTTCTGTCTCACTAGAGTATTATAGTCATATAGAGATATAATGAGTTAAAAATTGCGGAGCCGTTCCTCTTGCAGTTGGGCGGAATTCCAAACTGCTGTAGAGAGACTGTGCCGCATTTTTTCTACCCATTGAGTAAGGCCGCCGGAGCCCGAGGTATACCGGTCGGCTTTGCTGCTGCCTGAAAGGCGGGGCAGCGGTAGGCCAAAACAGGTTCTAAAGGAAGGTGGATATCAGCGCACCCGGCATTGCGCAAAGGGATCAAACGTCATCCCTCCTCCAACAGCTCTCTTACGGAAGCTGCCGGTGCAGGCAGTCCCGCAAAAACGGAGGCTGTCCCCAATTGGGCCTGGCATATCTCCAGCATAGGCAGAGATCGCCAGTCTACGTTTGTATGTTTGCAGTGAGGTGTAATATCCATGGAAAAGAATGCCGTAAAGGCTCGCGGTTCTCTCTTTGAATTAAAGGGCAGACCACCCCTGGGACAGGTGGTCCCTCTGGGCCTCCAGCATGTGGTGGTGGCCATTGTCAGTACCGTCTCCCCCGCCCTCATCGTGGGCTCCCATCTCAGCACGGAGGACGGCATCCTGCTGGTGCAGATGTCCCTGCTGATGACTGCGGTGGCCATTCTCCTCCAGCTCTTTCCTTTTGTGCGCGGCTTTGGCTCCGGTCTCCCCCTCATCATGGGGATCAGCTTCATTCTTCCCACCCTCATGATTGAACGCTTCGACTTTGCCACCATGATGGGCGCCCAGATTGTGGGCGGCATCGCGGGTATGGTCTTCGCCCTCTTCCTTAAGCCCATCCGCAAGCTCTTCCCCACTCTGGTGACAGGGACAGTGGTTATGACCATCGGTATGAGCATGTACCCCATCGCCATCCGCAATATGGCCGGAGGCTATACCGACTTTTTTGGCAGCTACAAGGCCTGGCTGGTCGCCCTGTTTACCCTGATTGTCGTAGTTGTCTGCGACAACTGGGGCAAGGGTCTTGTGAAGCTGGGAGCGGTTCTCTGGGGCCTCATCTGCGGCTACATCCTGGCCCTGTGCCTGGGCATGGTGAGCTTTGATAACGTCCGCACTGCCGGTTGGTTTGAGATCGCCCGGCCCATGCACTTTGGGATTAAATTTGATGTGGGCGCCTGCATCTCTATGGCCATTCTGTTTGTGGCCAACTCGCTTCAGACCATCGGAGACATGAGCTCCCTGACCATGGGCGGCTTTGAGCGGATGCCCACCGACAAAGAGCTCCAGGGGGGCATCATGGCCCAGAGTGCCGGCTCTATCGTGGGCGCGTTTTTCGGCGGAATGCCCACCTGTACTTATAGCGAGTGTGTAGGCATTGTCACCGTCACTAAGGTGGTCAATAAGACGGTCTTCGCCTTCGCGGCGATTGTCCTGCTGATCTGCGGCCTGGTGCCCAAGTTCGCCGCTGTCCTGACGACTGTACCTGAGTGTGTGCTGGGCGGTGCTATCATCTCGGTCTTTGCCATCATTACCATGACCGGCGTGCGGATGATCATGTCCACTGGTAAGTTTACCATGCGCAAGAGCACCATTGTGGGCCTGTCCGTGGCCATGAGTATCGGCATTACCCAGGTGGCCGGCTGCCTGGACGGTACCCATAACGTGATTCAGACCGTTTTTGGCTCCTTCGCTCCTGTGGCCGCAGCCCTCATCGCGATTCCCTTGAATCTCCTTCTCCCCAAGGGCCCGGAGGATCTTGCAGAGGAGAATAACGCCAACAGAGGCTAGTCTTTCCCTTTTTATCTGTAAACATCCCAGTAGCAAAGCTGCCGCTGGGATGTTTTTTTGCTGTTTACTTCCATAAAAATACTGTTTCATCCAATTGCTAAGGATTTTATTGCAGATTGCACAGAAATGGAGGACTATTTTTGGCAGGGAAAATTCAAAATGGGGCTTGAAAAATTCAGTTAGATCTGTATATCATTAGAAGAGAAAGAAATATTTTTAGCGCTAATAAAAAATCATGAGGTGATAGGCAATGAACCACCCAACGGATACTTCGATTTATGCACCCCATGGTACCCCGCCTGCCAGACAGCTAGTTCCCCTGGGGTTACAGCATGTTGTAGCCGCAGTGGCAGGGATGATGACGCCGGCGATTCTGGTCGCCAGTGCCTGTGGACTGACGCCGGAGGAGTCCACCCTTCTCATCCAGGTCTCTCTGATCCTATCAGCGCTGGCCACCCTCCTCCAGCTCTTCCCGATGGGTGGAAAAATCGGATCTGGACTGCCGGTTATTATGGGGTGCAGCTTTGCCTACCTGCCCACCCTGCAGGCTATTGGCATCTCCTTTGGCCTCCCCGCCATCTTAGGGGCGGAGATCATCGGCGGCTGTATCGCCATTGTCTTTGGCCTGTTCGTCAAACAGATCCGCCCGCTCTTCCCTCCGCTGGTGACAGGGACCGTGATCTTCACCATCGGCCTCTCCCTCTATCCCACCGCGGTGCAGTATATGGCAGGGGGAAGCGAAAGTCCCGGCTTTGGCAGCCCGAAAAACTGGGCGGTCGCTCTGCTCACCTTTGTTGTGGTCATCGTCCTCCAAAATTACGCCAAAGGGGTGCTGCACTTGGGTGCAGTCCTGTTTGGGATGATCACGGGCTATCTTGCGGCTCTGGCCCTTGGCATGGTAGCGTTTGACACTGTGGCCTCCTCCAGCTGGTTTGCCCTGCCCGCCCCTCTGAAGTTTGGAATTACCTTTGAGGCCAGCACCTGTGCCTCCCTGGGGATCGTCTATGCCGTCAATGCCGTCCAGACCATCGGCGATCTGTCCTCCACTACCATGGGCGGCATGGACCGTATGCCCACCGACCGGGAGCTCTCCGGGGGAATTATCGGTCAGGGGGTCATGAGTCTTGCCGGTGCGCTCTTTGGGGGACTGCCTACCGCGTCCTACAGCCAGAACGTGGGGATCGTTACGGTAAACCGGGTGATCAACCGGGCGGTTTTTACGCTTGCAGCTCTGGTACTCCTGGCAGCCGGTCTGGTGCCCAAGTTTGGCGCACTCCTGACGACCATCCCGCAGGCGGTCATAGGCGGCGCGACCCTCTCTGTCTTTGCCGCCATCGCCATGACGGGAGTGCGGATGATCACCAGTGAGGGATTTTCTATGCGCAGCTCCACCGTTGTGGGGCTCTCTGTTGCCCCAGGAGTGGGGATCTGTCAGGCGGGGACCGCCTGTCTCCAGGGCTTCCCGGCCTGGGTGGCTGCCGTGTTTGCCAGCACGCCTGTGGTGGTGTCCGCTCTGATGGCGATTGCCCTTAACCTGCTGCTTCCCAAAGACCACACCCAGCAAAAATAAGGCATCAGGCCTCCTTGGCCTCATCAATGTAGCTGTACAGCGTATACTTAGAGATGCCAAAGTATTTACAGACCTTGTCGCCGCTCTTGGTAATTAAGAACGCACCGGTGTGATTTAAAAACTGAATGGCTTTTACCTTGTCTTCCTTGGCCATGAGGGCCACAGGCTTGCCCACCAGCTTGACACTCTGCTCAATCAGCTCGTCCAGCAGGTCGCTGACGTTGTGCAAAATGGGCTCCGGCTCCTGGACCTGCTCCTTTTCCTCTACGGTGGTGAACTGATGCAGCTGTTCTTCCATCGCCAGGGTAAGGGTGATATCATAGTTGATAGAGAACACGCCGAGGACCCCGCCGCTGTCGTCCTGAATGTAGATGGTGCTGGATTTGAGGATCTTTCCGTCCTTCGTCTTTGTGAGATAGCTGATGTGATCCTCCAGATACTCTTTTCCGCTGCTGAGTGCCTCTAGGACCACGCGGGACGGGCCATCCCCTACCTTGCGGCCAGAGACATGTCCGTTCTCTACGAACACAATGGAGTGCTCCAGATCGTTGGAAGCCAGGTCGTGGACCACCACCTCGCAGTTAGGGCCGAATTGCTTGGCGATTCCCTTGGCCAGCCGGAAGAGAAACTGTAGTGTTGACGCATCTAACACCGTTCGCATCTCCTTTCTGCGCAAAATCTTCACAGGGATCTATCGTAACGGTAGCGCGGCTATTATATCATAATGCTCGATAATTTCAACAAAAAGGTAGCTCTCTTTTGAAAATAAATCGGAAAAGGCAGTCAAATAAGAAGTGTGGAACGTTCTGGATCTAAAAATTTTTTAGATATACTAAAAAATGATTGCTTTTTGTATCAAAGTATGGTAAACTAAACATATATATTTGCAGGAATCCTTCCCAGAGAAACAAATAGCACAGTTTTCTATATGGCGGATACTGTCTCCACCGTTGGAGGGGACAGAGACAGGTAAGAGCTCTGCCGCTGATTGATTCTGAGAACTGCTTTAACATAAGCTGCGGCTGTAACGGAGTGCTTTCGCGCACGGGCTGAACCATCCCCTCCGGTACGAGCTGTACAGGCCAGCACCGGACGGGATACTCATTCAAAAGGAATGAGTGTCCCTTTCTTTTTGCAATGGAACCCCTTCCTGCTCCTTCCCGTCGGCAACACAGCTAAAACGCTCATCTCTCCCCGTCCACAGGGCGGGGAGAGAAAGAATTGCTCAACGCGTCTTCAACCGCGCTGGCGATACACAGGGAGGGAACGGGGAAACGATATGACAAGGAGGAATCTCATATGCTGCTGGTTGGAAACGGACGGGTCATCACACGGGACGGCGCCCTGCCCTATCTGGAGGACGGGGCGGTGGCGGTGGACGGCGCCCTCATCAAGGAGGTAGGCCCCTGCTCAGAGCTGCGGACCAAGTACCCGCAGGCGGACTTTGTAGATGCCAGGGGGCAGGTGATCATGCCCGGCCTTATCAACGCACATACCCATATTTACTCCGGCCTGGCCCGGGGCCTGGCCATTGAGGGCAACAACCCCACGAACTTTTTGGAGGTCCTGGAGGGGATGTGGTGGAACATCGACCGCCACCTGACCCTGGACGGTACAAAGGCCAGCGCCTATGCCACCGTGCTGGACTGCATCCGGGACGGTGTGACCACCATCTTTGACCACCACGCCTCCTTCGGTGAGATCCCAGGCTCCCTTTTCGCCATCAAGGACGTGTGCCAGGAGCTGGGGATGCGGGCCTGCCTGTGCTACGAGGTCTCCGACCGGGACGGCGTTCAAAAGTGCGATGAGGCCATCCGGGAGAACGCCGACTTCGCCAAGTGGTGCAAAGAGGCGGACAGCGACATGATCAAGGCCATGTTCGGCGGCCACGCCCTGTTTACCCTGTCCGACAAGACCTTTGAGAAGATGACAGCGGCCAACAACGGGATGACCGGCTTCCATATCCATGTATCCGAGGGGATGAACGATGTCTACGACTCCCTGCGCAATTATGGCTGCCGCCCGGTCAACCGCCTGCTCAACCACGGGATCCTGGGGGATAAGACACTGCTGGGCCACTGTATCCACGTCAACTCCGCCGAGCTGGATGTGATCAAGGAGACCGGAACCATGGTGGTCAACAACCCGGAGTCCAACATGGGGAATGCCGTGGGCTGCTCTCCGGTCCTTCAGATGTTCCAGAAGGGAATTCTGGTGGGGATGGGCACCGACGCCTATACCCACGACATGCTGGAGAGCCTAAAGGTCTTTCTGATCATCCAGCGCCACAACGCCTGCCACCCCAATGTGGCCTGGTGCGAGGACATGGCCATGCTCTTCCAGAACAACGCCGCCATCGCGGCCAAGTACTTCAAGACGCCGCTGGGGGTTCTGAAGCCGGGGGCCGCTGCCGACATCATCGTCATGGATTACAAGCCCTTTACCCCCTTCTCCGCGGAGAACATCGACGGCCATATGCTCTACGGCATGATGGGCAAAAACTGCCGCACTACCATCATCAACGGTAAGGTTCTCTATCAGGACCGGGAGTTTGTGGGTATTGACGAGGAGAAGATCAACGCCTGGACCCTGGAGCAGTCCAAAAAGCTCTGGGGGGAACTGAACCACCGCAGTTATTAATCCTGGACCGCCTGACCTGCGGGCGGGATGAAAAAGTGAAACGGGAGGTACTTACGATGAGCGACATCATGCGCCCCATGCCCTTTTCCCAGCTGATGAACTGGATTTTGACCGAGCAGCGTAATTACCACAGCATTTTTGGCGTGAGCCGTCAAAATTCCTTCCAAAACCAGACCTATCTGCCCATCTTCCAGGAGAAGATCGAGTCCCCCTACGGCCCTGCCGCCGGCCCGCATACCCAGCTGGCACAGAACATCGTCGCCGCCTACGCCTCCGGCGCCCGGTTCTTTGAGCTGAAGACGGTCCAGATCATGGACGGCGAGGAGCTGTCCAAATGCGTCCCAAAGCCCTGTATCACCGCCCAGGATGAGTGCTACAACTGCGAGTGGTCCACCGAGCTCACCGTTCCCCAGGCCTATGAGGAGTACGTCAAGGCGTGGTTC
>JAAWBF010000045.1 GCA_022792555.1 Oscillospiraceae bacterium
CTTACATGGTCTCCACGAGCGTTCGGTTCCGGTGTGTCCCACCGTACCATAGGTACCGGCTACGCCAGCAGGCGCAGCCCTTCATGCGAGATGTTCCTTGCGGCATTCACATCCCGGTCATGGACAGTGCTGCAGACGGGGCAAACCCACTCTCGCACGGACAAATCCTTTGTGCCGGGCCATTGAGCGCCGCAAGCGGAGCATAGCTGACTGGATGGAAAGAAGCGGTCCACCGTGACCAGCTGTTTCCCATACCACCCCGCCTTGTACTCCAACTGCCGCCGGAACTCGCCCCAGGAACCGCCCTCCAATCGACACCGCAAGGCATAGGTCCAGCACCATCCACGATTTTCCGTATTTTGGGGGTGATGCAAGAATACTGAGACCCGCAGGGAATCAGCTTGTCTACAATAAACTTGATTGGGGGGATGTCCTTTTCTGGAGGCCGGCGGTTGTGATAGTATCCAGTGTTGGAAGGGGAGATTGACGCTAATAGGAAAACGTGGTATAATTCTCTATGCTGGGAGGTTGGGCCGCTTTTCGCCCCAGTCCCACGGCCTGACAACCAGTTCCCCGCTCCGGCCATAGCGAGAACCGTCCCGGCGATTGCCCACTTGATGTTCTCCAGCGGAATTCCGTGGGAACACAGGGCCTTGATGTCAGCAACCGTAACCTCGTTGAGGCAGCATCTTCTTGGCGGTTTCCTCTACTCTACCGGGCCGATGATGCCAGCGTTCAGGAGGGACAGCACAAATAGAACATTCAGTCGTTTATGAAACGGATGTGGCGTTACCTGCCAGTTTAATATTGCTGGTTTAGCCTTGAATTTTTCTTAGGTCTATGTTATACTAAAATAAGACAGAAAAAAGTCTCTTTTCTCGTCCCATTTTGTTTGTGGATGTTTGAAAACCAGACATATTTTAAACGGACTCTAGGGCTGGGTACAGCAGAATAGCAAAAATGCCGCACTCCTTTGTAAATTCTCAGATATTCCAGGTGTGCGGCCGGAAGGCGGAGCACAATGAGGATTTCCACCAAAGGCCGCTATGCACTGCGGATGATGTTAGATCTGGCGCTTCACAGTGATGGGAACGCTATCCCCCTGCGGGATGTGGCCCAACGGCAAGAAATTTCTGACAAATATTTAGAACAGATTGTCACCCAATTAGCGCGGGCCGGTTTGGTACGCAGTGTCCGCGGTGCAGGGGGTGGCTATCTGCTCACACGGAGTGCCAGCGGGTACACAGTGGGAGAGATCCTGCGGGTGCTGGAGGGTAATTTAGCTCCAGTGAGCTGTGCCGATGGCAGCACCTGTTGCTCCAGGGCGGAACGCTGTGTCACTCTAGAGGTTTGGCAAAAGATCCAGGAGGCTGTCTCCAGTGTGGTAGACCACATGACCCTGGCCGATCTGGTGGAGCGCTATTATGAGAAATGCCCCACTGATACAGTTTAAGAAGCCGTGTGCTAAGGCTATTGGTACATCTGACATTCGGCTTCCATAAAAAATAAAAAGAAAGAAAACCCGGTTCCCTCCCCTAAATACGCGGGAGGGACCGGGCTTTTTCTGTCCTTGTCTACATGGTCTGGATGGCGATGGTCAGGTTTGGCACAAGCTGTTTTTTACGGCTGACCACACCTGGAAGGGCGGCGCAGTTTTCTCCCGCCTTCACACCGAAGGCAGTGGAGACCACTTCCTGTAAATTGAGCTTGTTGTTGCCCACATACAGCAGCTCGGTCCCCTCCCGCATGATATCGGTCAACATCAAAAAAGCCATGTCCAGATGGGTCCGCTCTAGAATCTGACCCATAAAGGGCAACATCCGGCCCTGGAACTCCTCTACCATCTCGCTGCCAATGACCGTCACCTGGCCGATGCCCAGCTGGAAGCCCTCGACCGAAAAGCTCTTAAAGTCCTGGTAGATGATTTCCTCTTCGGTCTTGTCGCTGATCTGACTGCCCGCCTGGAACATCTTGACTGCGTGCTCCTCTGGGTCGATCCCCGCAATCTGAGCCAGACGGCGGGCGGTAGACTCATCCATAGGGGTACAGGTGGGGCTTTTGAAGCACAGTGTATCCGATAAGATAGCAGAACAGAGAATCCCCGCCATAGTTGGATCGATCTCCACGTTGTTCTCTTGGTAGAGCTGGGCGATGATGGTACAGGTACAACCCAGGGGCTGGTTACGAAAGTAGACTGGGACTGTGGTGTGAAAACCGCCGATCCGGTGGTGATCCACAATCTCCAGCACCTCTGCTGACTCAATCCCATCAATGGCCTGGGTCTGTTCGTTGTGATCTACCAGGATTACCTGCTGCTGTTTCATATCCAGAAGGTTACGCTGAGAGATGAGGCCCATCATGCCGCCATCCTTATCCAAGACGGGAAAATAGCGCAGACGTTTTTTTGTCATCACCTTTCGGACATCCTTGACAAAATTGTGCTCCTGGAAGGTGATCAAATCGCCGTCAAACATCACATGGCGTACCGGCATGGATTGATTGATGAGCCGGGCGGTCTGATAGGTGTTGTGTGGGGTGACGATAATTTTACAGCCCTGCTGCTGGGCCAGCTTCTGGATGCTCTCAAAGACCTCGCTTCCCAGGCAGACTACCAGCCAATCAGCACCCCGCTCCAGGGCGCTGATCTGGGCATCTGAGCGGTTGCCCATGATGACCATAGAGTGCGGTTCGATAAACTGAATCATCAGCTCAGGATTGGCCGCGCCGATGGCGACACTCCCCTCGTCAAAGATGGAGTTCTCATCCCCCACCAACAGCTCGCCATCCAGTGTCTCTACAATATTCTTACAGCTTACCGCAGAAGAGGACAGCGCCGTGTTGGCGTGTTCCTCCATCATGGATCGGGCGATATCCCCCTGGGTGATTAACCCCACCAGCTTCCCCGCCCGAAAGACCGGCAGGGTGCGCAGGTTTTCCTCCTTCATCTGTTCCCAGGCCTTTTTTAAGGAGGCCTCCGCATCAATGCCGGCGGTACGGCGCATGGCGACATCCCGCACACGGGGCTCCAGCGTATCCAGATACTCCGGCTTTTTTACCCCAAAATACCGCAGGACATATTTGGTCTCCAAATTTGTGTGTCCTGCCCGCTTGGGGAAGTAGCGCTCCTTCCCGGCTAAGATATTCTTTAAATTTGCGTAGGCAATGGCCGAACAGATGGAATCCGTATCTGGATTCTTGTGGCCAATGACAAAAATAGGTCGATCTCCCATGTTGATTCCCCTTATGCTCTGTCCAGCGATTGGGACATAATGACAACTTCCTGACAAGGTCTATTTATCATACCACAAATAAGCGGAATTTTCCATCTATTTTCCATCTCTATTTTACTCTGGCTGGGATTTTGATGGACATAGAAAGCCGGCCTTCAAAAAATCTGGCCCAGTCCCATTTTTTGATTGACATTTCTGCCTAGATGCGGTAGTATGTGTTTGCAATAAAAACAATAAATGATAAAATGTCCTTATATAAAAGACATATGTCAAAATATTCACTGTTTTTCACACAGAATTGGTATAGTTGCCAAAATAGAAGGGAGGAAATCCTATGAGAGAAACCATGTACGCCCTGGTCAAAGAGGCCGCCGGGCCCGGTCTGACCCTTAAGCAGGTCACCATCCCCCAGACCGGTCCCAACGATGTCAAGGTTAAGATCCACAAAACCTCCATTTGCGGAACCGATCTGCACATCTACAACTGGGATGCCTGGTCCCAAAAGCACATCAAGCCGGCCCTCACCATTGGACACGAGTTTGTGGGTGAGTTAGTAGAACTAGGGACCAATGTGTCCGGGTTCCGAATTGGAGAGCTGGTGTCTGGGGAAGGGCATGTGGTCTGTGGCGTGTGCCGCAACTGCCGGGCCGGACGGCGCCACCTGTGCCGCAGTGCAAAAGGCATCGGGGTGGACCGGGACGGCGCCTTTGCCGAGTATCTGGTTCTGCCTGCCGCCAACGTAGTGGAGATGGAGCCTGGGATCTCAGAGGATCTGTGCTCCTCCTTTGACCCCCTGGGAAATGCCGTCCACACCGCACTGACCTATGACCTGGTGGGAGAGGATGTACTCATCACCGGCGCAGGTCCCATCGGCTGTATGGCCGCAGCCATTGCCCGGCACTGCGGCGCCCGGCATGTGGTAATCACCGATATCAACGACTACCGGCTCTCTCTGGCTGCCAGCTTGGCCGAGGAGATTACCACGGTCAATGTCTCCAGAGAGAAGCTCCAGGACGCAATGAGCCGCCTTGGGATGCGGGAGGGCTTTGATGTGGGCTTGGAGATGTCTGGATCCTCCAGCGCCTTTGCGCTGATGGTGGATACCATGGACAGCGGCGGCAATATCGCCCTGCTTGGGATCCACAACAACCCCCCGGAGATCGACTGGCATAAGGTGGTCTTTGGCGGGCTCAACATCAAGGGGATCTATGGCCGCAAGATCTTTGAGACCTGGTATAAAATGATGGCCATGCTGAAAAGCGGACTGCATATTGATGGAATCATCACCCACCGCTTTGACTTCAGGGACTTTGAAGCGGGCTTTTCCATCATGAACACCGGAAGCTGCGGCAAGGTCGTGCTGGACTGGACCACAGTGTAGGAAACCCCCGCAGAAAAAGCGGTGGGCAGTATCGTCAGCACCGTTGAAACGCGATCCTGTTTCCCCGCCCGCAGGGCGGGGAAACAGAGAATTGCTTGACTCGTTTTCAACCGCGCTGACTATGATGCGCAGGAAAGAGGTATGATTGTTATGAGAAAATCCGCACTGGACCGCTATGCCGCAACATTGGAAGAGATCCGCGCCGCCGGGACCTGGAAGGGCGAGCGGGTGATCACCACCCACCAGCTGGGTCATATCGACACCACGGCCGCCAAAAACGTCATCAATATGTGTGCCAACAACTACCTGGGCCTGTCGGGAGACCCAATCTTGATTCAAGCTGCCCAGGAGGCCCTCAGTACCTGGGGTTATGGTATGTCCTCCGTCCGCTTTATCTGCGGAACCCAGCAGATCCATAAGGAGCTGGAGGGGCGGTTGTCCGCCTTTTTGGGCACTGAGGATACCATCCTCTTCTCCTCCTGCTTTGACGCCAACGGCGGACTCTTTGAGACCCTGCTGGACGAGCACTGCGCCATCATCAGCGACGCGCTGAACCACGCCTCTATCATCGACGGAATCCGGCTGTGCAAGGCCAAACGCTGGCGCTATCAGAATAATGATATGGAGGATCTGCGTCGCTGCCTGGAGGAGGCCAAGGACTGCCCGGTCAAATTGATCGCCACCGACGGCGTCTTCTCCATGGACGGCATCATCGCCGATCTCAAGTCCATCTGTGACCTGGCCGACACCTATGACGCCCTGGTTATGGTAGACGACAGCCATGCGGTGGGCTTTGTGGGTACTCATGGCCGGGGCACTCCAGAGTACTGCGGGGTAGAGGGCCGGGTGGACATCATCACTGGCACCCTGGGCAAGGCCCTGGGCGGCGCCAGCGGCGGTTATGTCGCCGCCCGGCAGGAAATTGTGGACCTGCTCCGCCAGCGCAGCCGCCCCTACCTCTTCTCCAATACCCTGGCCCCCATGATTGCCGCCGCTTCCATCCGGGTCATCGACCTGCTGGAGGAGAGCACCCAGCGCCGGGATATCCTGGCCGAAAACACCGCCCTGTTCCGTAAACGCATGGAAAGCGCCGGCTTTGATATCATCCCCAGCACTCATCCCATTGTGGCCATTATGTTTTATGACGAGCTGCTGGCCGCGAAAGCGGCAGAGCTACTGCTGGAGATGGGGATTTATGTTACCTCCTTTACCTATCCGGTAGTCCCCAAGGGCAAGGCGCGCATCCGGGTCCAGATCTCCTGTGCCCACAGCAGAGAGGATCTGGAATATGTGGCAGGCTGCTTTACAAAGGTCCATGAGATGCTGGGCATGAAATAGTGCAAAAACCCCCGGAACGGTTTTAATCCGTTCCGGGGGTTTCAACGTGTTGGCAACCTGATTTTTACAGATGCCAAGCGGCAATCAAAGGGACCGTCAGCTCCTCCGAAGTCATGCCGCCGTGACCGGCGCACATAGAGGCCTGATACTGCCGGGTTGGAAACAGGGTAAGGGGGGTACGGGCCACAGCCAGATAGTCGCCCACCATGGTACGGAAGCGGGGGTGTTCCAGTCCGGGACCGAACAGGGCAGTACGGAGAACCTCTGCGCGGGGATAGACCGTATAGGCATCCCCCACCGCCTGATAGAGCGCCTGAAGAAAGGCAGCATCCTGTCCAGGCTTGACAAAGCAGTTCAACGCCCTTGGTTCTATAGAGGGAGGCAGGCGCAGAGTGGCGGTCAGAGCAGGGAAATCCTCCAGGCACCGTCCGTCCAGGTCCAAAAAGCCGTGGTCCGCTGTGACCAGCAGGAGGGTATCTGGCCAGGTGGGGAACGCCGTCTCCAGCAGACGGTCCACGGTCTGGAGTAGTTGAGCGGCGTGTCTGCTTTGGCAGCCCTCCTTATGGAGCAGATGGTCTGGCTGGTCCAGATAGGCATAAAGAAAGTGGCGGCCCGGCCGGCGGCAGATCGAGCCCACAGCTTGAAACAGCGTATCCAGCCGCGTCCGGTCTCCGGTGAGCGCGGCGGCTTCCACCCCTTCGACCCCCTGGATCTGTCCGGTAAGTGTTTGGAAGGAGAGGTATGTCTCTCCTAGGTGGACGGGAGCGGCAGAGCGTCCATCCGGGGTGGTGTTGGGGTAGAGATTGACGTTGTTGTCTAGCTCCGGCCAGTAGACACTCCAGCCTAACCAGCCGCTCTGAGCGGGGAAGAGACCGGACTCTAGGGCGGTAGCCGCTGCCGCGGTTGTGGGGGGAAAGACGGAGGAGAGCGTCCCCATATTATGCCGGATCAAAAAGTGCTTTTCACTCAGGTGGCGGCGGATGAGCCACTCTCCTAGGCCGTCCAGCAGCAAAAGGACCACATTCCGCGGCCTGGAGGCCAGGAGATTATCTGCCTCCGGCAGAGTTGGATTGGGGGGCTGGAGTCCGTAGTGGGCCAGCAGGGAGCAGGCCAATGCCGCAATGGATCGCTGGGGACAGGGAAACTCAAAGTCCACCATGCCACCGCCTCTCTAGATAGCGGATCACGCCGTCCTCCCTATGATCCCCAATGACACCGTCCGCCGCTGCCCGAACTGCCGCGCTGGCATTGGCCACCGCGTAGCACTGGTCGCAGGCCCGAAAGAAGGATAGGTCATTCTCGCCGTCTCCAAAGCCCACCAGCCATTTCGCCCCAGTCATTTTGCGGATTGTCTGAACGGCATGGTATTTGGATGCGGCATGGCTGAACACCTCCAGGCACCAGGTTTTTGGGTCGTATCGATCCTGATAGAAATCGAGGGTAAAGGGGCCGCCTGCCAGCCGGTCCCGCAACTGTGCCAGCCGATCTGGGCGGCTGTCGGCATAGATGCCGTAGAGAATGGAACCACGCCAGACATCCGCGCCCCCCTGGGGCAGCTTGGCGGCGGTTTCCCAGGCCTGATTCCGGCGGAAAAAGGCCTCCCAAACCGTGCTTTCCACATCTCCAAGGGTGCCGGCTAGGGCAGTTCCCTCCAGGCCCAGCAGTAGCCCCTGAAGGTTCAGCGCCCGCTCGGCCTGCACCAGCTCCGCCTTAGCCGCCTCCGAGAGAGGGGTACAGTCCAGCGGCTGCCAGCGGACCGGATCTAAAACCAACGCGCCGTTCATCAGCGCCATAGGGTGTCGCAGGGATAGGTCATGCAGCAAAGGCCGGACGGACAAGGGCGTGCGCCCAGAGGCCACAGTAAAGGCCAGCCCCTGCTCCAGCAGCTGGGTCAGGCCGTCCCTGGTGAAGCGGGAGAGCGTCCCTGCTTCATTGCACAACGTCCCGTCTAAATCTGAGAGAAACAGTGTTTCCATCTGTAATTGCCCCTTTTCCCTCTGGTTTGGCTCCATTATAGGCAGATAGATACGATTTGTCAATTTTTCTGGGCGCTTGCACGGTCTCCGGCGCCGTTTATCGAATCTGCCAATTTACAGCCTCTGTTTTATTGAGGACCTCAATTGTACTTTTGTGTGTTAAGACGGTATAATAGCCGCAATATGACACAATGTCCCCTTTTTTGAGTGCGGTTCACAGCCTCACATCCCCGCGAAAAAAGTGTTCTACGCGATGGAGGTGCAAAATGGCACGGCAGAAGATCCTGTTTGTCAGCCACTGCATTTTGAATACAGCGGCAAAGGTGGCGCGGACAGTCCCCATTGAGCAGACCGCGGAGGAGGCGGCACGGCAGGCTCTGCTTTCCCAGGTTCAAGCGCACAACATTCAGATCGTCCAGCTCCCCTGCCCGGAGTTTACGCTATACGGCCCCAGCCGCTGGGGACATGTAAAGGAGCAGTTTGACAATCCTTTTTTTCAGGATCACTGCCGCACCCTGCTCGTCCCCATCCTCCAGCAGCTCCGGGCCTACCTCCAGCACAGGGATCGGTTTCAGGTTTTGGGCTTCGTAGGCATTGAGGGCAGTCCAAGCTGCGGGGTGAACCGCACCTGCTCCGGCGCCTGGGGCGGGGAATTTTCCGGGCGTTCTGCCCTGCCGGCATGTACCCGTATCCCAGAGCGGGGGGTTTTTATGGCAGTGTTGGCGGAGGAGCTGGCGCAGATGGGACTGTCTGTTCCCATTGTGGGCCTGGATCGGGCAGAGGCCCTGCTGGATGGGGCCGGAGCACAGATGTCAGGAGAGGGGGCGGAGGGGTGAACATCCGTCTGGAACATATCACCAAGGAATTTAAGGCAATCTCTATCCCGCGCTCCAAGGGCGATACGGGAGAGAGCAGACAGAAAAATGTTGTGGCGGTTAAAGACTTGTCCCTTGAGATTGCCGAAGGGGAGCTGGTATGTCTGCTGGGGCCGTCGGGCTGCGGCAAGAGTACCACCCTGTCTATGGTGGCCGGTCTGGAGCGCCCCACCAGCGGGGAGATCTACTTTGGGGATACCCCCATGACCGGCATCGAGGCCGAGGGCCGGGATATTGGAATGGTGTTTCAGAACTACGCCCTGTACCCTCATATGACAGTACGGGAAAATATCATGTTTCCCCTGAAAATGCGGCGGGCTTCCAGGGATGAGCGGAATGAGCGCGTGGAGGCAATGGCTTCCATGCTGCAATTAAAGGAGCTGTTGCGCCGCAAGCCGGGACAGCTCTCCGGCGGCCAGCAGCAGCGGGTGGCTATTGCCAGAGCGCTGGTGAAGCAGCCCCAGATCCTACTGCTGGACGAGCCCTTCTCTAATCTGGATGCCCGCCTGCGGATTGAACTGCGGGAGGACATCCGCGCCCTGCAAAAGCGGCTGGGCATCACCACGATCTTTGTCACCCACGACCAGGAGGAGGCCATGAGCATCTCTGACCGGATTCTCCTCCTGAATGCCGGTGTCCTCCAGCAGTACGCCACCCCCCAGGAGATGTACCGCCACCCGGCCAACCGCTTTACTGCCGGGTTCCTAGGAAATCCTCCTATCAACTTCCTGCCCTGCTGGTATGAAAACGGACGGGTGAAGGTTCTAGATGTCCCGGATTGGACCCTGCCTTCCGATCTGATCCAGCCGTCCTCACAGAACATTCGAGGGGAGGCCCTGCTGGGTATCCGCCCGGAGGATCTGGTGGTCCAGGCCCCCGGCTGCTGTCCGGCGCGGGTGGCTGCCATGCAGCCTCTGGGAAAGGAGGTCTACCTCAAGCTGGAGGCCGGCCCCTACACCCTTACGGCCTGCCTGAGCTGGGACCACGACTATCAGGTAGGCGATCTTCTGCCGCTGTCGGTCAAGCGGCTCCACCTCTTTCCTTTGGAGGAGGCGGAAGGAGGCGGTGCTGGTGAAGCCTAACTGTCTGATTGTCTGGGCCAGGAACAACGGCATAAAAGCATGGCTATATCTGCTTCCCGCCCTGCTGGTGCTGGGTGTGTTTCAGATTTACCCCATCATCAAGTCCTTTTTGATGGGGTTCTACACCCAGTTTGACTACCTCACCGACACGGTCTACGAGTGGGGACTGGGGAACTTTATCAACCTGCTCCACGATGCGGACTTCGCCCTGGCCATCAAGAATACCTGTATCCTGGTTCTCTGCGCCGCCCCCCTGTCCATTTTAGTTTCCCTGCTCTTTGCGGCCCTCCTCAACACCAACATCCGCTTCCGGCGCTTCTTCCAGAGCGTGTATTTTCTCCCCTTTGTCACCTCTATGGTGGCGGTGTCTGTTGTCTGGGCCTGGATGCTTAACAAGGATTTCGGCTTGGTCAATGCGATATTAAAGGTCTTTGGGATCTCCAAGGTTGCGTGGCTGACCAACCCGAAGATGACCATGCCCATTTTGGTGGTGCTGGCGGTGTGGAAGGGGCTGGGCTATCGGGTGATCATCTTCCTGGCGGGACTCCAGGGGATCGATGCCCGCTACTACGCCGCCGCCCGGCTGGACGGGGCGGGGAGCCTGCGCCGCTTCTGGTACATCACCATACCGATGCTCAAGCCAACCCTGGTCTTTCTGTCCATCACCACAGTAATTGATGTGTTCAAGACCTTTGACGAGGTCAATGTTATGTATGCCAACGACCCAGGGCCGCTGAAAAGCGGACTGACTATCGTGTTCTACATCTTTACAAAATTTTACCGGCACTGGGAGTTTGCCTCGGCGGCAGCGGCAGCTTTCGTCCTCTTTTTGATTATCTTCCTAGTCACGCTGATCCAATTCGCCCTGACCCGCAGAAGGGAGGATTAAACCATGGACAAGCTGCGCCGCCGTTTTGCCAAAGGGGCAACCTATGTGATCCTCTTTGCCGGAGCGGCCTTTATCCTGCTCCCCTTTGTGTGGATGATTTTGACCTCTCTCAAGCCCGCCAATGAAGTGCTGCTCATGCCGCCCAAGTGGCTCCCCTCCCGCTTCCAGTGGGAGAACTATGTCACCGCCTTCCAGTCCGCCCCTTTTGTTCGGTATTTCTGCAACAGTGTGATTGTCACAGTGCTGATTACCGCCGGGGAGCTGCTGACCACCCTGCTGGCCGCCTTCGCCTTCGCCCAGATCCCCTTCCGGGGAAAGCAGGCTGTGTTTCTCCTCCTGGTGGCTACCATGATGGTCCCCAGCGACATTTTAATCATCCCCAACTTTGTTACTCTGGCAAATTTCGGCTGGATTGACACCTATAAGGCGCTGGCCCTCCCCTGGTGCGCCAGTGTATTCTCTATTTTTCTGCTGCGCCAGCAGTTTGCCAGCATCCCCCAGGACTATTATAAGGCGGCCCGTATGGACGGCTGCCGGGATCTGCGTTACCTCTTTACCATCCTGGTCCCCATGTCAAGGCCTACCATTGTCTCCATTGCCCTACTGAAGATTATCAATAGCTGGAATGCCTATCTCTGGCCCTTAATCGCCACCAACTCTAATGAAATGCGTACCCTGCCGGTGGGTCTGGCCTTCTTCTCCACCGAAGCCGGAGTAAAGTACAATACCCTCATGGCCTTCTCGCTTATGATCATCCTGCCCACCCTGATTGTCTATCTGCTGACCCAGAAGTACATCATCCAGGGGGTGAGTAAGACGGGACTGAAAGGATAGGCCATACTTGCGCCGCCGAAAGGGCGAAAGTATGATTTGTCAACTATGGTGTAACAGCGCATCCGCTTGTTGCATAAAACCAAATTGCACCCAATTAGAAGGAGGATTTTTCATGAAAAAATTCTTGGCATCCCTGTTGTGTGGGCTGTTGCTGCTCTCCCTCGGAGCGTGCGGCAATTCTGGTGCCCAGCCGTCTGCGGCCCCCAGCACAGCCCCTGATCCAGCAGAATCCACCGCCCCGAATAACACCGGCAGCCCCGCTCCCCAGGAGGAGGAGGTGGAGATCACCTTCTGGCATGCCATGAGCGGAGTCAATGAGGAGGCCATTCAGAAGATTACCGCGGACTTTATGGATGAACACCCCAATATCAAAGTAACCGTGATGAATCAGGGGGGTTACCGGGACCTGTTTGACAAGCTGATGGCCTCTGCCAAGGCCAACCAGCTCCCCAACCTGGCCCAGATTTACTCCAACCGCCTGTCCTGGTATGTGAACAAGGAGCTGGCCCAAGACCTCACCGCTTACATGAACGATTCTGAGATCGGCCTGACCCAAGCCGACTACGACGACATCCCCGCTATGTTCATGGACGACTGCATCTGGGATGGCAAGCAGTATGCTATGCCCTTCAACAAGAGCATGATGGTTCTGTACTATAATGTTGGGATGTTTGAGGAGGCCGGACTCAAGGTTCCCACCACCTGGGAGGAGTGGGCTGACGCCGCCCAGAAGCTCACGAAGGACACCGACGGCGACGGCGAACCCGATATCTATGGTGTGGTCTTTGCCAACGATCTGTCCACCGACATCGCTCCCTGGATACGTCAGGCCGGCGGCAGGACCATGGACGAGGAGACCAACGAGATCTTCTTTGACTCTCCAGAGGCCAAGGAGGCCATTACCTTCCTCAACAGTATGTTCCAGGCCAAGACCGCCCGCTTTGCCGGGGAGGACAAGAACTCCAACACCCCCCTCCAGCAGGGCCGTGCCGCCATGTGTGTGGCCTCTACCTCCGCCCTGCCCTACATTGAGTCGGACACCATGGAGGGCATCACCATTGACGCCGCCGCCCTCCCCGGCCATAAGACGGATGATCAGCTCTATTATGGTACCAATGTCACCGTCTTTGCCACCGGAACCGAGGCCCAGAAGCGCGCCTCCTGGGAGTACCTCAAGTTCCTGACCTCCACCGAGAATACCGCCTACTTCGCTGCTCAGACCGGCTATATCCCAGTCCGCCGCTCCGCTCAGACCGACCCTGTCTTTGCAGCCGTCCTGGCCGAGAAGCCTATCAAGCAGCTCTGCTTTGACAACATGGACCGCGGCTTCCAGGGGACCCGCAACATCGGGCAGATCAACGCCATGGACGCACTGGGCGATCAGCTCGATCTTGTATTCAGTGGAGAAAAGGACCTTGACTCCGCCCTGAAGGACGCCCAGGCTAACGGTGAAAAGGCTTTGGCTGAGGCGCAGAACAGCTAATCAACCATAAAACACAGATAGGGAGTTGCTGCGGGAAAAATACCCACAGCAACTCTTTATATTCAGGTGGTCTCCCTGCTTGGACGGAAGTAGGCTGCATAATTCCGGCAATCATCCGCATCGAGGAGGTGCTGTACTCCTGAAATGCCCCTAAATAGCGAAAACAGCTGTATTCATCCAGATCAGCGTACCATCATACCGCTTACTTCAGCGGCAGATGTACTGCCGGTTAGTGCGGGAGCGAATGGCCGCTTTCGTGACTCTGTGTTTCTGCGCATACAAAATCAGGGCTTGCTGATATCGGGTTGTCTGTGTTATCTTATCCATAGCGAATAGGTGGCACCTGCCTCTCGGTTTGGCCTGCGCAGGGCTTTCTTTCTACCCGCTGGAGCGTGTATCCGAAAGAAGGAGTGATCGTATGTCAACAAAGGCGGCCTTTCATGGCAGCGACTTTGAGTTTGTAGAAAAGGAGTACAACATCCCAAAGGAGCAGATTGTCAGCTTCAGTGCCAACATCAATCCGCTTGGGATCTCCCCTATGCTCCGTCAGGGCCTGGCAGAGCATATTGATGCGGTGATGGAATACCCAGACCGGGAGTATACCGCACTGCGGGCCTCAATTGGCCGATACACTGGAGCGGAGCCCCATCAGATCTTAGTAGGCGGGGGAGCCACAGAGCTGATCTCCCTGTTTATCAAAAACATCGCCCCCAAGCGCGCCATGCTCATCAATCCAACCTATTCCGAGTACGCCAGGGAGATCGGCCTGGAGGGGGGCGAGCTGGTGTCCTACCAGCTCCAGCCGGAGCAGGAGTTCCAAATCGACTTGGACGGCCTGTGTGCCAAGCTGGACCCCTCCTTTGACCTGCTTATCCTGTGCAACCCCAACAACCCCACCAGCAGCGCGGTCCACCAGGACGGCCTGCGCCGGATCCTCTCCCATTGTAAGACGAATGGAACCTACGTCATGGTGGACGAGACCTATGCGGAGTTCGCCCCAAACTTGGAGGAGATCACCGCGGTGCCCCTGCTCAAGGAGTTTGACAATCTGCTCATTCTCCGCGGGGTGTCCAAATTCTTCGCCGCCCCCGGCCTGCGTCTGGGGTACGGCATGACAAGTAACGAAGAGGTGCTGTCCTATATCAACAGCACTAAAAACCCCTGGACCCTCAATGCCCTGGCCGCCGCCGCCGGCTGCCAGATGTTCGAGGACACCGCCTATATCCAGCGCACCCGGACTTTTACCCACCAGGAGCTGGCCCGGCTGTGCGGCATCCTCCGGCAGGAGGAGAGCCTGCATGTCTACCCGCCGGCTGCCAACTTTGTCCTGCTGCGGCTGTGTAAGGAGGGGCTGACCTCTGGCGCCGTCTTCGATCACTGTATCCGTCAGGGGCTCATGCTCCGGGACTGCGCCTCTTTCCCCGGCCTGGGGGAAAATCACGTCCGTTTCTGCCTCAACCTGCCGGAGCAGAACGACCGGCTGGTTGCCGCGCTCAAAGAATTGCTCTAGCAGCAGGCTGCACCCTCCCCAGCGGGGAGGGTGCAGAATATACATGATCCAGGCCCTGTCCTGGTGAAGCAAGTGATGGCATAGGAGCAAAAAAATCTGGTTTTTACCCCTTTTGACAGTTGACAACCGGATAAGAGGGCGCTATAATAAAGCAAATCGCCGGGAGGGCATTTTCTTTTGCCCGGTCTCTTTAGCACCTAAAAGCGCTAAAGTATATAACCTGCACAAATTAGGAGGAACAAGAAAATGAAGAAGTTATCGAAACTGTCGGCACTGCTCCTGTCAGGCGCGATGCTCTTTTCTCTGGCCGCCTGCTCCGGCGGACAGGGGAGTGCCGCCACTCCCACCCCCCCCGCAGATTACACCACACCCAGCCAGGCGCCTGCCGGCGGCTCGGATGAGAAGTTTACCGTTGGTATCTGCCAGCTGGCCCCTCACCCTGCCCTCGACGCGGCCACCCAGGGCTTTAAGGATTACCTCACCGAGACGTTCGGCGAAAATATCACCTTCACCGAGGGTAACGCGGGGGGCGAGTTCGCCAACTGCGGCACGATTGTGGACGGTTTCCTCTCCGAGGAGGTGGATCTGATCCTGGCTAATGCCACCTCTCCGCTCCAGGCAGCGGCCTCTGCCACCTCTGAGATCCCCATCCTGGGTACTTCCGTGACCAACTACGCTGTGGCGCTGGGTCTGGACGACGTATCCACCCAGGTGATTGGCGGCAACATCTCCGGCACCTCCGACCTGGCCCCCCTGGACGAGCAGGCCGCCATGCTCCAGGAGATGTTCCCAGAGGCTAAGAACGTGGGCCTGCTCTACTGCTCTGCTGAGCCCAACTCGGTTTACCAGATTGAGACCATCAGCGGCTATCTGACTGACATGGGCTACACCTGTACCCCCTACGCCTTTACCGATGTAAACGACCTGGCCTCTGTCACCCAGACCGCCTGCGACAGCTCGGACGTGATCTACATCCCCACAGACAACACCGCCGCTAACAACACCGAAACCATCGCCAACGTGGTCATCCCCGCTGGGGTTCCTGTGATTGCAGGCGAGTCTGGGATCTGCTCCGGCTGCGGCGTTGCCACCCTGTCCATCAGCTACTACGAGCTGGGCCAGACCGCCGGCGAGATGGCGGCAAAGATTCTCCGCGGGGAGGCCGATGTCTCTACCATGCCCATTGAGTACGCCCCCAATGTAACCAAGATGTACCACGAGGGCAATTGCAATGCTCTAGGCATCACCCCGCCTGAGAGCTACGAGGCCATCACGGAGTAAGAACCTGTGATCGCTTTTTGATGATAAAACAGCAAAACGGGCGGGAAAAGGGCTTTCCTTTCCTGCCCGTCTTTGTTATAATAATAAATCAGCTGCCCAAATTCCCCGTGCGGGAAACGGGGGCCGCGAGACAATCTGTTGGGGGAATCAAAATGGAATTCCTGGCAACCTTGCTCAAGTCCATGCCAAACGCCGCCGGACAAGGTCTGATCTGGGGCATTATGGCCATTGGTGTCTATCTCACCTTCCGTATCCTGGATGTCGCCGATCTGACGGTGGACGGCTCCTTGGCCACTGGGGGCGCAGTGTGTGTACTGCTCACCCTGAACGGCTGCAACATCTGGATCTCTATGCTCTGCGCTATGCTGGCCGGAATGTTGGCCGGTCTGGTAACTGGTATCTTTCATACCGTCTGCGGGATTCCGGCCATTTTGGCCGGTATCTTAACCCAACTGGCTCTCTACTCTATCAACCTGCGGATCATGGGTTGGGGGACTCAGACCGGAACCCAGGCCACCCTGGCCATCCGGGTGGATAACTTCCCATTGCTGGTCTCTTCCCGCTATATTCGGAAGCTCTCCTGGGAGAATCCGCTGCTTATCCTATGTGTCCTTGTCCTTCTCGTGATTCTGGTTCTGTATTGGTTCTTTGGCACCGAATTGGGCTCCTCGCTCCGGGCTACCGGCTCCAACCCCAATATGGCCCGCGCCCAGGGGATCAACACCGATTTTAACAAGGTACTGGGGCTTATGCTCTCCAACGGCATGGTGGCACTGGCCGGAGCACTGCTGGCCCAGTATCAGGGCAGCTCCACCATTGATATGGGCCGGGGCGCCATTGTCATCGGTCTGGCCGCGGTTATCATTGGCGAGGTGCTCTTGGGAAAGTTGTTCCGCAACTTCGCGCTAAAACTCCTGTCCGCTGTTATCGGGGCAATTATCTACTACATTGTCATTCAGATCGTCCTGCGTTTGGGGCTGGATACCAACGATCTCAAGCTGCTCACCGCCCTGGTG
Source organism: Oscillospiraceae bacterium (assembly GCA_022792555.1). GTDB lineage: Bacteria > Bacillota > Clostridia > Oscillospirales > Oscillospiraceae > JAAWBF01. The sequence continues at coordinate 16,896 of JAAWBF010000045.1, forward strand.
GTGGCCGTCTTCCTGGCGGTTCCCTATTGGAAGGGGCGCTATTTCTCAAAGCCCGTGAAGAGGGAGGCCAATACCCATGCTTGAGCTGAAGAATATTTATAAGACCTTCAACCCTGGGACGGTCAATGAAAAGGTGGCTCTCAACGGCCTGAATTTGACCTTGCACGACGGGGACTTTGTCACCGTTATCGGAGGCAATGGGGCGGGGAAATCTACCATGCTCAACGCGGTGGCTGGGGTCTTCCCAGTGGACGAGGGGACCATTACCATCGACAGTACCGATGTGACCCACCTGCCTGAACATAAAAGGGCCAAGTTTATTGGCCGTGTGTTTCAGGATCCCATGATGGGGACTGCCGCCTCCATGCAGATTGAAGAGAATCTA
>JAAWBF010000046.1 GCA_022792555.1 Oscillospiraceae bacterium
AAATACGGAGGGTTATCTCCAGCTGGATTTATCCTGGCGGTGGTATATAAAGCTGGAGGATGCCCTGAAAAATCAGGCGGCCTTCGCCGCATTGCTGGAAGCCATCCCCTCGAACGCCCAGCTGCTGGAAGGGACCGGCGGTCCCGACGGCTGGCAGGCGGTCACCCCCGCCGCCCTCGCGTTTGCCTATAGCCTTCCCTGCACCTTCCGGGGCTTTTCCGACAGCGCCGGAACCCCCTACAGCCAGGAGATCGACCTGCTGGCGACTTATGGCCTGGTGACAGGGAGCGGCGACGGCACTTATCGTCCAGCAGACCTGCTCAACCGGGCCCAGCTCTGCGCCCTGCTGGTTCAGGCCCTGAACTGCCGGGCCTATGAGGGAGAGAGTCAGTTTACTGATGTGTCTATGGACGCATGGTACGGCGGCGCCGTCAATACCGCTGCCGCAATGGGTTTGGTGAACGGTGTTGGCGACGAGCGCTTTGACCCGGAGGCCCAGGTAGATCACCAGCAGTTTATCACTATCATGGGCCGGCTGTCCAAGATCTTAAATATGGGCTTTTATGAGGCAAAAGGCGCGTTCCTAGATGTCGACCCTCTGGTTCCCTATGCCTCTTGGGCCAGAGAAGGGGTGTGGCTGCTGAGTATGAGTCAAAAGACCACCTCTGGTGTCACCCTGAATCTGCTCTGGGATCGCCTGGACAGCATTGCCCCCACTGCCGCCACCAACCGCGGAGAGGCTGCTGCATTGGTCTATAACCTGTTCTCCTATGCGGGGATCCTGCCCGTATAAGACGTTAAAAATCCCGCCCTGGAACATGAGTCCAGAGCGGGATTTAAAAACAGCCTTGCTGTTTTTCAAGTTATTTGTATATATATCAGGAAAGAGGTCGTTTCTATGGAGCCACAGGACATCATCCAATCCGTCAAAGCCCGCTATCATACGATGAGCCCTGGCCACAAGCTGATTGCCGACTATATTCTCAACCATGCGGATGAGTTTATCTTCCAGAGTTCGGCCCAAGTTGGTACTCTGTTGGGGGTGAGTGAGTCCACCGTTGTGCGTTTTGCCTCTGCTCTTGGGTACTCCAGATTTAAAGAGCTCCAGCAGGCCTTGAAGGGACAGGTGGCCGGCCGTCTCGACATCATCCGGCAGTTTAACCAGCACACCGCTGGGAGTGACGAACTCTTTTACCCGTTCCAGCAAGATTTTATCAACCTGGAAGAGACTATCCGGGAACTAGACCCGGCCTATATCAGGACAGCTGTAGACCTTATCTTGCAGGCACGCCATATCGGTGTGGTAGCACTGCGGGGTGCAATCGCCCCTGCCCTTATCCTAAGTCAGTTTCTCAACGAACTTTTGGACAACTCCAGGCTAATTACCCCAGGTAATGGTGACGCCTACGATATCATCAAACACTGGGACCACCAGGATCTCCTCATCTGCTGTGAGTTCATCCCTCTGGAGGGTTTTGTCCACTCCGTACTCACATTTGGGAAACAGCGCGGCTGCAAGACCATATCTATTCTAGGCAACCTGGCCAGTTCCCTATTCCCCCTGTCAGATGTAATCCTAGAGGTAAAAAAAGACGGCACCTTTATCTCTTATACCGCAGCGGTAGCTTTGGTCAATACTCTGCTGAACGCCGTCAGCCAGCGCAACAGCGCCAATACTGTACACGCCTTGGAGGAGACAAGAGGGATCCTCCGCCTTGCAAACGGACTGTCACTGGACACCCCCTAAAGGGTACCCCTGACCGAAAACAGCCCCACAGGCTGTCGAAAAAGCCTCGCAAAGTTCGTGCCCGCAGGCGCGAAAAAAGTCAAATTCGTTTTTCCCGGCGGCGTGTACGGCGGGGAAAACACAGCTCGGCCCGCAAGGGTGTGTCCTGTCTGCCAGAAGCGGACAGATCGTGCACACAGTCGGGCCGTAGCTTAACTCGAAAAAGTGCTTGTCACTTTTTCGACACGCTCAGCCCCACACGGCTTAAGCCGTGTGGGGCTGTCATGGAAATAGGTATTACGCCAAAAGGCCATATCGATCGGAGAGGTAGAACAGTTCCAGTAAAGACATTAGGATTGGGCTGTCGTGGACATGTCCCATATCCGCAAGCGCCTGAGTAAACGCCTCGGACCGGCTGCCCAGCTCCTCTACTGTAAAATCGGTCATCATACCATAGATATCCATCTGCACTGTCTCCACTGCTGTGCCGTCCCTGCTCAGGATGTAAGCGCCGTTGTACTCGTCCGCCGTGCGGATCCCCACAAGCATATCTGCTGTATTCACACCAAATGTGATCATATAGGGCTTGGGCGCAGAGAACGCCACAGTTACCGCCCCTTGCTCCAGCGGAAACTGTCTGAGGTACCCTGTATGGATAACCCGCTGTCCCTCGCTGTAGCGCTGTACAACCGCATAGTGAAGGAGGGGCTCTCCATTAAGCTCTGGCACAATCACTCCATCCTTTACCTCCAGCCACTCCTCCTTAAAGTACCCAGTCTCTCCAAAGCCATAGTAATTGTATACCATGACCTTTGCCTGCGTCCCATCCTCAGAGCGCTCTATCGGCTCTGCCAGCAGGTCTTCCTCCTTGAGATCATCCACCCCTCTGGTACTGGGCTTCACCAGGCTGCTGTAGTCCAGATTGGCCTTTGCACGCTCCTCCAGTACTCCGTCCTGGGCCACGAGTACGCCGTTTTGATAGACTGATGTAGGAACCAGCGGGTACAGAGAGGACGTGAGCACAATATCTGCATACCGGCCCGGTGCCAGGGAGCCGATTTCCTCCTCCAGGCCAAAATGTTTTGCCGTGTTATAGGTACACATCTTGATGGCTGTGATGGGATCCAGTCCTACATCCATAGCTTCGTTCAGGCAGGCGTCCATGTGTCCTGTCTTGACCATATGTTCTACCGCCAGGTTGTCTGTGGAAAACATAATGTTGTCTGTGGGCAGGTCCCGCTCCAGAATCTCTGTCACCAGCGGGGTGACGCGCCCCATGCCGTAGAGCAGGAAGGAGGGCAGTCCCAGCTTTAGGTTGTTCTCCAGGGAATCCCCGCTCCAGATGTCATGGTCGTTCATAATGTTGACCGCCGGGGCGAAATTCTCCCGGTTGTTTGTACCACCGTCCACATGCCCGTCCAGCAGTTTGCCAAGGCTTTTTGTATAAGCTACCTTTTGGAAGTCCTCTTCATTTCCGTTGGAGAAGTTGATATTATTCATCTCACCTAAACCGAGGATAAAGTCCCAGTCAAGCATGATTTTGACCGTCTCGTAGGGCACTTTTTTGCCCGGCGCAAAGGGATATATCCGGTAGGGCAGTTCTTCCATCCCCTGGAATAGGGTCTGGGCAGCTGGAATGGCATTCTCTCCTGCTGCACTGACAAAGTCACAGCACTCAGCAATAATGGAGGTGGTCCCATGGGGCACCATAGCCCCAGCCAGCTGGGTGGGGGTCACCAGTTGAGATTCAAAGTGGAAGTGCCCGTCGATGAGCCCTGGGAGCGCGTACTGTCCCCCTCCATCCACAACCTGCTTTGCTTTCACAATATCCTCGTCTGGGTCAATTGCGATGATCCTGCCGTCCAGGATCAGAAGCGTTCCGGGAGCCGTCTTCTCCCGGTAAACATCCACGATCTGTACGTTCTTCAAAAATAGATCTGCCTCTGCCTTCCCCTCCAGAACGTCGTACACCTTTTGGATCTGTGCCAGCTCCTGATCCGCGGTTGACAACGCTGGAGCGGCCGGTTCGGACTCCTGTACCTGTTGCGTGGGGATTGGTGTAATGGTTTGTGTATCCTGTGGGGGCGGCGGATTGTCCCCTGTCCCACAGCCTGCCATGCTCCCACAAAGTAATACCACAAGGAGGAGACACGCCATTGCCTGTGTTACGGATTTTTTCATATCCCATACTTCCTTTCCAGTGCTTTTTGGTTTCACTCCACGTCAGTTCCCTACTACCATCAGTATAGCATAATGATTAAAAGCGTGCAACATTATTTTTTATCTGCATGTTTTTAATCATTCGACGATACTACGATACATAGGAGAAAACCGTAACAAAAAAAGAGCCGGCCCCTTGAGGGACCAGCTCTTGAACTGTGGATTAGACTTGTTCTCTGCCCAGCTTAAGGGCCTTGGCCACCTGGGCCACCTTCTGACCCAGGACACGGCAGTTTTCGATCCCCTCCGGATCGTCCATCGTGGTGGAGCCGTCACCGGGATTCCAGAGCATAGCGCCTCCGTAGACACCGCCGCCGCAGGTACAAATGTTGATTCCGTGGGTGGCAAAGGTATTGAGGATAGAATGGACCACAGCCTCCTGGCCACCGTTTCTTGTGCCGCCCACAGCAATAGCAGCGCCCACTTTGTACTGGAAGAAAGCGGGGTCGTCCACACTGAGCTTCCAGGCAGAGCGGAAGCGGCTGTAGAAGTTGGCCAGCTGGGCGGTGACATTCATGTCATATACCGGAGAGCCAATGATAATCCCATCGGCCTGATAAAACTTATCATAGAGCTCGTCCATATCATCGTGGTAGACGGTGCAACGGTCGGAGTCGTCCCGCAGACATTTATTGCAGTGGATGCAGGGGTTGATTTTCCGTCCCCGCAGTTCGACCAGCTCGACCTCCACACCGGCTACAGTCTTGGCCCCCTCTAGAGCGGCCTCCAGTCCGGTATAGGTGGACTTTTTTCTCGGACTGCCAGAAATTGCCAAAATCTTTACCATGGTAATATCCATCCTTTCAAATGCGGTTTCCGTAGGTCGTATAGTCTTATTATGAGTATACTACTGGTTCTAGTAAAACGCAAGTAGAAATCAACGATAGAACTCAACTTTTGATACAATGGCTAGGTCTGGTCCGGCAATGATTCGTATAACGGGATGGAATCTGGTGTGTGTAGGATAATTACAATTTTTTCTTGACAACGCTGTCCTATCTATGTTAGAATACATATGTCTTTACAGGTCAAGCTGTCTGCTTTCTCTCAATCATTTTTGCAGGGTTAGTACATTGGTAGTGCATCGGCTTCCCAAGCCGAGAAGGCGGGTTCGATTCCCGTACCCTGCTCCAAAGAAAAACCACCGGAATTTTAATGATTCTGGTGGTTTTCTTACTGCCGCAACGGTTTAAAGCATAATACATTATACAAAACCAAAAACGAGTTATACAAAAAGTAAATCTCACTTTACAGAAGATTACACACGGGTTTACACACAGAATCCCCGCTGCCGCCTGGACATAGGCGGTATTCAGGAATAATAAAATAACAGAAATTCAATCTTACAAATGGTCATTATTTGGCTATACAATGGGCAGATCATAAAAAGCATCTCCTACCCTAAAATAGGATGGGAGATGCTTTGTCATTTATTGTTTAGTATGCAGGAAATCCCTCTATTTGTTTTTAGCTATGTCAGCACGGATAAGGTTTTTAATATAACCTTGTTTACTAGAAAGAGAGACATAAAATTAGGATATCATTGTAAAAAAGATAAAGTCATTGATTTGTCCTTTTGCCAGCGCTCAACTTGTCTGTGGAATTACAGCGGTAAAGGTAATAACCCCGTCCGCATAGTGGTTAGAAATGCGGCCCTTGTGCCGGATGACAATGGCTTTAGCGGTAGATAGTCCAATTCCATACCCACCGGTAGAGCGGGCGCGGGAGGAATCCGCCCGATAAAAACGGTCAAAGTATCGCGAGAGCTTGGTCGTGTCCACTCCTATACAGGGATTGGATACAGAGACACAAATATTCCGCCCCCTCAGGGATACCGCCAGATGGATTGTCCCTTCTGGATCGCAATATTTAACCGCATTATCCAGCAGGATGGAAAATAGACGAAAAAAATTATCCTGGACCCCTTTTAAATGGATCCCATTTGCTATCTCTGCTGTCAGCTCTTTTCCATCTGCTTTCGCTAACGGCTGAAATGCGTCTACATTGGCCTGGGCAACCTCACTGATTGAAAAACATGTCACCGCATCTTCTTTGATTGTCTCTTCTGTCCGCGCCAATTCTACCAAATTTTTTATGAGCTTATCCAGCCGAATAATTTGTGACCGTGCGCTCTCCAGCCACTTGTCCTCTCCATAAGTGTCCTCCAGCAGCCCCATATCCGCCGATAAAATAGCCAACGGTGTTTTCAGCTCGTGAGAGGCATCGGTAATAAATTGCCGCTGCCGCTCCAGATTATCGACAAAAGGCTGAATTGCCCGTTTAGACAAAAAGAGCAGCAGAACAAAAACGATCAGGACACAGCTCAAAAATATGGCGGCTGTGACGCGCAGCATATTATTTGCCGACTGAAGCTGGAGAAAGCAGTCCAAACCGATGATGGTATTCCCGCCGCCTGCCTCTGGGAACACGCCAAAGCGGTAATGATCTACATATCCCCGCTTTGCCCTGGTATCTATAATCTGACTGATTGTATCTGCCACAGTTTGCCGGTCCAGTGCGGCAATATGATCTAAGTTGACTGATTTGATTTCCTCTTGCGCGGTAAGCTCAACGATGAAATACCGTGTTTCAAAGGGTGTCTCCGGGGTGATCTGAAACTCAAAGTTCGACGGATCAGAACGCGGACCGGGCGGCAGAAAGATCCCACCATTTTGACGCAGGAGGAAGATTGCATGATCCACTCGATTGGTGGTGATATAGTGATTACCAATACCGATTGCTGTACAGAGAACCGCCATTGTTCCAACCAGAGATATCATAGCAATCAAAATAAACTTCCGCCGCAGGGAGCGAATCATATCCTCTCCTCCAACAAGTATCCCTGCCCCCGGCGGGCGGTAATACGGACGCTGCCTCCCACCGCTTCCAGCTTGCGCCGCAGATAGGAGATATAAGCCCAAACCACATTGATCTCCGCCTCGCTGTCATAGCCCCAGACGTGCGCCATAAATTGCTCTGTGGAAATGAGCCGCCCAGTCTGCCGCATAAGCAGCTCCAATATTTGGAACTCTTTGTTGCCCAATCGAATGCAGGAGGAGCCGCACTTTAGTTCAAAGGTAGCGCAGTCCAGCGTAACGTTCCCGGCCGTAAGGATCTTCGGTGTATACTCCCCACTCCGGCGGGTCAATGCCCGTACTCTCGCAATAAATTCCCGATTGTCAAACGGCTTAGGCAGGTAATCGTCCGCTCCGCTGTCCAGTCCAGCAACGCGATCCTCTATCTGGCTTTTTGCTGTCAGCAACAGGACCGGTGTGGCAATATTCTTGGCCCGCAGAGCCCGCAGGACCTGGAGCCCATCTAGTTTTGGCATCATGATGTCCAGAATGATACCATCATAATTTTTCGCAAGCCCATAGTCCAAAGCGTCCTGCCCATTGTAGACCGCGTCCACAGAGTAATGTTCCCGTTTGAGCAGGGCCTCCAATACCATGGTCATCTCTGGCTCGTCATCGGCTACTAAAATCCGCATCGGGTATCCCTCCTGTTATGCCCCATATCCTCCAGAGGCGTTTCCTTGTCCTCTACTGTATCGTTACAGACTGCAAAAAACAAGAGCAAAATAATGAACAGCAAAGCATATCTGCACTTTTTTCGGAAAAATATCCCCCCAAAACAAGTCCTTTTTAAAGTTGCTTTTAAGTTCCTCCTTTATAATAGTTCCATCCAGGCCTTGTTTGAGACTTGTCAAACAAGCCCTAGCACCTCATCAAGTTAGAAATTGCAGGATGAATTTGGAGCAGGATTTTTGCAGGACAATGCGAAGGATTCGGGTGGGCTGACGCTCACCAAAGACGACAACGCAGTCATGCGGAAAGCCTGCCAAAAGGCAACAACTTTCTAGCTTGGTGGAGTACTAGTTGAAAGGAGGCTGTAGTCAACGTGGATTTGCGGCATGAGTGGAAACACGAGATCTCATATCTGGATATGCTGACCCTTAGGCAGCGCCTGCGAGCCATTGCACAGGCAGATCAGCACGCAATAGGTGGAACCTATCTGATCCGCAGCTTATACTTCGATACCCCCTCAGACAAGGCACTAAAAGAAAAGCTGAACGGGGTCAGCCGCCGGGAAAAATTCCGCATCCGTTATTACAACGGGGATACCTCGGTGATACATTTGGAAAAAAAGAGCAAGCTGGGCGGGCTGGGAAACAAACAAAGCGCCGTACTCACCGTTCCAGAGGTATCTGCGATTCTGCACAATGATCTGTCATGGATGTTGGGCAGCGGCAGGCCATTAGTGCGGGAACTCTACAGTAAAATGCGCACTGAGCTGCTCCAGCCGCGAACCATCGTGGACTATACTCGCGAGCCGTATGTCTATCCGGCGGGCAACGTTCGAATCACGCTGGACTACGATATCCGAACCAGCCTGTGCTGCACAAACTTTTTGTACCCAGGCGTCACGATCCCAGCAGGAGACGCACCTATCATCCTGGAGATCAAATGGGACGCCTTTCTTCCGTCTATCATTCGTGACATCATCCAACTAGAGGGACGGCACACTTCCTCTTTCTCCAAATACGCCCAGTGCCGAATCTATGGTTGAACAAATCATTGGGATCTCCCCGCCCCTCGGGCGAGGAGATCCCGGCAAACATGAATTGCCAAATCTATAGCTGAACAGATGGAGTCCCCCTTCGGGCGGAGGGGGACTCCGGCAAACATAATACATAAGGAGTTTTTCGATGACATTCAACGACATTTTTAAATCCAGTTTTCTGGAAAATATAGCCAGCATCAGTCTCCTCGACATGGTGCTTGCCCTTGCATTGGCCTTTGGTATTGGTCTTTTCATTTTTCTCGTCTACAAAAAGACCTACCAAGGCGTGATGTATTCCTCCAGCTTTGGGGTCACGCTGATCGCCCTGACCATGATTACCACTCTCGTCATTTTGGCTGTCACCAGCAATGTGGTGCTGTCCCTCGGCATGGTAGGCGCATTATCCATTGTCCGTTTTCGCACCGCCATCAAGGAGCCGTTGGACATCGCGTTTCTCTTCTGGGCGATTGCCGAGGGCATCGTGCTGGCAGCCGGAATGATCCCACTGGCCATCCTCGGCGGGGTTGTCATTGGCCTGATTTTGCTGGTCTTTGTCAACAAAAAAAGCGCTTATAACCCCTATATTATTGTTATCCAATGTGATAACCGCAAAGCGGAACAGCAGGCCAAGCAATATCTTGAGACCCAGACCCAGCGATGTGTGGTAAAAAGCAAGTCCGTTCAGAAAGGCTCTATCGAGCTGAATCTGGAGATTCGCCTCAAAGACGACAATACGGATTTTGTCAACACGCTCTCCGAGATGGAGTGGGTTCACAGTGCAGTATTAGTAAGCTACAACGGCGACTACATGGGATAGGGGGAACCGTCATGTCAACGCACAAGTATATGGATCGCATCTGCGTTGCCGCCGTTGTCCTCTCTCTACTCCTCACGCTGTTTTTTATGAATGGCACAGCCCTGGGCCTTCAATCTGCCGGCAATAGCATAGGGTATGAAAACCGGCTGTTCGACACTTCTCGCGTACATACCATAGAAATCGTCATGGATGACTGGGACGGGTTTATTGAGACCTGTAAAAATGAGGAATACAGCCCCTGCAATGTGGTCATTGACGGCGAGATCTACAAAAATGTGGGCATTCGTGCAAAGGGCAATACCTCCCTCACCTCTGTTGCCGCCATGGGGAGCAGCCGGTACAGCTTTAAAATCGAATTTGACCAATATGACAATGCTAAGAGCTATCATGGTCTGGATAAGCTCAGTCTGAACAATCTGATCCAGGACAACACCATGATGAAGGATTACCTGACGTATCAGATGATGAACGCTTTCGGCGTGCCAAGCCCTCTGAGCAGTTATGTGTATATGACCGTAAACGGCGAGGATTGGGGGCTGTATCTGGCGGTAGAGGGTGTCGAGGAGGCCTTTTTACAGCGTAACTACGGCAGCGACTGCGGCGAGCTCTATAAACCGGACAGCATGAGCCTTGGCGGCGGCCGGGGCAATGGCCGCCGCTTCGATATGAACGGCTTTGCAGGCTCCTCAGATGAAGAGGGCGGGAATCCTCCTGCTGAACAGGATACAGTGCGCCAGCCGCCGGATCTCCCTCCCGGCGAAATGGACCTTGAAAATTTTGACCCAAACTCCATGTCCGAGGACGGCGGAGGCTTTCGCTTTGGAGGTTCATCTGATGTGAAGCTACAATACATTGATGATGACCCAGACAGCTACCCCAATATTTTTAACAGTGCGAAAACTGACAGCTCTGATGCAGATCAGGCGCGGCTGATCGCCTCTCTGAAATCCCTTTCCAGCTATGAGAATTTGGAGGAGGTTCTGGATATAGATGCGGTACTTCGTTATTTTGTTGTCCACAACTTTGTGGTCAACGGAGACAGTTACACCGGCAGCATGATCCACAACTACTATCTGTATGAGGAAGCTGGCCGGCTGTCTATGATCCCGTGGGACTATAACCTGGCCTTTGGGACTTTCCAGGCAAACTCGGCGGTTTCGGCTGTTAATGACGCCATTAACGATGTACTCTCCGACCGTCCCATGCAAGGATGGATTTTCTCCGATGAGTCCTATACGCAGCAATATCATGAACTGTATGCGGAATTTCTGAATACGGTAGACGCGGCGCAGATCATCGAGGAAGCCTATACGCTGATTGCTGACTATGTAGAGAAAGACCCCACGAAATTCTGCACCTATGAGGAATTTGAGACCGGCATACAAACACTGCGTTCCTTCTGCTCTCTCCGGCAGGAGAGCATCCAAGGACAGCTGACGGGAACAATCCCCTCCACCAGTGAACAGCAAAATGCGCAGCGGGATACTCTGATCAATGCGGATGAGCTGAACCTGTCCGATATGGGAACCATGAACAACGCAGGCCAGCCAGGCGGCCACGGCGGAATTGGCGGCCCTGACAGCAGAGATGGTCAAACACCTCCATCTACACAAGATGAAACTGTTGACATTTCTGACGAAATAAACAACACACCATTAGAGTCAGACACACAAGGGATAGAAGGAAATCTCCCCTCCAAGGAGGGGGATAATAGGGGCTTTTCACCGCCCGGCGGCGGTTTTGCCCCGCCCGATGGACAGACAGCTTCGGCATCCCAGCAATCAGCCATCCTGTTACTTGTCATATCTGTAATCACACTGCTCATAGGACTTTTTATTGCCATCAGGTATAAAAGATAATTAGAAGCTGTACGAATAGCCGAAGAATTCAGATTTGCGAGACAAAATCGTCGATGGCAAGGCGAAAAATCACAGGAATACGTTGTGTATTGCAAGATTTTTCAACGCAGTCAGCGGCAATTCTGGCCGCAAAGATGGGTGCTGAGACGATTGGTACAGCTTCTTACCCCAAATGAAGCAGGCGCCTGCAACCAGCAAGCGCCTGCTTTTGTTTCCAGAAGCAACTGCTTTATTCTAAAGACCCGGTTATCTGTTGTTTACGCGGGAAGCAAGGTACAAAAGTGCTGGAAAATCGCAGCGGCCTGTGCTCTGGAGGCTGTGTCTTTTGGGCCAAGGAGGCCGTTGTTATAGCCTGAAATAAGTTTCTCATGGACTGCCCAGCGGAGAGGTTGGAGGGCGAAGGGGGAGATCTGGCCTGCGTCAGGGAAGGCGGCAAGGTCGGCCTCCGAGAGAGTCAGCCCTTTGTATTGGGCATAGCGGTAGAGGAGAGCCGCAAGCTGTTCCCTGGTAATTGGATCGTGAGGACCGAAACGGCCATCTCCATAGCCCTTGGAGAGACCACACGCGGCGGCCCAGGTGGCAGCATCGGCGCAGTAAGTACCGAAGAGGTCGTTAAACACAGGAACGCCGGCCTCTGGGCTTCCCTCCAACCGGTATAGGATGGTAACGATTTGGCCGCGGGTGGTGACAGCGTCTGGAGAAAAGACGTCTTTGCCGGTCCCCTGCATCAGACCGGACTGACAGACATAGGACACCGCGTCAAAGTACCACGCCTTGGGGTCTACATCGGAGAAAGGATTGGTCCAAGGTTCCGGTTCGGGTTTTGGATCCGGCTGTACAGAGGTATGGGGTCTGCTGTCGAGAACCACCACATACTCCGAGGCGTGCTCAAAGGGGAAATCTGCTCTGCCGTCCCTGCCGACGCGGGCTGCACGGACAAAATTGGGGACGCCATCCTCTGAACAGTAGTATAGGTTGG
>JAAWBF010000047.1 GCA_022792555.1 Oscillospiraceae bacterium
CCGAAGACACGCAGGAGTAATCTCTCCATCCAGTAAAAAAAGCGGCGCCTGCCCGGCGCCGCTTTTTTCTATCCTATCAGAAAAGTTCCCGCTTCAGAAGAAGCGGGAACTTGCATATTAGAAGATGTGCCGGCCATAGACGTAGACACCGGCATAGTAGCCGGAGGCCAGATTATCAATCTGGACTACATACCGGTTGGTAGAGGCGTGGATAAACTGTCCGCCCCCAATATAGATGCCGACATGGGAGACCGGTTTGGAGGTACGGCCGTTGTTGAAAAAGACCAGATCGCCGGGCTGGAGCTGGGACTTAGAGACGCTGCTCCCGTTGGAGAGCTGCCCGGTGGCGGTGCGGTTGAGGGTATATCCAAAGTGGGAATAGACATATTTGGTAAAGCCAGAGCAGTCAAAGGAGCTGGGGCCGTTGCCGCCGTAGACATAGGGGGTGCCGAGGAACTGCTTGGCATAGCTGACCACCTGCTGGCCCAAGCTGGAAGCAGGGGCGGGGGCCGTGGTCTCATCCCCTCTGGAGCCTCCGGATTCCTTCGTGGTCGTCATGAACTCGCTGCTGACATAACCGGTAACGCCATTATATGTAATCTTATACCAGCCGCTGTCGATCCCTACAATCTCCACCACTGCGTCAGCGGGGAGGACGGCTACCTTGTCAAAGGTGGTGGCCGGACCGCTGCGGACGTTGAGGCTGGAGCCGTCGGCGTCTACCTTGCCATACCCGATGGCCACATCAGCTTTCTGGGCAACGGTGAGGAACTCGCCGGACATATAGCCCTGGACTGCTTTATAGTCCACTTTATACCAGTTATTTCCTACGTCCTCCAAAATGACCACAGCATCTCCCTGGGGCGCGGTAGCTAGGATGGCGCCCTCGGTGCTGGCGCTGTCCCGCAGGCGCAGGGCGTCGGCATTGACCGTTCCAACGCCTACGCTGGCGGCGCTGGCCCCCACAATACAGACACAGGTGATAGCTGCAGCCGCAGCGGTGGTACGCAGGAAATTCTTTATTGTCATTGGTGTCAGTCCTCCATTCAACAGTTGACCCGGCACGGCAGCATCTCTGTTCCACAGGGGAGCATTCCGCCTGCCTGAGACCGGGATTCTTTTGTACATCGTTCTGGTTATTTCCCAGCCAGCGCTCTGGTCAGCCAAACAGCGGCCACATCCATCGCGCTATATAGGCTGTCCTTTTCGCTCTTCTTGACCACCCGGTCCCGGCTCTTTAAATCTGGGTCAGTAAACTGGAGCTGGACCGAGACCTTGGTTGCTACATCCAAATCTTGTACCTTTTTGGTATTGAGAACATGGAGCATAATGATGTATTTGTCGGCCATGCTGCCGTAGTAGATGAGATTATCCTTGCGGCGGAGCGGGTGCCCCTTGTAGGTCAGTGGAATATTTTCTTTCGCCATAGAAACCCTCCTTGTCTGATTCGTATTCTCTAAATCTGTAACCGGATTGTAACACATTGTTTCCAGCTTGTCAAACCTTTTTTTCTCAAAGAATACGGAAAACCTGCCTTTTTGATTGTTTCGACTCCGAAAGAGCGATTTCTCAAAAAAAGTGAGCCCCTCTCCCCTATTCCGGGGGAGGGGCTCACGCAGCATACACATCTATCTGGTCAGCCAGAGGAAATTTTGGTCTGAGGCGAAATTTGCCGCGCTGTAGAGAACCACAGCAGCGCCAATCTGGTGTTCCGTCAGATACTCGGACAAGGAGAGCTTGTAGTACCGCAGGTCAATGAGGTGGATCTCCGAGCAGTGGGCGGTGAGGAAGGGGACAAGGGAGTCGGCGTAGGAGTCCCGAATGATGGCAATTTTTGGCCCCGCATTCTGGGTGCGCACCACCGCCAGGGACTGGTTGCCTCCCAAAAACATGGAGTACTTATCCTTGACCTCCAGATAGGAAGTATCGTAGAGGGGGCGGGGCTCCTCCACTGGGCGGCCCGTCTTGTCGTAGGTATAGGAGGTGACGGTAATACCGGTATCCGGGACATAGGTGTCAATCACATCCGGTTTGACCCAGCGCACCCCGGAGGAAGAGTAAATCGTGCCGTAAAAGTCCTGGCTGACGGTAGTCTTGGTATAGTCGGACAGGGGGACCGGAGAGAAGCCCAACGCCTGGGCCAGAGCGGTGTAGCCGTAGTAGGCCCCTAGGCTGGTCCAGTGGTGGTCCGTGCGGTAGTAGATGTCCTCCCCCCGGTGGTCCCATAGGGGGGTGTAGGTATCGTACCAGCGGGCGCTGGGCGCGGCGGCCTGGCCTTGGTCTAAAATGGCCTTTTGATCGGCGTTAGGCGCCCCGGCGGGCAGCCGGTCCGCCCAAATGGACACCGCTCCTGGGATGAGGGAGAAGTATACCGGAATCCCGCTCTTTTGGGCAAACTGCTCCACATAGGCCAGGTTTTTGGCTACCAGTGCCTCATCTGGCGGGTCAAAGCGGGTGATCAGGGTATCATTCTTACAGAGATAGACTCCGTTGTTCTCCTGCTTGCCCAGGATGCGCTCTCCCACGGCCTTGGCCGCTATCCAGGCGTCCCGGCCAAAAAACTGGTCGGTGACATAGGTCTCAAACTCCCGCATGAAGCTACCGTCCTTCACCTTGGCAAGGGTGAGCTTGGGGAACTGCTGGAGGTTGCGGTTCTCCAGCGGGGAGAAAGTCCGGTCGGGGGTGATCAGTCCGGCCAGCAGAAAAACGCCGATAAAAGCGCAGAAAAGCGCCGTGATAAAAACAGCATATCGTTTATTCATCGCAGCCTCCACAGTTTATAGCAGTTCTCAAAAACAGCAATCGCGCGCTTACTTGTCTCCACCCCTTTCAGGGGTGGAGACAGTATCAGCAATTTTGAGCACTTCTCTAAGTTGTGATACAGATGGCAGCAGTGCCGCACTTAACATAAATTTGTTTATGTTAAAATTTAAAATACAGGAACGGATTGTAGGTCCCATCTACCAGATAGGCGGTACACAGGAAGAGTCCAGCCAGAAGCAGAGCGGGGAGCAGAACCTTTTTCCCTTTGTTGGGCAGGGCGCGCCACAGGGCGGTAGGCAGGGGGGTCGCGGCCAGAGCGGCGATGCACAGCATAGGGAGGAAGGAGCGCAGGTAATAGAAGAAAGCGCCATTTACCGCGCCCCCTTGGGCCATGCCGAACAGAGCGGCCAGATAGGCCCCCAGCTGCGGCAGATCCTCCACAGCGAAGATGGCCCAGCTGACATGGACAAAAAAGAGTGCATAGAGGTGCTGGAGAGGGAGGGGAAGCCGCTCCAGCCAGGCGAGCAGAAAGCTCTTTTCCACAATGAGCAGCACTCCGAAGTAGAGTCCCCATAGAAGGAAATTCCAGTTGGCTCCATGCCAAATCCCGGTGGCGGCCCACACCAGCATCAGGTTAAAAAACAGCCGGGGACGGGACACCCGGTTGCCCCCCAGGGGGATATAGAGGTATTCTCGGAACCAGGTTCCCAGGGAGATGTGCCACCGCCGCCAGAACTCAGTGAGGGAGCGGGAGATAAGGGGATAGTGAAAGTTGCACATAAACTCGAAGCCCAGCATCCGGCCCAGGCCCACCGCCATGTCGGAGTAGCCGGAGAAATCGAAATAGAGCTGGAGGGAAAAGGCGATGATCCCCAGCCAGGCCCCGGCGGTGGTGAGCTGTCCGGCGGGCAGGGTATGATAATACTCCCACAGCTGGCCCAGGTTGTTGGCCAGCAGGACCTTTTTGGCAAACCCCACCACAAAGATCTGTACCCCGGAGGCGAACTGCTCCACCTTGTAATCCCGCTGGTCAAGCTGACGGTCCAGATCCTTGTATTTGAGGATGGGGCCGGCGATGAGCTGTGGGAAGAGGGTGACGAAGGTGGCAAAGCTGATGGGATTCTTCTGGGGCCGGGCGTCCCCCCGGTAGACGTCCACCGGGTAGCTCACCGCCTGGAAGGTATAGAAGGAGATCCCGATTGGGAGGGACAGTCCCTCTATCACAGGCAGCGGAAGGACGCCGGCCAAGAAGTTCCAGTATTTAAAGAAAAACAGCAGTCCCAGATTGAACGCCACCGCGGCGCCCACTGTGATCTTGGCCCCCCGCTGGTTTCCCCGCGCCTGACATCGGGCGATGATCAGGCCGGCGGCGTAGTCACCGGCCACCGTTGCCAGCATGAGAAACAGATAGATCGGTTCCCCCCAGCCGTAGAAAATTAAATTGAAGACCAGCAGTACGGCATTGCGCAGCTTGAGGGGGGTGATATAGTAGAGCACCAGGACTGCCGCTAGATAGTAAAAGAAAAAATACAGGCTGGAAAAAACCAATGGGCCACCTTCTATCTACCCCTTTTGCCGGGGGCGTTCTATTTTGTATACCGGTTGAAAATTTCCGCTACCGCATCGGCCTCATAGCTGACAGCAAAGAGGATGTAATTTCCGTTGGTGATCAGCTTATAATTTTGGACCAGTTCCAGCTGTTCCGGGAGATACAGGCTCCACTGCTCCTCCAGGGCGGCCTGCCGGTTTTGGACGGCAGCTTTCACGGTATCCATCTTCCCATCCACCACCTTGGCCAGGAAAAATTCTGTGGCCTGGACGTTCATCAGGGGTATCTGACACACATACTCCTCCAGGTCTGCGCTGTCTATGCCATAGAGAGCTGAGAGGATCTCGCTGTCGGCCGCCGACATGGACGGAAGCTCCATCTGGGCGATCTCACTCCAGATAGTGGACACCGATACGCCGCTCACTTCCGGGGTTGGGGTGGGGGTGGGTGTGGGCGTAGGAGTCGGAGTTGGGGTGGCTGTTGGCTTGACCGTAGGCTTTGGGGTTGTGGTTGGTTTGGCCGTGGGGCTTGGCGTGGCCGCCGGTTTCTGAGTGGCGGACGGCTTAGGCGTGGCAGAGGGCGCCGGAGTAGCGCTGGGTTTGGTGCTTGCCTCTGGAGCTGTACTTTCTGGGACTGTACTTTCCTCTGGCGTGGGCGTTGGGGCAGGGGTCGCGCTCGCTTCTGGTGTGACACTTGCCTCCGGCTGACTGCTCTCTATGGGCGCGACGCTGTTGACGGGCGGCTCCGAGGGCGGCGGCGTCTCGGAGGGCTTTCCTCCGGCACAGCCGGAGAACAGGGTCAGGGCAATGGCCCCTGAGAGGGTCAAAGACAGAATGCGTTCTTTTTTCATAAGAATAGACTCCTTAAATTGATTGTCTCCCACAGGAGACGGGCGCCTGTCTCTTGCGGTTCTCTGTCTTTGACGGGTACGGCGGAAAAAGGTTCCCCAAAGAGAAGTGAATTAGCTGGACGCCGTGGGGACTGTATAGGAGAGCCGGGGACGGTAGCAGCTCACCCAGTCCCCCGAATCCAGACGGTTTACGGTAGAGGGGAGATAGCCGGAAAAATCGTCTGCGGGCTCTCCTGGGAGGGGGACGCAGTAGATCTCCCAGACCACCTTCTCCTCGTTGACCCGGACATAATACTGCATCCGCTCGGTCCGGTCCCGGTCCAGGCCATTGATCCAGATATAGAGGTCCTCCTGGACCTGGACGATCCCCTGCTCCAGCAAAATTGCACCAGGGCCGATGTCCTTATCAGGGGCGCCGCTTTCTTTCACAAGAAAGCCGGCGTAGCGGTAACAGAATTGGGCGTCATATTGGGCGCGGAGCATCGTCCCGTCAAAGCCGCCGATCTGATCGGTATCATAGTCACAGGCGATCATGGACCCGTGGCAGAGGACAATACGAAATACAGGCGGCATCGTGGTATACCAAGTCTCCTGCTCCAGCTCCTCCAGCAGGGTTCCCAGGGCCTCAATGCCCTCTCCCGCCCCCAGGATGGGGATCGAGAAATAGTAGGCGTCAGGAGCCTCCCACCGGGTCAGTTTCTCCCCCTCTTGGGTGTTAAAAGTCAGGGGGAAGGACCACGCATCTCCAAAGCGCTCTAGCTCCTGGCGCAGGAGAACGGCGGCATAGTTAGTCTCATAGCCCCGCGCGCCGTTTTCCAAATCCCGTTTTCCCCGGATCTCGCCTTGAAATACCAGCTTGGAGTCCACCGGAGAGAACAGACCGCTTTGGCCCTCTGCCTCCAGATCGTACCGGTAGCGGAAAGGACGGCCAAAGTCCTCCTCCAGATAGGCGCAGATCCGGTCCTGGGAGGACTCTGGTTTGGATACCCCTCCGAAGTTCAGACCGATCAACGTGCCTATCCACATCACGGCCACAACTGCCATAACAACCGGGGTGCGATGTTTGTATTTGAACGGATGAAATACTTTGTATAAAATTTCCTTGACATGAACAGGGCCCTTACCTTTGCCAAAGGGGGCGTAAAGGGCGTGATAGCTGTCCACCAGCTGGTGATACAGGGCGCGGTGCAGGGGATTTTTTACTCCGTTGTCCAGCCCTAGGGCCATAAACAGGGCCACTTTTACATTTTTAGAGAGGGAGGGGTTCCGGGTAATAAAGTCCTCCAAACCGAAGATAAAATCGGCGTTGTCCTTAACCCTGTTGAACAGGGAGCCACGAAAAAAACGCTTCCACTCGGCCAGCGGGAGCTCCATACTATAAAAATTCTCAATGGCGTGGAGGGCGGCCTCGGCGTCCCGCCAGGCTCTAGCCTCCCGCTCGGAAAATGCTGGTTCCTCCTGTCTGGGCAGCGACTGGCGACGGAAGGCCGCCCGTTCCGCCTCTCCCTCGGCGATGAGCTGGTCGTAATCCCAGTCCGATTCCGGCTTGGGCGGCGCCTCCTCACCATTGATAAGATCGTCATAGTCCCATTCCTGGCTGTCCCCAGTAGGTGCCTGGTGTGTCTGGTCCTTATCTGTCTCCGTTTCCAGGGACCTCTTCGTAAGGTCGATACGCTTACCCTCGTGCTCTGGGGGGATGGCGGGATCGCTGTGTTCCGCCGGGTCCTCCCGTTTCCGCTGCCGGGCAATACGGCTGGCGGCCTGAAAAGCGCTGTGGAGCCGCTGGAACCCCTCCGGGTCCTCCTCCGGGTGGGTGGTTTTCAGGCACTCGGCGTAGGCGTGGCGGACGGCGGACAGGTCAGAGGGTCCGGGCAGTCCCAGGGCACTCCAAGGCCAGTTCATGAATCCTCCTCCCAGTCCAGGGGGTCAAAGGGTTCAGGCGGCAGACCCACGTCTCCCACATAGGCCTCCACCTGGTCGAAAAACAGGTTGATCCGGCGGACAGCTTTTGCGATCCGTAGCGGCTCCTGGCTGGCCAGGACGCTCTGGAACCAGTCCAGCCGCTCGGCCACCTGCTCCCGGAGGGGGCCCACGGTCACGGCGTACAGCCGCTGTCCCCGCGCCACTAGGGTCCGGTTTTCCTCCTGTTCTCTGGGATGGAGCTTGAGGTGCTGAAGTTCCTCCAGACGCCGGTTCAGCTCGGTCTCGTCCATATCGTCGTTCTTGAGCAGCAGATGGGCGGTCTGTCCATCCTTCCCCAGCAGGTCCACCTCCAGCAGGCCGTTGATGTCATAGGTAAAGCGAATCCGTACCGTCTGTTCCCCTCTGGGGGCGGGGGGAACCTGGATCTCCAGCCAGCCCAAGCACTGGTTGTCCTCGCAGTAGCGCTCCTCCCCCTGATAGATCTTGGCCACGATTTTATTCTGGTTGTCCATGGAGGTGGCGTAAATCCGCTCCTTGCTGGAAGGGAGGACGCTGTTGCGCTCAATAATCGGGGACATCAGATCCCGCTCCGGGTCGGTGTGGTTGAGGACGTTGACCCCCAGGGTAAAGGGACACACATCGGTCAGCACCAGCTCTCGCAGGCCGGGGGTGCGGGCTTTCATGCCCGCGCAGATTCCAGCCCCCAGGGCAATGGCGTTGTCTGGCTCCACCCCTTTGACCGGGGTGCGGTTCAGGCTTTTGGAGATGTACCGGCGGACTGCGGGCATCCGGCTGGACCCCCCCACCAAAACCAACTCATCCAGATCCCCGGCGGACAGCCCGGCATCCAGCAAGACCTTGCGCACCGGAGCAAGCATTCGCCGGAACAGGGTCCCGCTCTTGCGGATGAGCCACTCGTTGGTGAGGAGGAGGGAGGCCGAGATCTGCTCGGTGGACACCGCCATCAGGACCGGCTCCTGGGTGGTAAGGGCCATTTTACAGGCCTCCGCCTGCCGGGCCAGCAGGGCCTGCTGTTGGGATGGCAGGGCGTCGTAATCCAGGCGGCAGTCCTCGCAGAAGCCTTTGGCGATGATCACATCA
This sequence comes from Oscillospiraceae bacterium, assembly GCA_022792555.1. GTDB lineage: Bacteria > Bacillota > Clostridia > Oscillospirales > Oscillospiraceae > JAAWBF01. The sequence continues at coordinate 8,187 of JAAWBF010000047.1, forward strand.
AAATCCCGGCCCCCCAAAAAGTTGTCCCCGCTGACCGCCGTGACGCTGACTACGTTGTCAAACCGCTCCACCAGGGATACGTCCAGCGTCCCACCACCCAGGTCGAAGATCAGACAGACCTTGTCGTCCTCTCCAGCGCCGATGTGGCCCGCGATAGCCGCGGCGGATGGCTCGTTGATCAATCGGTCTACCCGCAGGCCGGCCAGCTTTCCAGCCCGTTTTGTGGCCGCCCGCTGGGCCTCGGTGAAGTAGGCAGGGACGCTGACCACCGCCTCTGTGACCGGTTCCCCCAGCCACGCCTCGGCATCCTCCCACAGGCGGCGCAGGACAAACGAAGACAGCTCCTCCGGGGAAAAGGTCCGCTGGCCCAGCTTGTAGCGCTTCTCAGTCCCCATGCTCCGCTTGAAATAGGCCGCCGTACACGCCGGGTGGGAGATGAGCCGCTCCCGGGCCGCTTGACCCACTAAAACAGCGCCATCCTCATCTATGCTCACCACGCTGGGGGTGAGATATCCTCCCGCCGCGTTGGGAATCAGCTCGCTCCTGCCGTCCCGCCAGACCGCTGCCAGACTGTTGGTGGTCCCCAGGTCAATTCCGATGATTGCCACTTCTTTTATCACCTCGTCCCCCGGACGGATGCCCAGGCGTTTTGTTCTGTCTTTTATTATAACGCTAGGAGGACGCTTTTCTCAAGTTTTTTACTCCTGTTTTTCTAAGAGCCTGTTCAGCATCTCTCGGCACGCCGTCTGAACGGGTCTTTTCCCGCCCGGCTTCCGAAAAAATGCGCGCAATACATCCAGTATTTCTTGCGCTTTTTTCCTTGTCGGACAGAAAAATCCCCATCCATGCGCCACGATGAGGACAATACGCTGCTGTCAGACGCCATCCATGTGATCTATGTGGAATTGAGCAAGCTACAGGAGATCTTGAAAAATATTGGTGAAAAGAACCGAAACCTTGAGATCGCCCGCGCTATGCTGAAGGATGGAGAATCTATAGACAAAATTACACGATATACAGGCTTAACCCAGTCTGAACTTGAACATCTGCACACCCAAATATGAAGCAGGAGCGGGGATCACCCGAAAGAGTGATACCCGCTCCTGTTTTGTTTCAAGCTCTTATTTGAGCGCCGAATCAAAGACCGCCCCGTCCAGCTTCAGGGCTTGGTGACAGCGGTTGTCGATGTCGATCTCGTTGCCGGTAAACCGGCTGCCGTCAAAGGATAGGGCGACATCGGTGGGGACCTGCTCCAGGAGGATGGCGGTTGTATTGTTTTGGAATAGGTTGTCTGAGTAGATTGACCTGGACACATTGATTCCAGTGGCGTTGAAGTGGAAGCCGATCTGGTTGTCCTCCACCACACACGCGCCCAGATTGACCCAGGTCTTGCTGCCATAGGCCAGCACACCGATCCGCCAGCCCGCCACACGGCAGTTGGTCAGGTGGACGCGGTTGGAGGCCGACAGGCCGACGCCGCTTCCATCCCCGACAAAGTCAATGTTGTCAACGTAGCAGAGCGCCTGCTTGGAAGCCGTAATATGGACGGTATCGGTAAATGTAGTGCGTGTCCCATCCGGCCCGGTGCTGCCGTAGAGGTTGATTGCCCGCATGTTCAGCTCCAGGCCCCTGCTATAGGTAACGGGCGGCAGATAGAATTCGATAAAATCATAGGCCTCCCCAGCAGCGGAGACTTCGTCTGCCAGGGCCTGCAATTCTTCTATGGTCTCCATAGGGGTATCCTCATAGGAGCAGCGGTATGCCTTTTGCGGGATGGCCGTCATGGTCTGGTGCAGGCGGATACTGTCCCCGTTTTTCATCTCTATGGTCCATACCAGCTCCGCCGTCCCGCTCCAGGCGAAGAAATTAATACTAGTCACCAGGGCGGCCTCTGGGATATACTCATACCAGGGGGCTGGATCGGAGCAGTCCCAAGGGTACTGGCTGTCCTCCGGCTGGACAAAGCTGGCGGTGACGCGCGCTACCTTCGTCAAAAATTCTTCCTGGGCGTTAACTCCGCTGTCCGGGTGGTTGACAAAGAGACACTGCGGGAAGGTATAGTGTATATCCCGCTCCTCCACCGGCTGATAGACCATTTCCGCAGGTTGAAACCGGTCGTTCATCCAGCCCGCGAGAACCTGATAGGTCCCGTCCCGGTCGGTGTACAGCACCTCCGGCCCGCCGTTGTCATAGACCTGGGGACGGCTGACAGACCAGCCCCACAGGGCCAGGCCCGCCAGGACGAGCAGCATGGCCCCAGCCAGCCGTTTTTTCCGATTCCAATATCTGGGAAATCGAGCTGAATTTTTGCGGTTGACGCTCTGGGCACAGAAGGGGCAGAAGGATGCCTCCTCCGGCAGAACGGCCCCGCAGTATGGGCAGGATCTCTGCATGGTTTTTCCTCCTATAGCAGTGCTTAAAAATAGCAATAGAGCGTTTCCGTGTCTCCACCCCCTCCGGGGGTGGAGACAGTATCAGCAATTTTGAGAACTGCTCTAATTGTCAAGCTGATCGCTGGGGGCGGGGGATTCACGGCTCCTATTCAAAGATCACCTCGTCGATCTTCACAGCCTGACCACAGCGGTTGTCGATGTCGATCCCATTGCCGGTAAACCGGCTGCCGTCAAATTTGATAGACTCGTCGCCTGGGACCTCCTCCAACAGGACAGCCGTCCCGTTGTTCTGGAACAGATTGTCCCAGAACCGGGTATCCGAGATCGTTCCACCTGTGGCGTTAAAGTGGACGCCGGTGGTATTGTCCGCAAAGACACACCCCTTGGCATTGACCCAGGTATAGCCATAGCCCAACAGGCCGGTCCGCCAGCCGGACAGGCGGCAGTCCGTCAGGTGGACCCGTGTAGAGGCCGAGACCCCCACACCGGAGCCTGGACCTGTAAAATTGATGTGGTCAAAGTAGCAGATGGGTTTTACGTCTGTCTGCACCTTAACCTGGACAGATCCAGTAAAGACAGTGGGGGTGTCCCCCTCTGCACCGCAGAGATTGACCGCCCGCTTTGTAATGGACAGGCCGCCCTGATAGGTGATGGGGGGCAGGTGGAGGTAGATAATCTCCTCCTCTGGCACAGTGTCAGACAATTGGTCCACCAGGGCCTGCAACGCTTCGGTGGTATCCATAGGGACATCCTCTGGGTAGAAGTGGCGGGCATAGATGGGCTCAACCTTTAAGTTTTGGTGTAAATACAGGGTATCCCCATTTTCCATCTCAAGGGTCCAGCGCAATTCTGCCTCGCCGCTCCGGCCTGTGAAATCTAAAAAACTGACCAAGGCGGCCTCTGGGGCGAAGTCCTGCTGGGACGGTTCGGTACAGTGCCAAGGACTCTCCTTCCCCTCTGGCTGGATCAGCTCGGCGGTGACGCGGATCACCTTCTGCAAGAATACCTCCTTGGCGTTGGCCCCAGTGACCACATGGTTGATATACAGACGGGAGGGCATCCGGCCATCCTGGTCCACCTCAAAGTCTACGGTATATTCATAGACCGGCTGGAACCGGTCAGTAGTTGCGCCCAGCAGGAGCTGATAGGTCCCATCCCGGTCCGTATAAAGGATTTCTCCATTTCCATGGCAGACCTTTGGCCTGCTCCACTGCCATATCCCCGCTACAATCCCCGCCAGGATCACCGCCACCAGGGCCTTGCGTGCCACGTTTCGCCAGAGGCGGCCGGGCGGCTTGGCCAAAATGCGCTTATTGACACCTTTGGCGCAGTATGGACAAAAAGACGCCTCTTCATGCAAAGAAGCGCCGCAATACGGGCATTTATGGTGCAAGACAAATCCCTCCTAAACGGCGGAATTAATACGCTCGACTTATTTGTGAGGACACCCTCTACAGTGCCTCCATCAGCCGCAGAACATTTTTATAGCGCTTTTTGGGGTTTACATGGGTACAGCGTTCCACCACCCGGCCCAGCCGTCCAGCCGCCTGCCGTTTAGAGGGGTGAGCCCCGGTGAGCATGACATTGATCAGAATCCCCAGAGAATAGATGTCCGTTCTCAGGTCCGACTGGGACAGGCCGTACTGCTCCGGGGCGGCGAAGCCAACGGTCCCCAAAATTTGGGTATCCACGGTGTGATCCGGCTTGTGGAGCCGGGCGGCATCAAAGTCAATGAGAACCGCCTCCGCTCCCCGCAGAATGACATTTTCCGGCTTAATATCCCGGTGCACAGCGGCCATGGAGTGGAGAACCCACAGCGCCCTGCACAGCTGCATTACAATCTCTCTGGTCTCTGCTGGGGTAAAGAGTGCGTCTTTGAGGAGAAAGTTCAGGGTATCTCCCTCGATAAACTCCTCTAAGACCAAATTTTCCCCTTCTTTCTGGGTAACTTCTAAGATCTCAGGGAGGTTCCGGCATCTATAGTGGAGTAATTTCTGATAGACCTCTGCATTTCCCGTAAATCTGCGCAGAACGAACCTGCGTCCTGATGCCCGGTGCCGGATGAGATGGACGCTGCCGCGGGGGCTCTCCTTGAGCAGCCGGACGCTCTCATACTCCTGCTGCAACAGGTTCAACAGCCAGTTATAAATGGGAATCACCCCTTGCAAGTCTCTGTAAAATGTTATACAGTGATAGAACTATGAAGTGACTCAAAATTACGGATACCGTCTCCACCCCTGAAGGGGATGGAGACAAGTAACGGCTATAGTATATATGTTTTAATGTGATTTGTCAAAGGTGGTGGAATGTATGCGAAAGAAGAGCACAGATGAGCTACTTTCCGACTTGATGACCCAAGCCAATTTTGACGCTTACCTCAGCGGCAGCCAGTCTTCCTTTTCTAGTACAAACGATCTTGTAGCGCTTCTGACGGTCTTACAAAAAAAGTGCTCCACCCCGAAAGCCGTCTTGGCCCGGAACGCTGGTATGAGCGAAGTGTACCTCTACCAGGTTCTCTCCGGCCGGCGCAGGCCCTCCAGAGACCGTCTGCTGTGTCTCTGTATCGGCATGGGCGCCACGCTGGAGGAGACCCAGAACATACTCAAGCACGCCGTCTACGCCCAGCTCTATCTCAAGCACAGGCGGGACGCCATCATCAGCTATGGCATTGTTCACCATGTCGGACTCTCTGCGATCAACGATAAGCTGTTTGATGAGAATGAAAAGACGCTCAGCTGAAAAAACTCCCGCCCTTTTTAAGGGGCGGGAGCGCAGGCGGGGTTACGGCTCTATGACATCAGAGAGATTCTCTGCGGCCTCTCCCACCGTCCGCATGGCCCGGCTGGCAGTCCGTTTCAGCTCGTCCTTTTTCTTAGGGGCCATGGCCAGACCAATGGCGGCGCCTGTGGCCAGACCCAGGCCAATGCCGTACATCCAGGGATGCTTTGTCATCGCGGCTCCTCCTCTCTGCCGCCCGGCGGCAGGTATTCACACCTGTATTCACAAGCCGGCCTTCTCCGACTGTGAGTACAGGTTCTTATTGTTGCCCGGAAATCCCGAAAAATCCGTTGCGAAAAAAAGTGTTTCAAGTTATAATGAAGCGGTAGTGTATGGAAGCAGGAGAGGGGCGGGGGAATCCGGTCCCTTTTTCTATGTATGTTTGATTTGAGCAGGCAATCGCGCAGGAAAGGAGTGATTGCGTGAAATTGCTGATTCGTGAGGGTCGGCTGGTGGACCCTGTGGGGGGCATCGGCGGTGTGATGGACATTCTCATTGAGGATGGCCGCGTGGCGGTGATCTCCAGCCATCTGGACGAGCCGGATGCCCAGATAATTGATGCTAGAGGGCTGACCGTATGCGCCGGTCTGGTGGATATGCACGTCCACCTGCGGGACCCCGGCTTCCCTCACAAAGAGACCATCGCCACCGGCACGGCAGCTGCGGCCCGCGGGGGCTTTACCTCGGTGGCCTGTATGCCCAATACCAAGCCCGCCATTGACTGCCCGGAGGTTGTAGACTATGTGAAGCGTCAGGCGGATCTGGCCTGCGGCGTTCATGTCTGGCCCATCGGGGCTGTGACCCTGGGGGAGCATGGGGAGGCGCTGACCGACTTCGAGGCCCTGCGGGAGGCCGGTGTGGTGGCTCTCTCGGACGATGGAATGCCCATTCAAAACGCCGACCTCATGCGGGACGGCCTCATCCTGGCCCACCGGCAGAAGCTGACCCTTTTGTCCCACTGCGAGGATGCCGATATGGTCAAAAATTACGCAGTCAACGAGGGGCGCGTCTCCCGCCGCCTGCGGCTGGACGGACGGCCCGCCATCGCCGAGGAGATTATGGTGGCCCGGGACGCCATGCTGGCCGAGGAGACCGGCGGCGCCGTCCATATCTGCCATATCTCCACCGCCAAATCGGTGGCGCTGGTGCGGCGCTATAAGCGCAAGGGGGTCCAGATCACCTGTGAGACCTGTCCCCAGTATTTTACCTTTACAGAGGACGAGATTTTGACCCACGGCACCCTGGCGCGGGTCAATCCCCCCCTGCGGACCAAGACCGATGTAGAGGCCATCATTGAGGGCCTGAAGGATGGGGTCATTGACGCCATCGCCACGGATCACGCCCCCCACGCCGCCGAGGAGAAGGCAAAGCCTCTCACCGAGGCCCCCAGCGGCATGGTGGGACTGGAGACTGCTCTTGCAGCCTCTCTTACCGCCCTCTACCACACCAAGGAGATGGCCCTGTCTGATATTCTGCGGAAAATGACCATCAATCCGGCCTGTATTCTGCGCATTCCCAAGGGCCGCCTGTCCATCGGCGCGGATGGAGACGTGGTCATCTTC
>JAAWBF010000010.1 GCA_022792555.1 Oscillospiraceae bacterium
ACAGGCCGAAGGAGGTACGGTTGAGCAGATACCAGATCAGTGGGACCAGCAAAAAGGCGATGTAGGTCAGCAGGTTCTGCTGAAAGAGGACCCCGATGACGGGAATGGAGGACAGACCGGGGATCATCACAGACTTGAATGCCGTCACAGAGGAGGGCTGTCCGCCGGGGTACATGACGGCGAACAGATAGCTTGTTAAACCAAGAAACAGAACATTGATTCCCGTTCCGGCCACGACTTGATCGACCTTGACTGAAATGCTCATAACGCCCAGCACCAGAGAGGCCACCAGACCGCCCAGCATACCCAGCAGAGCGCCCACCCAGGGGTTTCCAGTAATAAAGGAGCCATACACGCTGAAGAAAGCCCCCATGATCATGATGCCCTCCATGGCGAAGTTAATGATACCCGCCCTGGCAGTAAAGAGAGCGCCCAGGCTGGCCAACATAATGGGGCAGGACATCCGGACCATTGCCTCCAAAAAACCACTTAAAATATCCATCTCCTAGGCCTCCTTTGCCGCTGTGCTTTTTTTGCGGAAGAGCTTGATGGTAAACCGGCTAAGGACATACTGCATCAGCACAAACAGAATCACCAGACCCTGGATGACGTTGACCAGGGAGACCGGCACCTGAAGGACCCGCTGCATGGTATTGGCCCCCACCCGCAGGGCGCCGAAGAAGACAGCGGCCACGGTGACGCCGATGGGATGCAGGCCCCCCAGCAGAGCCACAGCCATGGCGTCAAAGCCGTAGCTGGAGCTGAAGCCGTTCATCAGCCGGTGGTGCATCCCCATGATCTCGATGGACCCGGCCAGTCCGGCAAAGGCCCCGGATAGGAACATCGCCAGCACCATATTTCGGGCCACATTGATCCCGTTGGTCTTGGCAGCAATGGGGTTATTGCCCACCGCCCGCATCTGGTAGCCCAGGGGGAGCTTCCACAGCAGCAGATAAACCACAAGAATACCAATTACTGCGATGATAACTCCGGAGTGCATCCGGGTGCCGGGGAGAATAACAGCCAGTGCGGCGTTGTCCGACAGGAGGGAGGATTGGGGGTAGTAGCCGGGCGGCTCCCGCATGGGGCCGTCAATGAGGAAGGAGACAAAGTAAGTAGCAATATAGTTGAGCATAATGGTATTGATGACCTCGGACACCCCCAGCTTGGCTTTAAGGATACCCGCGATGGCGGCCCACAGACCGCCGCCGATCATCCCGGCAATAAAGCACAGGGGGATGAGAATCAGCCGGGGCAGGCCGCCGGCGTACACCCCGAAAATGGTGGCCATCAGACCGCCCATGATAATCTGTCCCTCCGAGCCCACCGAGGTCAGGCCGGTACGGTAGCACACCGTCAGGCCCAGGGCGGCCAGCAGCAGGGGAACCGTCTTGATCATGGTCTCGGCCACGCTGTTTTTGGTGCCGAACGCGCCCTTGATCATGCTCTGAAAGGCCACCAAAGGTGATTTTCCCGACAGGGCAATGATAATCCCTGTCACCACCAGGACCAGGACCAGAGCCAACCCAATCCCCAGCAGATTTTGAAACAGCGGGCTTTCTGTCCGCTTTTTGCGCTCCACGCGCACCTCATGGCCGCCGATATTCATACTGATCATGCCGTTTCACCTTCTTTTGTCTCTAGGCGTGTACCGCCCATCATCAGGCCAATCTGGCTGTAGTCGATCTGTCCAGGGATGAATTCTCCCATAATTTCACCCTCGTTGATGACCGCCACCCGGTCGGAGACGGCCAGCACCTCGTCCAGGTCCGCAGAGATGAGCAGCACCCCCGCCCCCTCCTCTTTCGCCTGGAGGAGCTTGTGGTGAACAAATTCACTGGCCCCGATGTCCAGGCCGCGGGTGGGCTGGACGGCCACCACCAGCTTTGGATTCTGGGAGAACTCTCGGGCGATGATGACCTTCTGCTGGTTGCCGCCGGACAGGGAGCGGGCGAAGGCCTCCGGACTCCGGGGCCGCACGTCGTACTCTTCTACCAGCTTTACCCCGTTGTCCTTGACCGCCTTGTTCTGAAAAATATGGCTCACCGTAAAGGGGGCGCGGTCATAACAGTTGAGAATCATATTCTCGCTGACTGAGAAGTTCATCACCAGGCCCTGGGTCATGCGCTCCTCTGGGATATGGGCAAACCCCTTTTCAATGCGCTTGCGGGTGGGCATGTGGGTAATATCCTGGCCATTGTAAGAGACTGTCCCCTCCTGCATGGGCAGCAGGCCCATGATCGCCTGGGAGAGCTCCAGCTGTCCGTTGCCATCCACCCCGGCCACTCCGACGATCTCCCCCCGCCTGATATGCAGAGAGATATGCTTCAGAGAGGAGGCCCGCTGGGGCCCCGCCGCGGAGACATTGTTCAGCGTCAAAATGTCTTCCTTGGACTGGACAGGGGTTTTCTCATAGGAGAGCGTCACCTTTTTGCCCACCATCATGGCGGCCAGATCCTCCTGCTCCACATCGGCGGTGTTCACCGTTCCAACCACCGAGCCGCTGCGCAGAACCGTCACCCGGTTGGAGATCCGCTTGACCTCCCAGAGCTTGTGGGAGATGATGATGATGGATTTCCCCTGGGAGACAAACTGCTCCAGAATTTCAAACAGGCCGTCCACCTCGTTGGGGGTGAGCACAGCGGTGGGCTCGTCCAAAATCAGGATATCCGCCCCCCGGTATAGAGCCTTGACCAGCTCTACCCGCTGCTGGGCGCCTACCGACAGGTCAGCCACCCGCTCGTCCAAATTGAGCTGAAAGTGATATTTCTCGCACAATGCCTGGACCTCTGTCCGAGCCTTGGCCAGGTTTAAGGGGCTGATCGTACACGACTGGCCCAGTACGATATTTTGCAGGACGGTCAGTGGAGGCACCAGCATAAAGTGCTGGTGCACCATACCGATGTTATGGGCAATGGCGTCCTTAGGATTGGAGAGCTTGAGCGGCTGGCCATGGAGTAAAATCTCTCCCTCCTCCGCCTCATAAATTCCGTAAAGACAGTTCATAAGGGTGGTTTTACCTGCGCCGTTCTCTCCCAGCAGCGCGTGAACCTCCCCCCGCTCCAGGGTAAAATCCACTTTGTTGTTGGCGATGAGGTGGCCGAAGCGCTTCGTCACCTGCTTCAGCTCCAGAATGATTTCTCCCATGCTGTTTCCTCCCAGTTGATTGGTGAGAGGCGGCGCCTCCCTGTTCAGACTCCCGCCGCTCATACTTCAGGCTTCTGACCCTGTGCAGTACGAGGAGCGGGAATGTGTTCTTACCAAAGGCCGCCGGAGACATGTCTCCGGCGGCCCGTGTTTGGCTGCTTATTGCTCGAAGACGGACTTGGGCAGGATGCCCTGGGATTTGAGAGAGCCGTCCTTGATGCCGGCAATGATCTCGTCCACCTTGGCCCGCTGCTCGTCAGTGAGGGGGTGGGCATCGTCGTGGTAGTCGGTCATGTAGACCGCGCCCTCATTCATGCCGAACAGGTTAAGCTGAGGAACAAAGGTCCCCTCTACCACCGACTGGATGATAGCCTTGATCATGAACTGGTTGCTCTGGATAACCGAGACCATGACAGTGCCGGGGGCCACATCGGACTGGTCGCTGATGTAGCCAATGTGCAGCAGGCCTTTTTCCTTGGCCGCGTCAATGACGCCCAGAGAACAGGAGTTGGCGTTAGCAGAGAGGACATCGGCCCCCTGCTCGATGAAGGTCATC
>JAAWBF010000048.1 GCA_022792555.1 Oscillospiraceae bacterium
ATGAACTATGCCTTGATCGGCTGCGGACGCATCGCTACAAATCATATCAAAGCCGCAGTGAACAACCAACTGCATATTTCCGCCGTGTGCGATGTGAAGCCGGAGGCTATGCAGGCTCTGCTGGCAAAGCACGGTCTGGAGCAGGAGCCTTCTATCAAGCGTTATACCGACTACAAGCAGTTGCTGGCGGAGCAGGATCTCCAGCTCGCGGCGGTGTCCACCGAGAGCGGACTCCACGCGCAGATTGCACTTGCCTGTATTGACGCCGGTATAAATGTTATCATTGAAAAGCCCATGGCTATGTCCATGACAGACGCCGAAGCGATCATCCGCCGAAGCGAACACAAGGGCGTCAAGGTCTGCGCTTGCCATCAGAACCGTTTTAACAGAGCGGTCCAGGAAGCACGCCAGGCCCTGGAGCTGGGGCGCTTCGGTCCCCTCTCCCACGGCTCTATTCACGTCCGCTGGAACCGGAACCGCGACTACTATACCCAGGCTCCCTGGCGGGGGACCTGGGCCCAGGACGGCGGCTGTCTAATGAATCAGTGTATCCATGGGATTGATCTCCTGCGCTGGATGATGGGGGACGAGGTTGACACGGTCTACGGCGTCACCCGGCGGCAGTTCCACCCCTACCTGGAGTGTGAAGATGCGGGGATGGCGGTTGTTACCTTTAAAAACGGGACCATTGGGACCATTGAGGGAACCACCAATGTCTATCCCAAAAATCTGGAGGAGACCCTCTGTCTCTTTGGGCAGACCGGTACGGTCAAGCTGGGAGGGACCTCTGTCAATCATATTGATGTCTGGGATTTTGCACAGGAAGCCGAGACAGATCGGGAAAAGAGGGGATTGCAAGAAGCCACAAGCAATATCTACGGCAACGGCCACACCAGCTTATATGCCGATATGATAGATGCCATTCGGAATAATCGCCGGCCCTATGTAGACGCCGTGGCAGGCCGGAACGCGCTGGAGCTGGTATTGGCTGTCTATCAATCCGCGGCCACCGGTAAGCCGGTAAAACTGCCGCTGGGTAATATTTCAAGTACAGATTTTATTGCATTATTTGATCACCCTACAGTGGTTCCCGCCCCCTACGGGGACGGGAACCCGAAAGTGAATTGGGATTCATAAAAAAGACCGCCCGGATTCTCATCACGAGAATCCGGGCAGCTTTGCAAAACGAAACGCGTCTATTGGGGGCGCTGATTGCTGAACTTGGTGTAGGCAGTGCTGATCTTGGCGGCAGGAGCGGCTTCCACCTGATACCAGCCTTTGGACTGGGCCAGCTTGAAGAGATCGGTCTGGGTCTGATGTCCCTGGTTGATGAGATTCAAAAATTCATCCCGCAGCTGCACATTCACACATTCCGAGGCGAAGGTGTCATAGTTTGCGCTCATTTTTTTCTCGGCCAAAATAAAATCCGTCATGCGCTCTTGATCATTCATGAGGCAGTCCTCCTTACTTCAAGAATTTTAGCAGGCAGTCGTAATTCTGCTGGTGCTGCTGGGCATACTGGTGAAAGGTTGTCTTGAGGTCCTGCGCACAGCACTCCTGCTCTGCCGCCTGATACTTGCAGCATAGGACTTTTTCAAAATCGAGCTGATCGGACAGGGCCGAGAGCTCTTTACTAGTCAAATTCGCCATTGCATACACTTCCTTTCCAAACCGCACCCAAACTGTGCGCTACCAGCGCACGAAGCGCGCGGGATTTCAAATAAAACATTTTATTTGAAATCAGTATCAGAAACAGGCTGACCCGTCCCTGCCCTGCTAGTCTGCCCACACAGATCTGTTTTATGAGCATGTGTGCTATACAATGTAATGCCAAAAAAGAGGCCGCCGCAGATGTATTCTGTGGCGGCCTCTTTTTTGGCATTTTTTATCTTTTAAAAGGTAATAATCACGGTGTACAAGCCTGGGTTCCACTCAACCTTGCAGTTGAACGCCTCAGAGATAGCGCGGACAGGGACAAGGGTTCTTCCATTCTGCGCGGTTGCAGGGACGTCCAGCTTGACCGGCTGGCCGTTTTTATACATGGTGTCGCTGCCGATCTGGAGGGTGACAGTGGTATCGTCTTTAACTGCGGTGATAGTCTGCGTATTGCCGTCCCAGTTGACGGTAGCGCCCAAGGCCTCAAAGATAGCGCGCAGGGGGACCAAGGTTCTGCCGTTCTGCGCCACAGGCTCCTGGTCGAAATACAGGTACATATCGTTGACCGACACGTCAATGTCCTTGGCGATGATGGCCGGGGCGGCAGTGTTGTCAAACGCCGGGGCGGGGTTCAGAGAGTGCTTGATCCCGACGGCCAGCGCCATGGTCTGGGCGGCAGAGCCCTGTTGGCAGTAGATGGTCAGATTGGGGCTGCAGCCCTCAAAGGTCTCATTGGGAATGGTGACGACGTTGGCGGGAATGGTGATGTTCAAAAGCGCTTTGCAGCCCTTAAAGATTTTTCCGCTTCCGCTGCCCAGGCTGGTCATGTTGTTTAAGATCTTGACATCGGTCAAATTGGTGCAGTCCAGGAAGGTCTCGCTCCGCTCTTCCTCGCAGGCCCCAGAAATCCGGCCAAAGTGTTCATTGTCCAAAATAGCGGTCTTTAGGCCGGTACACCCCGCAAAGGTCTGATATCCCACTGAAGACACCGTGTCCGGGATGTAGATGTTCTTTAGACCGGTGCAGTTCTTATACGCATAGGCCGCGATGGTGGCCACCTTGCTGGGGATGCTGATGGACTGGAGGCTGGTGCAGCCCTCAAAGGCGCTCTGTCCAATTTCCGTGATATGACTGGGGATATTAAAATAGGACAGGGAGATGCACCCGGAGCAGAAGGACTTGGGCAGAACCGGATCAGTCGCCTGGTATGCGACGCTGACCAGAGAAGTACAACCAGAGAATACGCTCTCACCGATGGAGGTCACGCTGTAGGGGATGACCGCTTTTTTCAGAGAGGTACATTTGGCAAAGGCCTCGTTGCCGATGGAGGTCACAGAATAGGGGACCTCGATTTTTTTCAGGGCGCTGCACCCGGAGAAGGCGCGCTCCCCAATGGTAGTCAGCTGGTTGGGCATGGTGACGGTTTGGAGGGCGGTGCAGTTGGCGAAAGCCTCCTTTTGGATCTCGGTAACTGTCGCGGGGATTTGAACCGAGGTAATTTTCGTCCCCTTGAAGCAGTTTTCTGCAATTCCTCTGACAGTATATCCGGCGATGTCGCTTGGGATCACAACATCTAAGGCGGAGCCGTTATAACCGGTGATATACCCAGTGGTCGTGTCAAACTTCAGGTCAGAAGCCGCCATGACAGAGTTTGTATCAAGGCAGAAATAGAGACAGCCCAAAAGCAGTGCAAGGGCGGCGCCGAGGGAGATGATCCGTTTTTTCATGCTGAAACCTCATTTCTTTCTCACGCTGCGGTTCGTCTATGGCGTCCGGCCAACAGGAGTCCCCCACCAATCAGGAGGCTCAGGATAGACAGCCATTGGCCCCTTGACAGGAAGAACAGCTCCTTTGGCGTATTGCGCATAGGCTCCATCAGCAGCCGTACCACGGAATAGCTCACCATAAAGATGGGATAGCGCAGGCCTGTCCACTTTTTTCTCCACGCAAGGGAAAAAAGCAGCAGGCAAATCAGCACATCCAATCCACATTCCATCAGCTGGACAGGAGGGATGAACGTGATGCCAAACGCTGTGATAGGACGCCCGGCACAACAGCCATTAAAGTGGCAGCCGACACGCAAAAAGGCCAGGATCAATGGCACATAGGGGGTGATGAAATCCATCGCCGCACCATAGCCGACTCGCAGTACACACACAGTTAGGAACATTGCGGCAGGGATAAAATACACCGAGCCAAAAAAGGACATCCCCCCGGTCAAGGACAGAGAGGCGCTAGGCGTTTCGATCATGTACAGCAGCTTTGCCCCGGCATATCCATACAGGACAAAGAGTGCTGTGATCAAAACCGCCTTTCCGGCAGAGATTGGATACCACCTGGCTCGGTAAACACTCAGTCCAAGGGAGAAAACAACGGCCAGTGCGAACATGAACCAATAGGTGTTCAGGTGATACCCAAAGAGGACAAATTCTGGCATATATCACATTCCTTCTCTTTCCTTTCACTTCCGTGAATAGGCTTATTCTCCTACCCTCCAGCCATCCTGTACAAAGACGGGACGCATCCTCCTTCCTTAAAAATATGAGAGGGCTGTTGTAAATACTTATTTATTGTAGCACAACCAAAAAGGATGTCAAGGAATAAGCGCAATAAGGGAAGAACGGGATACCCTCTGCACAGGATTTTTTCGAGGTGCAAAAGACCCCGTCTCCCTTTGGTCTAGGAGACGGGGTACAAGTTGGTTCGCAGTTAGCCGATGGAGATGACCTCATAGCCGGCGGCGGCCACAGCCTGTTTGAGGATATCGTCCGAGACACTGCCGGACAGGGTGCAGGTGGCAGTCTTGCTGTCCAGGTCCACGGCGGCGGTGACGCCCTCCAATGTATTCAGGGCTTTGGAGACGTGATCCACACAGTGACTGCACATCATACCTTCGATGACGAGTTTCTTTTCCATAAAATCTGCTCCTTTCGTTTTTGGGAAAACAGCGGCCTGTACACGAGGTTGGACCGCTGCCTTTGCGTCCGGCTCAGGGGTACTCGGTACGGCAGGGCGGAACAACCGCAGGCGCAGGGCGTTTGTCACCACACACACAGAGGACATACTCATCGCGGCTGCGGCAAACATGGGATTGAGCTGCCAACCGTTGATGGGAAACCAAACCCCTGCGGCCAGGGGAATCCCGATAATGTTGTAGATAAAGGCCCAGAAGAGATTCTGCTTGATATTTCGGATCACCGCCTTGGACAGGCGGACTGCGTTGACCGCATCCAGCAGGTCACTTTTCATGAGGACGATATCCGCCGATTCAATGGCGACATCAGTCCCCGCGCCAATGGCCAGACCTACATCCGCTCTGGCCAGGGCGGGGGCATCGTTGATTCCGTCTCCCACCATGGCCACCCGTTTCCCCTGGGCCTGGATCTCGGAAATCACCCGATCCTTTTCCTGGGGCAGGACCTCAGCGATGACCCGGTCCACGCCCAATGTCCGTCCAACGGCTTCCGCAGTACGGCGGTTGTCCCCAGTGAGCATAACCACTTCAATCCCCTGGGCCTGAAACCCGGCCACAGCGGCGGCACTGGTGGGCTTGGCGGTGTCGGCCACGGCGATTACGCCCAAGGGGCGCTTACCGTCTGCAAAAAAGAGTGGTGTCTTACCCTGGGAAGAGAGGTCTTCTGCGATGGCTGTGAAATCCCCTAATTTGATGCCGGCTTCCTCCATCATAGCCCGGTTCCCTGCCAAAATGGTACTGCCTTGTATAATCCCTGAGATGCCCCGGCCCGGAAGGGCCTGGAACTGTTCCACTGGACACAGAGGGATCGCCCTCTCCTGGGCTGCGGCTAAAATGGCCTCGGCCAGCGGGTGTTCAGAGGAGTGCTCCAGAGAGGCGGCCAGACAGAGCAGCTCCTCCTCTGTGGTCTCCGGCGCGGTATGGCAGTCTGTGACAGCGGGCTTGCCCTGGGTGAGGGTGCCCGTCTTATCTAAGACCACGGTCTGAATGGTATGCAGGGTCTCCAGGGCCTCGGCGGACTTAATTAAAATTCCGTTTTCTGCTCCCTTCCCAGTGCCCACCATGATGGCCACCGGTGTGGCCAGGCCCAGGGCGCAGGGACAGGAGATCACCAGCACCGATACTCCGGCGGTCAGGGCGGCCTCTACCCCCTGACCCAGCAGGAGCCATACGGCGGCAGTGAGGATGGCGATCCCAATGACGGTGGGGACAAAGACTCCGGCGACCCGGTCGGCCAGCTTGGCAATGGGCGCCTTAGAGGAGGCCGCCTCATCCACCAGGCGGATCATCTGGGCCAGGGTGGTGTCCTCCCCCACCCGCAGGGCCTGGAAGGTAAAGGCGCCTGATTTGTTGATGGAGGCGGCAGCTACCTTGTCCCCTGGTCCTTTTTCGACCGGCAGGCTCTCCCCGGTGAGGGCCGACTCATCTACTGAGGAATAGCCCTGGGTAATCACCCCGTCCACGGGAATCCGCCCGCCGGGGCGGACCACCACTCGCTCCCCCACCAAGACCTCCTCCACCGGGATTTCCACCTCTGCACCGTCCCGAAGGACCATGGCGGTCTTGGGCGCCAGATCCATCAGGCGGGTAATGGCCTCGGAGGTCTTCCCTTTGGAACGGGTCTCCAGATATTTGCCCAGGGTGATGAGGGTGAGAATCATCCCGGCGGACTCAAAATAGAGATCCATCGCGTAGTGTTCAATGCGGGCCAACTCGGTTCCAGTGTCCCCCAGACCGTAGGTGATATGTCCCATTCCATAGCCGATCTGGAACAGGGCCGCAATGCCGTAGATCACCGCTGCCGCTGAACCCAGGGCGATGAGGGAGTCCATATTAGGGGCTCTCCGCCACAGGGTCTTAAAGCCAACCTTATAGTACTTGTCGTTGAGATACATAATGGGCAGGACCAGCAGGAACTGGATCAGTGCAGTCAAGAGCTGATTGCCTGGATTGTGGAAGAACTGGGGCAGGGGCCAGCCCATCATATGCCCCATAGCCAGATAAAACAGCGGAATCAGGAAACAGAAGGAGGCGATCAGCCGGCGCTTCATGTGCTTGAGTTCGTCCTCCATGGTTGCTCCGGCTGGCTGGACGGGCGCGGCCCCAGCTCCAGAGCGCACAGGCAGACTGGCGCCGTACCCGGCGGCGTCTACGGCGGCGATGATCTCTTCCGGTGAGGTGTTCCCCTCCTGATAGACTACCAGCATGGAGTTTCCGAGCAGGTTAACGCTGACCTCGTCCACCCCCGGTACATGACACACGGCTTTTTCCACATGTGCCGAGCAGGCCGAGCAGGTCATCCCTGTTACATTGAATTTTTGCTTCATGGATTGTCCTCCTAAAGCTGTAAAACACTTGGATCTCAAACTTGCGGACACCGTCTCCACCCCCGAGGGGTGTGAATACAGGTTCTTATTATTTTAGGATTCGTCCCAGAAGGTCCACTAATTCATCAATTTTTTCCTCCCGCTCGGTCTCGGAGTCAGCGGTGCGGACACAGTGCTTGAGGTGGGCGGTCAGGATCTCCCGGTTGGCCCGGTTGATCATGGCCTCCGCGGCCATAACCTGCTGAGAGATCTCTAAACAGTAGCGGTCCTCCTCCACCATCTTGAGGATACCGTCCAGCTGTCCGCGGGCGGTTTTTAGCAGCCGGAGCACCTGCTTTTTGTCAGCCATCATAGAAGTGTCCCTCCTCCTCCCTGGCCGTCGGTATCATAACGCGGCCGAGATAAATACCCCCCTGGGGGGTAGTGTTATTATACCGCTAGGACATATCTCTGTCAAGCCTGAAATTTGGTCTTGATTTCCTGGGAAAAATCCCACATAATTGACACAGAACTGGCAGCTTATGAGATGAGGAGAGAAACACCATGGCGGAAAACAGACCGAGGGGCCGGGAAAAGCATGTCACCGGCGAGAGCAAGGGGGTTCACCGGCGGGGGGAGGGCTTAGGCTCCGGCCCGGTTGGGAATGCCGGAGGGTATCAGGACCGGGACCAACGTCCTTCTGGCGGAGGGCCAAAACGGGCAAGGGGCAAGCCCTCCCTGCTGATTTTAATTTTGGCGCTGCTTTTAGGCGGCGGCGGTGGCCTGGGGGCCCTTTTAAACGGCGGTCTGGGTGGCAGCGGGACCCCGGAGATTCCAGCTGGACTTGTGACCGGCTTTTCTGGGGGCGGCGCGGTAAGCTCCGGCTGGGATATGCAGGCCAATGTGGAAAAGCTCAACACCACTGTTGACCCGAAGGCCCGCGAGAAATACACCCAGATTTTAGGGAACGGCAGAGATACCATCACCATCATGGTCTATATGTGCGGCACCGATCTGGAGTCCAAAAACGGCATGGCCACCTCGGATTTACAGGAGATGCTCAAGGCGACTGTGGGGAAAAGCATCAATCTCCTGGTCTACACTGGCGGCTGTGCTGGGTGGCGCAACAATGTGGTCAGCAGCCAGGTCAACCAGATCTACCAGATCCGGGACGGCAAGCTGGCCTGTCTGGTGGAGAACGCTGGACAGGACTCCATGGTGAAGCCTGAAACCCTGACCAGTTTCCTCCAGTGGGGGAAAAAGAATTACCCAGCCAACCGCAACATGCTGATCTTCTGGGACCACGGCGGCGGCTCTCTCAGCGGCTACGGCTATGACGAGAAATCCCCCCGCAGCGGCTCTATGACCTTGAGCGGCATCCAATCTGCCCTCAAAAAAGCGGATATGACCTTTGATTTTATCGGCTTTGACGCCTGTCTCATGGCCACCACCGAGACCGCGCTCATGCTCACCCCCTTTGCCGACTATCTCATCGCCTCGGAGGAGACCGAGCCCGGCGTCGGCTGGTACTACACCAACTGGCTTACAGAGCTGTCTCAAAACCCCTCCAAGCCCACCCTCGACGTGGGAAAGCGCATTGTAGATGACTTTGTGGATGTATGTGCCCAGACCTGCCGGGGCCAGCAGACCACCCTGTCGGTGGTGGACCTGGCCGAGCTGGAGGCCACCCTGCCCGTACCCCTGCGGGACTTCTCCAGGGCGACTACCCAGCTCATTCAAGATACCAAGTATGAAGAAGTCTCCACCGCCCGAAATCAGGCCCGTGAATTTGCCCGCTCCTCCCGCATTGACCAAGTAGATCTGGTCCATCTGGCTAAAAACATGGGGAATCCCCAGGGAGAGGCCCTGGCCCAGGTCCTGTTAAGTGCCGTGAAGTACAACCGCACCTCCAGCAACATGACCAATGCCTACGGCCTGTCCATCTACTTCCCCTATCAATCCCTGGCCAATGTGGACAAGGCGGTAAACAGCTACAAGAGTATTCAGATGGATGAGGAGTATACCCGCTGTATCCAGGCCTTTGCCAGCCTGGAAGCGGTCGGTCAGTCCGCCTCAGGCGGAGCCAGCTCTCCGCTGTCCGCTCTGCTGGGGAGCGGAGGAGGGAGCAGCGCGGGGTCAGAGCTTATCGGTCAGATGCTGGACGGGCTGTTTTCCGGCAGCTTAAACGGCCTGCCTGGCTTAGAGGGTCTGAGCACCGGGTTTCTGTCCGGCCGGACGCTGGAGACCCAGGACGGCTACCTGTCCTATCTGACTGAACACCGGCTGGACAGCAGTCAGATGACCTGGACCGCCGGATCAGACGGTGTTTACCGCCTCAATCTGACCCAGCCGGAGTGGGATCTGGTCCACGAGTTGGAGCTCAACCTATTCTATGATGACGGCCAGGGTTACATTGACCTGGGTCTGGACAACGTCTTTGATTTTGATGAAAACGGCGCGCTGTTGGCTGCTAGCGACCGCACCTGGATCGCCATCAACGGCCAGCCTGTGGCCTATTATCACCTGGACACCGTGGATGACGGCACGCACTACACCATCACGGGCCGGGTGCCCGCCCTGCTCAACGGAGACCGGGTAGATCTGATCCTGGTCTTTGACGAGGAGACCCCCCAAGGCTACCTGGCCGGCGCCCGGAGCAGCTATCAGGACGGGGAGACCGATACAGTGGCCAAGGGTGTCACCGCCCTCTCCGAGGGGGATACCCTGGACTTCCTGTGCGACTACTATGCCTATGACGGGACCTATCAGGACAGCTACTATCTGGGCGAGCCCATGACGGTGACGGATAACATGGTAATCAGCAATGTAGACGTCGGCGAGGGCGCCGTGCGCATGACCTATCGCCTGACCGACCAGTACCACCAGTACCACTGGACTCCGGCGCTGGAATTCTAATACTGAGTTTAATTTCTGCCCCCTCTGGGGGTGGAGACAAGTAAAAACGTAATAGAAACAGCAAAAACCGCTGTCCCCTTCCCTTTTTCAGGCAGGGGGACAGCGGCTGTTTTTTACGTTCAGCCACTCCACCTCTGGCGGAGGGCTGGATCGAGGGCATCGAGGGCGGTATACAGCAGGGCGTTGCATACCGCTGCTGCCACATTGCTCCCCCCCTTGCGCCCCATAGCGGCAATACAGGGCAGTCCATAGGTCTGGCAGAGCGTATAGAGCTGCTGTTTGCTCTCCTCCACATGGACAAAGCCCACCGGTACGCCGATGATCAGGGCGGGACGCAGTCCGCTCTGCACGAGATCGCACAGGGCGAGCAGGGCGGTCGGCGCATTGCCCACGGCAAAGATCCCCTCCGGATAGCGCTGGGCCGCCGCCTGCATGGCCGCTGCCGCGCGGGTGGTCCCCTGCTCTTTTGCGGCCTGGGCGATCTGTGGCTCTGCGATCAGGCAGTGAGCCTCACAGGACAGCTTTTGCAGGGCGGATTTGCTGATCCCGGCCTGCGCCATGGCGGTATCCGTGACAATCGCGGTCCCCATTCTCAGCGCCGCGACAGCGCGCTGTACCGTGCTGGGGGTAAAGCGAAGAGTGTCCACATAGTCAAAGTCCGCCGTGGTGTGGATCACCCGCTTGACCACAGCCTCGGCCTCTGGGGGCAGGACAACTCCCCGCTGGGACAGCTCTTCCGAGATGATGTCCATGCTGGCCTGCTCAATCTCTGCCGGCAGGCGATAGTTCTGTGTACCCTTCATGTCATATGCTCCATAATCCGATAAATTTCATCCAGATCCAGGGCCTGCCGGACGCCGTCCGCCAGCAGGTCGAACTGTCTCTGCTGATAGGCATCATGAGAGAGGGGTGCCTCCGGTTCCAGGGGGAGTCCCCGCCGGTCGCAGAGTAGCCGCGCCAGTTTTTCGGTCAGCGCCCCGCTGTCAAACAGGCCGTGGAGGTAGGTCCCCCACACATGCCCCTGGGCACAGCCGTCCAGCTCTCCGCTTTCCAGCCTGCAAAAGGCCGCCCCACTGACCTGGGTCCGCCCCATATGGAGTTCGTACCCCTCCAGCGCCGCGCCTGCCAGCTCCTCCGCCACTGCCGCAGCGCGCACCTGCCGCCGGTGCTTTTGGTCCAAAAAGGTGGTCTCCACTGGCAAGAGTCCCATTCCCCGGACCCTTGCCCGCCGGCCGCACTCCACGCCGTCAGGGTCATCAAGGGATTCGCCCAGCATCTGATACCCCCCGCAGATCCCCAACACCGGCGTTCCCCCGCCTGCCAGCCGCTGAACGGCAGTCTCCAGGCCATTCTGCCGCAGCCAGAGGAGATCGTCCACCGTGTTCTTGGTCCCCGGAAGCAGGACGAGGTCTGGACTGCCCAGCCGGCGGGGATCGTCCACATAGCGCACTCCGATCTGGGGGTGGAACTCCAGGGGCGCAAAGTCGGTAAAGTTAGAGATGTGGGGCAGTCGTATCACAACCGCGTCCAGGGGTTTGTGGACAGCGCTCTGCTCCAGGCGCGGGGCCAGGGAGTCCTCGTCGTCCAGGTCCACCCGCAGATAGGGGATCACCCCCAGCACCCGTTTCCTGGTCCGCTCCTCCAAGGTGGACAGCCCCGGACGCAGAAGGGAGAAATCCCCCCGGAATTTGTTGATCACCAGCCCCGCAATCCGGTCCCGCTCCTCCGGCTCCAGCAGGGCCACCGTGCCATACAGCTGGGCAAAGACGCCGCCCCGATCGATATCGCCGGTCAGCAGTACCGGCGCGTTCACCCGCTGGGCCAGGCCCATATTGACCAGATCCCCAGCCCGCAGGTTGATCTCCGCCGGACTGCCCGCCCCCTCTATCACGATAATGTCATACGCTGTGGCCAAACTGTGATAGGCGGCCAGAATGGTGGGAAAGAGCCGCCCTTTTGTGCGGAAATACTCCGCTGCGGTCATCTGTCCGTACACCTCTCCGCACACGATCACCTGACTGCCGTGCTCACTGCTGGGCTTGAGCAGGATCGGATTCATACTCACATCTGGCTCGATCCCGGCGGCCTGGGCCTGGACAGCCTGAGCCCGGCCCATCTCCAGCCCAGTCCGGGTGACAAAGCTGTTCAGCGCCATATTCTGACTCTTGAAGGGGGCAGTCTTCCAGCCGTCCTGGGCGAAAATACGGCACAGGGCGGTACACAGCAGGCTTTTTCCCGCACCCGACATGGTGCCCTGGACCATAATACAGCGGCTCATCCCAGATTCCCCCTCAAAATCTCCGCCAGCGCGGCAATCAGCTGTTGATTTTCCCTGTGTGTGCGTACCGCCGTGCGGTACCAGCTGCCGTCCAAACTACGATAGTTTGCACAGCTACGCACAAGAATCCCCCTCTGCCGTAACGGCTCCAGCAGGGGCAGCGGCGGGGAGAAGAGCAGATAATTCGCCTCACCGGGAATTACCTCACAGCCCAGCCCCTCCAGCGCATCTGCCAGCCAGGGGCGTTCCCGCCGGATCAAAGTCCGTACCGCCTCAACATACGCTCCCTCGTTTAGTGCCGCAAGCCCAGCCGCTTGGGCCAGGCTAGACACTGCCCAGGGCGGTCCCGCCCGCCTCATGGCCTGGAGCAGGGCAGTGTCGCTGCACAGGCAGTACCCCAGCCGCAGTCCGGCCATAGCGTAGAACTTGGTAAACGCTTTTAAAAGCAATAGATTGCGGTATTCTTCGAGTGCCCCGCACAGCGTATGATCGGCGGGGCAGTCCAAAAAACTGCCGAAGCACTCGTCCACCACCAACAGTGCGTCAACCTCCCGGCAGCGGGCTAGGATCTCCAGCAATAGGGGCCGGGGGGTTGTACGGCCTGTGGGGTTGTTTGGCTCGCACAGGAACACCAGGTCCAGTCCCGGTGTTATGGCCTCCAAACACTCCGGCCAGAGCAGGAAGCCGTTTTCCCTTCTCAATGTAATGCATGTCACCTGGCAGGACGCCAGTCCCAGCGCCGCCTCATACTCCGAGAAGGTGGGGGCAGTCAAAAGGGCGCGCCTGGGCCGCTTGGCCAGAACCACCCGGTAGATCAGATCGGCGGCGCCGCTGCCGCACAGACACCAGGCGGGATCCACCCCCTCCACCCGGGCGATGGCACTGCGCAGCGCCCGGCAGAGGGGATCGGGGTAGCGTCCGGCGTCCGGCAGGGCAGAAAGAACCGCTTTCCGTACTCCCTCCGGCAGACCCAGAGGGCTGACATTGGCGGAAAAATCCAGCGGCGCAGCGCCATATACCTGCTCATACCCGGTCCAATCCCCGCCATGCTCCAGCACAGGCGGCTGTTCTGGGAAACTCATCCACATATCTGGTATCCTCTCAGCAAAATCAGAATCGCGGTACGCAGAGCAATCCCCAGCATAAGGGCCAAAACCCCCGCCCCATACAGCATCTGGTTGGCCCGCAGAATATCCTCCGGCTCCACTGGGCGCAGTGGATCTCCGATGGTGGGCTTCTGGCATACCTGCCCAAAGTAGGAGACGGGGCCCGCCAGCTGGACCCCCAGCGCTCCGGCGCAGGCCGATTCGGTCTGGGCGGAATTGGGGCTTGGGTGGTTCCGGCGATCCCGCCGCCAGATGCGCCAGGCGTTTTTCCCGCTGTGCCCCGTCAGGAAGGCCGCGGCAATCCACAGCAGTGCCGCCAGCCGGGCGGGGATGTAATTCACCCCGTCGTCCAGCCTTGCCGCCGCCCGGCCAAAATAGAGATAGCGGCCGGTTCGGTAGCCTACCATGCTGTCCATGGTGTTGACCGCCTTATAGGCCAGGGCCAGCGGCGCGCCCCCTATCAGAAGATAGAACAGGGGCGCGGCCACGCCGTCAGAAAAATTCTCCGCCACGGTCTCCACAGCCGCCTTGATGACCCCCTCCGTGGTCAATCCCTGGGTATCCCGGCCCACAATCCGGCTGACTGCCTGCCGCCCGGCGGACAGCTCTCCACGGTTCAGCGCCGCAAAAACCCGGCCGCTCTCCACGGCCAGCCCCTTGAGGGCCAGCACCTGCCAGCACCAGACGCTTTGGAGCAAAAAGCCCGCCGCCGGGTGGAGCCGCGCCACTAGGCCGCACAGGGCGGCACTGATCAGGAAGGTCCCGATGGGTAGTGCCGCCGCCAGCACCAGGCCGCCCCGCAGCTCGCCCTCCGGCGTCTTGGGGAAATGGCCCCGCAGCCAGCCCTCCAGCGCTGTGATGACCCGGCCCATGGCCACCACCGGATGGGGTATCCAGGGAGGATCGGCCAACAGCAGATCGAGCAGAAACCCGCACACCACCGCCCCAGTCAGTCCCATGCGCCCCCGTCCTTGAGCACCATAGGCAGGCCGCAGAACACCCGGATCACCCGCTCGGCCCGCTGGGCCAGCAGACAGCCGAGGCGGCCTGCCGCCTCCCGGCCGGCCCGCTCCTCCGGGTCCGCCGGCACCACGCCGCCTCCAATCTCCGTGATCAGGACCGCCTCATAGCGGGCAAGACGGTCTGCCAGACCCTCCAGATCCCCACAATGGGCGGCCAGTGTCTGGACCTCCCATACGGCCCGCCCCTCCAGCTCCTCCGGACCGCACCCCAGCAGCTGGCACGCATAGGCCCGCTTGCCGCTGTAGAGCGGCCCTGTGATCAAAACCATGACAGCCCTCCTATCCTTTGCCCCCCAACCAGGGCGGCCAGCATCCACAGCTCCGCCCGCTGGAGGAACCACCCGGCCAGATCGCCGGAAATACCGCCAAACTGCCGGTCTGCCGTCCTATGGTAATGCCAAAAGACGGCCAGACCCCCGGCCAGCATTCCGCCCCCGACCAGGCCGCCTGAACAGAGGAGCCCCAGCCCGGACAGGACACAGACGGCGGTTAGCACCCGGCCCACGGTCCAGCGGTCCGCCGCCGTGGCGAAGGTGTGGGCCAGTCCCGTGTTTTTGGCCAGCGGAAAGCGGCTGATCGCCAGCCCGGACAGGGCCCGCTCCAACACAAAGGCAAAACCCATAGACGCTATCGCCTGGGGCGTGGGCTCCAGCACCGTGCAGAGGGAGAAATAGAGGATAAAATAGCTGCAAAGCCGGATGACCGCAAAGGCCCCGCAGCGGGGGTCCTGCAAGATCTCCTGCTTTTTCTCCGGGGAACCGTGACAGGCCAGGGCGTCCCAGGTGTCGGCACAGCCATCCAGATGGATTCCGCCGGTGAGTAGGACCGGGAGCAGGCACAGCCCCGCCCCCCGCAGGAGATCGGGCACGGCCAAGGCGGCACACGCGGCGCACCAGCCCCACCAGAGCAGGCCACAGACCACGCCGATCAGGGGAAAGACACACAGGGTGTAGCGCAGATTCCGCCCGTTCCAGA
Organism: Oscillospiraceae bacterium; assembly: GCA_022792555.1. Classification (GTDB taxonomy): domain Bacteria; phylum Bacillota; class Clostridia; order Oscillospirales; family Oscillospiraceae; genus JAAWBF01. The sequence goes on from JAAWBF010000048.1 coordinate 15,234, forward strand.
CGGGCTGCGGGACCGGGAGGGCGGAAAACATGGCAAAGGCCACCAAAATTGTCTCCACCGTGTTCATGCCGGTCCCCCCTTATAGTACACCGGCAGACCGCAGACGATTTCACACACCCGGTCTGCCCGCCGGGCCAGGGCGCGGTTCGCACAGGCCAGCAGGCTGAGATAGGCGCCGGTGTTCCCTTTGTAGCTGCTTCCGCCGGTGAAGACCTCGTTGCTCACAACGATCAGAGTGTCGCTCTGGGCCAGCAGTGCCTCTACCCCGGCGACCAGGGCCTCCAGGGCCCGATCCCCGGCCCCCGCCGGGCTGTACAGCTCGTTGGCGGCCAGATTGCCCAGGCACTCCAGCAGAACGCTCCCCCGCGCCGCTAGTCTCAGCCCCGCCAGGTTGGTAAACCGCTCCACGGTCTCAAACCCCTTCCCTGCCCGCATCCGGCGGTGCCTGGCGATGCGCGCCCGGCAGCCCTCATCCAGAGGCTCCATGGTGGCGAGATAGAAGCGGGGCGGACAGGGGCTGGACAGCAGCAGCTCCTCCGCATACCCGCTCTTTCCGCTGGCCGCGCCGCCCACTACCAGGGTAAACACGTGTCAACCCCCCTGGGGCGTATAGGCCGGAATCCCGCACCCGTCGAAGGTGGTGCCGTCCCGATACAGGGCCAGCGCCATATCCAGCAGCGGGATAGCGGCC
>JAAWBF010000049.1 GCA_022792555.1 Oscillospiraceae bacterium
CTCCCGCAGCTGCTCTACCTGCTCCAACGTCACCGCCATACTCTATGCCCTCCTTTGACCAGCACCTCCATGGTACTTTTACATTCAGTATAGCCACACCAGACATAAATGGCATTTAACCTTTCTTAAAATCCTATTAAATCCGAACGAAGCTGCTTACTGCTTTTTCCGCATACTGTGGTTCCCGCTCCCAAATAGGGGGCGGGAACCCAGAAGAATTTTGCAGGAGACATAGGTCCATTTATTTGTCTTGCATCAGACGAGACAAACTGGTACAATCTTGAACCATAGGGTATATTATTTATACCCTTTCAGCTGCTCTACCTTGTCGGTCGCTTCCCAAGGCAGTTCCACGTCGGTCCGGCCAAAATGGCCATAGGCTGCGGTCTGCTCATAGATGGGGCGGCGCAGATTCAGATGCTCTATGATCTTCGCGGGGCGCAGGTCAAAGCATTCGTTGACAATCTCGCCCAGCCGCTTGTCGGACAGGACACCGGTTCCATAGGAGTCCACGACAACACTGACCGGGTGAGCCACCCCGATTGCGTAGGCCACTTCAATCTGGCAGCGGCGGCATAGGCCGGCGGCCACCAGATTTTTGGCGGCATATCTGGCCATATAGGCGGCGGAGCGGTCTACCTTGGTGGGGTCCTTGCCGGAGAAGCAGCCGCCGCCATGGGCCGCAGAGCCGCCATAGGTATCAACAATAATCTTGCGGCCAGTCAGTCCGGTATCCCCCACCGGGCCGCCAACCACAAAGCGTCCTGTGGGATTGACAAAGAATTTTGTATTCTGATCCAGATATTCCGCGGGGATCACCGGCTTAATGATGGTCTCCACCACTGCCTCCCGCAGGTCTTTGAGGGAGATATCTGGGTCGTGCTGGGTGGAGACGACAATCGCCGGACAGCGGACCACATGCCCGGTCTCATCGTATTCTACTGTCACCTGACTCTTGCCGTCCGGCCGCAGCCAGGGGAGCGCGCCGTTCTTGCGGACCTCCGCCAAGCGGCGGCAGAGCTGGTGGGCCATGGCGATGGGGGCGGGCATCAGGGACTTGGTCTCATCGCAAGCGTAGCCGAACATCATGCCCTGGTCGCCGGCGCCGATGAGATCTGCGGCGTCCGCGCCGCCGTTTTGGATCTCGTAAGACTGGTTGACCCCCATGGCGATATCGGGTGACTGCTCGTCAATGGCGGTCATGACCGCACAGGAGCGGTAATCGAAACCGCAGGCCGGGTCTGTGTAGCCGATGCGCTCCACCGTGCGGCGGGCGATTGCTGGAATGTCGGTATAGTGTTTGGTTGTGATCTCTCCCATCACCACAATCATGCCTGTGGTGGTAAAGGTCTCGCAGGCCACATGTGCGTCCGGGTCATGGGCCAGGATATCGTCCAGGACCGCGTCGGAGATCTGATCACACACCTTGTCTGGGTGCCCCTCTGTCACAGATTCAGAGGTAAAAAGTCGGTTTTCCATGGTAACAATTCCTTTCTTTTGAGAAGCTGTACGAGAATGGTATAGCTTCTAAGGTTCAGAGCGTAAAAAATACGCCCTGCCAGACGGCGGAGCGTATGGAAATTCCATCCTCATCTTTCGATTTGCACCGCCGGATTTGGCACCTTTCGGGTAAACCGCAGGTTGCCGGGCTTCATTGGGCCGTTCCCTCCACCACTCTTGATAAGGTCAATTCAATTGTACAGCGCTATCTTACTCTATTCTCAGCGTCTTGTCAACCTTTTGCTGAAAGAGGGCGTGTCCGCCTCGCAGATTTATTTGCGTGTTTCCCCCCGCCTCCGGCGAGAGAAATCCAGATAAAACGCGGTGCTTGGGACACGCACCTGAAAAGAGATCGGGGTGAGCTGATTGAAAGAAATTATCTATTTTCCCCTAGTTTTTTAATGTCAATCATTGTTTCATCCCCTATAAAGCATTTTACAGGGACAGCTTGTCGAAAAAGCCTCGCAGAGTTCGTGCCCGCAGACGTGAAAAAAGTCAAATTCGTTTTCCCCGGCGGCGTGTACGGTGGTGTTCATAGCACGGTTTTCCTTTGACAATATTTTTTGGTGACACTGTTTGCTTGGGTCATAGCGTTTCGCCAGCCCTGATGTCCTTGAAGATCAGTGCGAAAATCAGCATAATAACTGCCCAGAGCAGTGGCATCTTAAACAGAGTAACCATGGTGGGATCGGCGGCCAGCTGCGCACCATAGATTCCGCTGGCAATCGTATTGCCCAGAGCGCCTCCCACTCCCATAAACGCCATTCCTCCGGCCAGCTCCTCCGGCTTTAGCACCTTCATGGGATATGTGTAGGGGACGATCTGCTGCACACCGTTGACCATCCCGTAGAACAGGGAGGCCAGCACCACCAGCACCAGACCCACCAACGAAGTGCCCGATCCGGTCATGACCCAGAAGAGTACGCCTCCCACCACGGCGGAGAGGGCCCAAAATACGGTCATCTTTTTGTAACGTCCCGTGTTTGCGGCCATGTTTCCAAACACCGCAGACAGGACGGTGGCAATGATGAGCGCAGGCAGGGTGATAAAACCAGCAACAGTGCTGCTATAGCCGAGGACAAGCTGGACGTAAGTAGGGGTGTAATTGTTTGCCGCGTTGCCAAGGGAATAGAACAGGCTGACCATAAAAATGGCCAGATAATACTTGTTGACCAGGAGCTTAGCGGGATAGATAGGGTTCTCCGCCTTCCGCTCCCCCAGAACAAGGCCAATCAGTCCGATCACCGCCACAGCGATCAGGCCAAGCAGCAGAGGCGAGGTCCAGCCATAGGTGCTTCCCCAGTTCATTGCTAAAGAGAAGGGGATCAAGGTCACGAAAGTGGCAACACAGCCTCCCACATCAATTCCGCTGTGTGCCCCGCTCTGCTTGGGCACATCGGGGATCCCGATGAAGCACAGCACCGCGCCCGTCACCAGAACGGGAATGGAACTATAGAAGAACAGCCGCCAATTGAGGCTACACAGGATGCCCGCCACAGGGGAGCCCACAATCATGGCCACGGTGGACAGGGACTGGGCAATGCCGGAATAGCGAGGGGCGTCGTCCTGGCCGAACATATCGGAGATCAGCACAAAGATGTTGGAGACGAACAGACCCCAGGCGAATCCGGTGACGGTCCGGGCGATGGTAAATACCCAGAAGGAGGGCGAGAAAGCCGCCACGGCGTAGGCGGCGATGTAGACCACCAGGGCGGAAAGAAAAAGCTGCCGGTGCCCCACCTTGTCACTGAACTTGCCGCTGATGGGGATGGCCACGCAGCGGGCCACACTCTCCAGAGTGAAGATCATGCCAACGGAGGAGATGCTGTCGAAATACCCGGCCACCGTGTAGCCGTAGGTGCCCACGCTGGCCACCAGGAACATGGTCATGAAGTTGACGATCAGGATGCCGATGTAGGCCAGCGTCCTCTTAGTGTCTTTCGTTGCTTGCATAGTTTCTCCTTTCTGTGGGTGGCTTAGTATATGTATACTTTGAAAACAAGGTATATTATTTAACCAGGTATGATTATTTAGATCCCATGAAATACCGGCACGCGCTTCTGGACAAAGGCTTTCGTACCCTCCTGCTTGTCCTGCGTCTCACATAGCAGCGCAATTCCCCGGTTTTTCAAAGGACAGTCCCTGCTCCGGCGGGTGGTCCATGGCATAGGACACGCTCTTTTTGAGCTGTGCCACAGCGTTGCCGGGTAATGATGTTCAGCGGGGGAGCCTTTAGTAGCGCGGTACAGATATGCTGCTCACAGAGCAGCTCCAGCTTTGAAAAATGGCGATCCATGCTTACCTCCTTCCTCCCTTTCTATTAAGGAAATAGCAAATAGCGTGCCAAGTAATAAAAATGGGCGCACCGCCGGTTTTGCCGGCAACGCGCCCATTGGACTGTATCGTTACCTCAGATGATATTTGTCCAGCTTCATATAAAAATTCCGTTTGGAGATACCTAGGATGTCGATGGCCCGAGACTTGTTTCCCCGGGTCAGACTGAGCACTGCCTGAATGGTGTCCCGCTCAGTCTTCTCCATAATGTCCTGGAGACGGTAGTTTTCAATGACCTTTCTGCTCCTCCGGCTGCGGGCGCTGGCGATCTGCGGGGGGATGGACTCGGCGGTGATGATGTCGCCAGAGCTGAGTACCGCCATACGCTCCACGCAGTTTTTCAACTCCCGGATGTTTCCCGGCCAGGCGTAGTTATTGAGCAGCTCGATGACCTCGCTGGAGAAGGAGCGGTTGCCGCCGTAACGCTCATCCAGCTGGCTGAGGAAGTGGTTGGCCAGGGCCGAGATGTCTCCCCGCCGCTCCCGCAGGGGCGGCAGGTTCAGCGGAATGACGCTGATGCGATAAAAAAGGTCCTCACGGAAGGTTCCCTCCTCGATCATGGCCTCCAAATCTCGGTTAGTGGCGGTGATGAGGCGGAAGTTCAGTTTAATGGTCTTCGTACCGCCCACCCGGGTGATCTCCCACTCCTGGAGGGCCCGCAGCAGCTTGACCTGCATGGACATGGGCATTTCGCCGATCTCGTCCAAAAACAGGGTGCCGTTGTTGGCCAGCTCAAACTTTCCTGGGTTTCCGGTGGACTTTGCCCCGGTGAAGGCCCCCTTCTCATAGCCGAACAGCTCGCTCTCCAGCAGCGTCTCTGGAATGGCGGCGCAGTTTACCTTGATGAGCGGCCCCTCAGAGTACCCGCTGCTGTAATGGATGGCCTTGGCCAGCACCTCTTTTCCCGTGCCGCTCTCCCCAGTGAGGCATACCGCCGCGTTGCGCACCGCCACCTGGGCGGCCGTGTACAGGACAGACAGAAGGCTGGAGGAGGAGCCGATGATGGAGCGGAAGGGCATGGGGAGCTGGGATTTGGCATTCAGCTCCCGCCGCAGCTCTTCGGCCAGGGAGCGGTAGCGGTTCATCTCGTGGCTCATCTGGGCGATCTGGGCGGTGTCCCGGTTGATGATCATGGCCCCCGCCAGCTCTCCATCTATTTTCAGGGGAATGATATCCGAGAAAGAGGTCATGGCGTCCCCACATAGGGAGTAATATTTCAGCTTTGGCCGCTGCTTTTTCAGCACGTCCAGAATGGGCAGCACATCTCGCTGTTCCTTCAAATCGGTCAGCTTATAGTCGGTGATTCCAGCTGGATCGATGCCAGCGGCAATCAGATTATCCGAAAATGTCCGTAGATAGCTGCTGTTGGCGTAGACCACCCGGGTGTCCTTGTCCACGATGAGAATGGGCTCCTCTAGCGCGTCCAGGGTGTCTAAAAACATGGCTGTGATGTGCTCCTGGGGCTGGTTCCACAAAGGACTGCCTTCAAAACAGCAGGAGAATTCTAAATGGTTGTCCTGATTCATCTTGTTCCCTCCAACAGTAGACGCGAGACGCTGTCACTCTCGTAAAATATAGTATCACATTAACCCAGAGAATGGAACAGCAAAAATCCCTGGCGATTGCAGCCGCCGGGGATTTTTGACAGATAAATAAACGTTAGACGGAAGATTTGGCCTGATATTTAGCCAGCATTTCCTCGGACACCTTGGGGGGCTTCATAAACAACAGGACAATTAAAGACATAACCATTCCAAAACCAGCCGCCACATAAAATGCATTGGAAAGGGAACCAAAATTATCCAATGCCCACCCACATACAATAGAAGATGCTGCGCCAATTAAAGTCAGCAGGATGTTACAGTAGGGCTGAATGCCGGCGTAATTCTTAGGTCCATAATAGGAGACTAGCGTGTTCATAACGGCACAAATGATCGGACCGTTAGCACCTACCAGAATCATGGATACTACCATCAACGGCATACTGCTGGCCTTGGTGGAGACATCGAACAGCACACATCCCACAGAGGTAATCATGCCGATGCAGATCAAAGCAATTTTCGGATTCATGCGGTCGGTCAGCGGGCTGAGGAGGAGGCTGCTCACCAAAATGGAGCCGCTCATGATAGACACGGCGCTGGCAGCGCTCATGTTAGAAAATCCGTTCATAATCAAATGTGTCATGCCAAAATACTGGACGGCGCAATAACCAAAAACCACGCTGCCCCAGGCCACACCCACCAGCCAGAGCTGGGGAGTGCATACGGCATCTTTAATCTCCCAGTCGATGGGGGATTTGTAGCCTTGATAGGCGGGCTTGGACTTGCTCCCCTTGGCGGGCTTCACTTCCGTAGCGCCGCCGTCAAGTTCCAGCCCCAGATCGGAGGGGTGATCCTTCATAAAGAGTATTTGGGGAATGGCGGTAATGACCATCAGCGTCATTGCCATAATGATGAGGGAGGTCTTCCAGCTGAAATTCAGGAACAGCCAGGTGATAATGGGCGGGAATACCACGCCGCCTAGGGCGCCCAGGGCCTGGACGTAACCGCCCTGCTCCCCCCGGCGGCGGTCCCACCAGTTGTTGACTGCGGCGAAGCAGGCCAGCTGGTCGTTGAACAGCATACTGAAGCTGACGGCGATGCCATAAATCAGCACGAACATGATGGGGGAGTCCACCCAGCCGGTGAGCGCCAGGAAAACAGCTGTAATGGTGGTGGTCCAGAAAATACATTTTCGGGGGCCGATTCTCATCAGAAGAATGCCGGCTAAGGGAAGTGCAAGGCCGATGACGGACTTGATGGTGTAGGTCAGGCTTACCTGGACCGGGTCCCAGCCTTTGACCAAGAGCACTTGGCTTACGATGGTGCCAGCGGAGGTAGACAGAAGGCCGTTGGAGCCGAAGTAGGTCAGTCCGGCCAGGAGGGTGACGACCCAGCCGTAGTAGAACTTCTTTTTCTGTGTCTGCATGGGAACGCTCCTTTCAAAGATGGCGATGTTGCAGCCGTTGAAGGACGCAGATCAGTCTTGTTTATTGTAGGGGTAGTCGGGAGCGCCCTCATCCACCTTGATGAGGACCTTTAGGGATTTCTGTGCGTCCATAGCTACCTGGAACGCCTCGTCCAGCTGCTCCAGGGGGAACACATGGGTAGCTAGGTCCCGTACCTTCAGCTTCCCGGAATTGATGCCTTCCACGGACTGGCCGATGCCTCCATAGAGGCCGCCAAAAATCTGCACCTGCTTGAGCTGAATCCATTGGGGCGAAATCTCCGCCATCCCCTCGCAAGTACCCACAGTGCATACTTTTCCGCCTGGCTTGGCCATTTGAATGGCCTGGGCCCATGCCTTAGCGCTGCCGGAGCACTCATAGACGATATCGGCATTACCGCTGATCCTGTCGCCATAGTTGTAAAGAAACTCTTTATTTCCCCACAGACCGATGACAAAGTCCAGGGCATCGCCGTCTTTGCTGGGGTTACAGGTATGATTGACGCCCATTTTTTTTGCGATATCCAGCCGAAGCTGGGAGTAATCCACCATGACGATGTTCAAGTCAGGAATATCCTTGAGCTGCTGATAGACGCTCTCCCCAATAATGCCCGCACCTAAGATGACAATTTTATCACCGCTCTTGGGCTCCGGGACGCTGTACCAGCCTGCGCCGGTACACATAGGTTCGGCCATGGCCGCTTCCAGATCATCCACAGTGTCAGAAATCTTAAACAGGGACACGCCGGGAATCACGTCGTGAATGATGAAATATTCCGCGAACACGCCTGGCGTTCCGAAGCCCAGGCCCAGCATTGCGATGTTTTCGCAGCCCCAGGCATACTCACCGGCAGGGGTAGCTTTGCAGGCGGGGCAGTGGCCGCAGAACTGGATGTTGGTCCCGGTGACACGATCCCCCACCGCAAAGCCCTGGACCTGATCGCCCTTTTCCACGATAACGGCGCTGGCCTCATGGCCAATGATTTGAGGCAACTTGGGAACAAACAAGCCCTCCTTGTAAATGGGGAAATCGCTGCCACAGATACCGGCATAGCGGACTTTGAGCAGGACATCGCGGGGACCAGGCTTTGGGATGGGCAACTGCTTGAGCACCAGCTTGCGGGGCTCCTCCAGGACCATGGCTCTCATAGTACCTTCCATAATGTTCTCCTCTCATCTCATCATGTTTATTTTTGGGTATACATGGTTGAGCTCTGCTCCATGTAGTTCTATAAATAAAGCAAAAAAAATGCCAACTTTTTCATTGTGAAAAACGCCTTGTTTTATTCGGGGGATGGGGTGTTCTCTGTTCAAATTGATGTGCAGTGTATGTATACAATAGAAACAAAGTATAAAAAAGAGCCGCAACATAAAGAAAAAGAGCGGTCGTGATTTAGATGCCCGACCGCTCCGCAAAAATTTTAACAGATGGTTAAAGCCAGCCAAATTTACCGGCCCACAAAGGCAGGCTTCTTTTTGTCGAAAAACGCCTGCACACCGATCTTGTGATCCTCGCTCTGGAAGCAGATGGCCTGGGCGTGGGGCTCCAGATCCAGCAGCTGCTCCAGAGTCATGTTGATGGAGTCGTTTATCACGTTCTTGGCCATGCGCAGGGCCACCCGGGGGCCGTCCGCCAAACGCTTGGCCAGCTTCTTGGCCTCCTCCAACAGCTCGTCATGGGGGACCACCTGGTTGACGATGCCCATCTCCTTGGCCTCCTCTGCGCCGATGTTCCGTCCGGTGAAGACAAGCTCTTTGGCCCGCTGCAGGCCCACCAGCCGGGGCAGGGTATAGAGGCCCGCCAGATCGGGGATCAGGCCCACGTTGGCGAAAGCCATGCCGAACTTGGCCTTGTCGGAGGCCAGCACCAGATCGGCCTGCATGGCGATGCAGAACCCAGCGCCCACGGCGAAGCCATTGACGGCGGCGATAGTTGGCTTGGGCATATTCATAAAGGTGGTGACCATGGTGCGGAAGGACTTCATGTAGTCGTAGCCCGCCTCGGCGCTGGGGAAGCCCTTGCTCAGCTTCTTCAGGTCGCCGCCGGCACAGAACGCTTTCTCCGCGCCAGTAAGGATGACCGCGCCGATGGACTCATCGGCGGCCACGTCCTGATAGGCAGAGAGCAGCTCGGCGGACAGCTCATCCTCCAGGGCGTTCATGGCCTTGGGATTGTTCATCTGAATGACGGCCACGCCGTCCTCCTTGGTGAGAATGATGGAATTGTAAGACATCGTGACATACCTCCCCTTACTTGCCGCAGCCGGAGCAGCACTTGCAGGCCCCGGTGCAGTCCACCAGCTTCTGGGCCAGCTTCAGCTTGTCTTCCAGCTTGGCGTCCCGCAGCATCATGATCCTCTGGGACTGGGGAGAGCCCGCGCCGTGCATGGACTCCACCACGGCGGTGCCGCCGCTGAGCGTTTCCACCAGGCGGTAGAGGCGCATTTTGTCCTCGGTGCTCATGGCCTCGCTGCCTGCCAGGTATCGCTCAATAAGGGGCCCAATCTCTGGGTTGCGCAAATCGGCCTCGGAGGGCAGGGTAGCCAGCAGGCCGCCCACTAGGTCGTGGGCCAGGCGGTCGATCTCATAGACAAACTTGGTGGTGTTGTGCTTGGTGATATTGGCCAGCATGGTGTCGGCTCGCCAGGCACCGGAGGGCGTGGAACGGCCCTCATAGGAGCAGGCGATGGAGCCAGCATACAGGGTCTCGGTCAGGTTGATCATGTCGGCCATCTTGTCCTTGACGTGGCCCACGCGCTCCACGCCGTTGACCTTGCAGATACCGTAGACCGCGCCCAGCAGCACGTCGGCGATACCGCCCTTGCAAGCGCCGTAGTTCTGCCGGTGAGCAGTGGCGAAAGCCTCCACGAACATCCCGGCGAACTCGTACTCCTTATACATATACACATCCTCCCAGGGGATGAAGACGTCGTCGAAGACGGCGATGCACTCGCCGCCCACGCAGGCGTACTTGAAATTGCCCTGGTCGATGGGGTGGTCGGTGTCCATCTTGCGGTCATCGTTGGTCTGACGGCCAAAGATATAGGTGATGCCGGGGGTGTTCACCGGGCAGGAGAACACCACGGCGTAGTCCTTAGCATCCTCCTTCATGTTCTCGGTGGGGAATACCATCAGCTCGTGGGCACCGGACACGCCGGTGAGGTGGGCCTTGGCGCCCCGGACCACGATGCCGTCCTTCCGCTCCTCTACCACATGGACAAACAGGTCGGGGTCCCGCTGCTGGTTGGGCTTCTTGCTGCGGTCGCCCTTGGGGTCGGTCATGCCGCCGATGGTCACCAGATTGTAATCCTGGAGATAGGTGAGGAATTTCTTGAACCGCTCGTGATAGGTGGTGCCGTACTTCTGGTCGATCTCATAAGTGACAATATAGGTGGCGTTCAGGGCGTCCATGCCGGCGCATCGCTGGATACAGCAGCCAGTCTGCTGGTTCAGAGCGCGAAGCATTTTCACCTTGGCCACTAGATCGTCCACCGACTGGTGGATGTGGTTGAAGCGGTTGATGGTGTGGCCAGTCAGGTGGGACGTCACGGGGAAGGGCATCTCATAGGTCTTGGCCACAGCGTTCACATGGGGGACAAACAGGGGGTGGTCGGGGATGTTGTTGATCTTCTGGCCCATGGCCCAGATCTCGGTCTTCATGTCCCGCAGGCTCTGAACGTAGTCTTCCGCCGTCTCCAGCGGCTTAGTGATGGTAGAGATCGTGGACATTGTGATACCTCCTCATAATAATTGGGTCATCTATGTGCCTCCGAAGGGGAAAGCTCTGCATATAGGTTTTAGCAAATTTCATGCCAACTCTGTACGCAAGCCTTGCCGCACAATCACAACACCTTTTGCTGGGCAAGGGCAGAAAACTGTGTGTAAAAAAGAAACAGTATACTGTAATGGTATAAATAATATACGTCTTGAACGCAGATTTCGTCAAAAAAAGCGAAGGGGACGTTGCAAATCCTGAAAGTCATGATAGAATATAGCCCAAAGGGGGGAGCGCGATGCCGGCAACGGAGCAGGTGATTCCTGAGCAGTTGAGCGAGGCTGTCTTTGCCGCCGGTTGGAGAACACCGGAGGGGCGGGTGCTGCTGGAGATCCTGAACAGCATCCATGAGAGCATCCTAATCATCAACGCGGACACCCGGGTATGCTATGTTAACGACAGCTATTTGAAGATGTTTTCCATCCGCCGGGAAAAAATCATCGGACGGCATCTGGTTAAATTTGAGCCGCTGGCCCGCATCCATGAGGTGCTGAAAAAGGGTGTTCCCCTCACCGGCGATATTTCTCATATCCATTCTGCCCAGATGGATGTCTGTGCAGATATTGTGCCGCTCTGTCAGGACGGCAAAACCATTGGGGCCCTGGCATTGATGAAAAATATGACAGAACTGGTCCGAGCAAACCGGGAATTGGAACATTTTCGGACCTTGAGCCGCCACCTACAGGACGAGCTCCACAGCAAGGACAGTCTTCCGCCCGGCTTTCGCAATGTGCTGGGGCACAGCAAGGCTTTTGTGGGCGCACTGCAGATTGCCGCCAAAGCAGCGCCCAGTGAGGCCAGCGTCTGCATCACCGGAGAGAGCGGCACCGGCAAAGAGGTGGTGGCGGAGGCCCTGCACCGCAGCAGTGGCCGCGCCGGGGGGCCGCTCATCAAAATCAATTGCGCCGCTATCCCGGAACCCCTGCTGGAGAGCGAGCTGTTCGGTTACGAGGGGGGCGCTTTTACTGGGGCCAGATCCGGGGGGAAACCGGGCAAATTCGAGTTGGCAAAGGGCGGGACCCTCTTTTTGGATGAGATTGGGGAGATGCCCCTGTCCATGCAGGTGAAGCTCCTGCGGGCCCTCCAGGAGCGGGAGATCACCCGGGTGGGCGGCACCAAGCCCACCAAGCTGGACTTCCGCCTCATTACCGCTACAAACCGGGATCTGGAGGCCATGGCGGCAGAGGGGACATTCCGAGAAGATCTGTTTTACCGGATCAGCGTTATCCCGGTGGCGCTTCCGCCCCTGCGGCAAAGGCGGGAAGATATCGGCTTGTACGCCAGTTACTTTTTAGAGGAACTGGGGCGGCAGTATGGCCGCGCCTATCGCATCAGCGAGGAGGCCCTGGACCTGTTGGAGCGCTACCACTGGCCCGGAAACGTCCGCGAGCTGAAAAACTGTATGGAGCGGGCGGCGGTTCTCACTCTGGGGGACACCGTCAGCGCAGAGCAGCTCCCCGCCAAGCTGCAGCGGGAGGAGCTCGCCGGGAGCCGGAGCCATTCCCCAGGGCAGCGCAAGCTCCGGGAGTTGCTGGACGAGACGGAGCGCAGAGCGATTGAAAACGCCCTGCGGCTGTGCGGCAACAACCGGACCCAGGCCATGGAGCTACTGGGTATTTCCCGTCGGAATTTTTATCAGAAGCTGGAAAAATACCAGCTCAATTGAGGAGAACGCGCCGGAAAACCCGGCGCGTTCTCCTGATTTTATAGGGTAAGCCCGCCGCTTACGTCCAGGACCTGTCCGTTGATATACCCCGCCTGATCGGAGGCCAAAAATGCCACAGCCGCCCCAACCTCCTCCGGCGTGCCAATACGCCGGGCTGGGATACGGGCGAGCATCCGATCCTGGGCGCCGCTGGGGACGGTCCGGGTCATATCGGTGTTAATAAAACCCGGGCAGATGGCGTTGCAGGTGATGCCCAGAGGGCCTAGTTCAAGCGCCGCCGTTTGGGTCAGCGCTACTACCCCCGCCTTGGAGGCCGCATAGTTGGCCTGACCCAGATTTCCGTGACGGGCAATAGAGCTGATATGGATGATGCGGCCCGATTGTTGTTGCCGCATGGTGTGGGCTGCAGCTCGGGTGAGGTAGAATACGCCGCTGAGGTTCACCGCCAGCACCCGTTCCCATACCGCGTTGCTGAGTTTATGGATCATGCCGTCCCGGTTGATGCCCGCGCAGCCCACTACGATGTCCAGATGGCCAAAGGTGTCCATTGCGGCCTGTACCAGCTGTTCCGACGTGCTAGACTGGGCGATGTCCCCGTCCATGGCGAGGTACTGCCCCCCAAATTGCTCCTTTAATTGCTGTAAACAGGGCTCCAGATGCTCACGCTGGGTGGCGTGGACTACCAATGCCGCTCCTTCGGCGGCCAGGGCCTGGGAGATCCCTCGGCCAATGCCCCGGCTGGCTCCAGTGACAATGGCCACCTTTCCTTCCAGTGTATTCATAATAATGAACGACCTCCTTTACAGGTTATATAGGTGGAGTGTCCCAAAGGCAGGACTTTTATTTGTGTTTCCCTGCCGGAAGCGGTGGAAACATGCAAATAAATCTCCGCGGCGGACACGCCCTTATATGGGCTATGAGCAGCAAATCAGGTGCCAACGAAAAGTTGGCACCTGATTTGCTAATTTTTTAGACAGGAGCACAGAGCCTCCACTGAGAAAGGAAGTGTGTCTATGGGTTGGAAAGAAGAATATCAGAGCAAATTGCGCACGCCGGAGGAAGCGGTGAAGGTGATTCACAGCGGCGACCGCATCTACACAGGCACCTCGTCCAGCATCGCCTACCGTCTCATTGAGGCGCTGTACGGGCGGAAGGATGAGCTGGAGAATGTGGTCATGTGCCATGGGATGATGGGGCAGCAGCTCCCCATTTTCACGCCGGAGGCCAAGGGGCACTTCTCCACTGTCACTTATTTCGCCGGGGCCGGTGATCGGCTGGGCATCAAAAGCGGCCAGACTACCTTTACCTCCTTCCATCTGAGCCAGATCGAATACTGGTGCCGGGAGGTGGCCCAGCCCAACGTGGCGTTCCTGGAGGTGTCCCCCCCGGACAAAAAGGGCTTTATGAGCTACGGGGCCTATGGAACCTCTTTCCATGACTACGTCCGGGAATTGGCGGACACAGTAGTGCTCCAGGTTAACCCCAATGCCCCCTATGTCTACGGGCGGAAGAACAAAATCCACATCTCCCAGGCGGACATCGTGGTAGAGGCGGAGAGCCAGTCGGACACGGTCCCCAACCTCCCCCTGGATGAAAAGCTGAACATCCTTTCCAAGTTCATTGTGGACCTGATCCCAGACGGGGCAGTAATCCAGCTGGGTCTGGGCGGAATTTCCAACGCCGTAGGGTTCGGTCTGCGGGAGAAAAACGATTTGGGCATCCACACAGAGATGTTCACCGACTCCATGATGGAGCTGACCCGGCTGGGTGTCATCACCAACAAGAAAAAGAACTTCATGCCGGGCAAATCTGTCACCTCTTTCGCCCTGGGCACCCGGGAGCTGTACAACTTCATAGACCACAACCAGGAACTGTATTTTGCGCCGTACTCTTTTGTCAACGATCCTTATACCATAGGCCGAAATAACAACATGATCAGCGTCAACACCGCTATGGCGGTGGATCTGTACGGGCAAGTGGCGGCGGATTGCCTGGGTGGTAAGCAGCAGAGCGCCATCGGCGGACAGGTGGACTATGTGCGGGGGGCGCAGATATCCAAGGGCGGCAAGTCGTTCATTGCGCTGACAAGCACCGTGACCAACAAAAACGGCGTGAGCAGCCGCATCGTCCCTGCCTTCCCGGCGGGCACAGCGGTCACTACCTCCCGGGCAGACGTACAGTATGTGGCAACGGAATATGGCTGCGTCAACCTGAAGGCGCTGACCATGGATGATCGGGCCAGGGCGCTGATCAGCCTGGCCCATCCCGATTACCGGGACGAGCTGGCAGAAGGCGCCAAGAAGCTGGGACTTCTATAAAAAACGTCCGGTCCGCATTTTTGGCACGCGGATTGCTTTATAAAAAGGCAGCACCGAAAATAAAACATATAGACCAAAAATTTTAAGGAGGACTTGAACAATGGGTTACATTCTGAATGAGGAACAGAGAAGCTTAGTAGCCATGGCGCACGATTTCTGCGAGCGGGAGATCAAGCCCAACGCCGCCCAGTGGGACCGGGACGGGATCTTCCCCCTAGAGTCCTACAAGCGGGCCATGGAGGTGGGCTACCACTGCCTGGAGATCCCCGAGGAGTACGGCGGAGGCGGCATCGACTACATCACCGTGGCGGCGGTCATGGAGGAGTTCGCCAAATATGACTTGGGTTACGCCACCACCCTGATGGGCACCACACTGAGCCTGAAGCCGGTGCTGATGCACGGCACCCCGGAACAGAAGAAGATGTACGCCGACGTGATCGTGGGCGGCGGACTGGGCGCCTTCGCGCTGACCGAGGCGGGGGCCGGTTCCGACGCCGCCGCCTGCCGCACCACCGCCGTCCGGGACGGCGACGAGTACATCATTAACGGCACCAAGTGCTTCATCACCAACAGCACCTACGCCGATATCTTTGTGGTGTTCGCCTCCACCGACCGGGAGGCCGGGGTAAAGGGCCTGTCCGCCTTCATCGTGGAGCGCGACCGCCCCGGCTTCTCCGTGGATAAGCACGAGGACAAGATGGGCATCCGCACCTCCGACACCGCCTCCCTGGTCTTTGACAACGTGCGCATCCCTGCCGATCACCTGCTGGGCAAGGAGGGCGAGGGCTTCAAGTACGCCATGCAGACCTTGGACCTGGCCCGTCCCTTCGTGGCCGCCAGCGCCGTGGGTGTGGCCCAGCGGGCCGTGGACGAGGCTGTTAAGTACGCTAAGGAGCGCATCTGCTTCAACAAGCCCATCGCCAAGCTCCAGGCCATCCAGTTCATGCTGGCCGACATGGAGATCGGCGTGGAGACCGCCCGCCAGATGGTCATCCACACCCTCCAGCTGGCCGAGGCCCACAAGCCCTACAGCAAGGAGGCCGCCATTGCCAAGTGCTATGCCGGCGACATAGCTTTCAAGGTGGCGGGCGACGCAGTCCAGGTGCTGGGCGGCTATGGCTACAGCCGGGAGTACCCGGTGGAGAAGCTGCTGCGCGACTCCAAGATCCTCCAGATCTACGAGGGCACCAACCAGGTCCAGCGGGTGGTCATTGCCGGCCAGCTGCTGCGCTAATGTCCCAGCTCCCCGATGTGTCCGCCCTGCTGCCACAGCGTCCGCCCATGCTCATGGTGGATCGGG
Organism: Oscillospiraceae bacterium; assembly: GCA_022792555.1. Lineage (GTDB taxonomy): Bacteria > Bacillota > Clostridia > Oscillospirales > Oscillospiraceae > JAAWBF01. The sequence goes on from JAAWBF010000049.1 coordinate 15,879, forward strand.
TGGTGGATCTGAGGGAGGATGGCTGCACTACACTGAAAAATATCTCCTGGTCGGAGCCCTGCTTTCAAGGGCATTTCCCCGGTGCACCTATTTTTCCCGGCGTTTTCATCATTGAGGCCCTGGCCCAAACCTGCTCCATATGGCTCAGTCAGAAAAGCAAAGGTGCGCTGCCTATTTTCGCTGGGATCGAGTCGGCCCGCTTCCGGTTCAAGGTGGCACCAGGGGATCAGCTGACCCTGGACGCGCAGCTTATTTCAGAGAAAAAGGGGTTCTACACATTTCGCGCCAAAGCGGAGGTGTCCGGCCAGACGGCGTGTGACGCCGTGCTGACCATCTGCCTGCGCGATCCGTGAAAGCCGTTCCCGTCCTGCGTGGGCGGTGTCTCAAAGCTCCTCCCGCCGGACAGGGACAGCAGTATGTTTCAAAAGTATACACAGGATAAAAGAGAACCACAAAAAACATCTATGAGGAGGGAACACCATGGCACAGATCGACAGTGAGGGCCGCCGTGTCCGAGAGATCGTCCCCCTGGAGGGAGTGCGCAAGGTCATCGCCGAGCGTATGACCTTCAGCAAGCACGAGTATCCCCAGGGCACCGGCCAGGTCCATCTGGAGGTCAGCAAGGTCATCCAGTTCCGCAAGGAGCTGCTGGAGCAGAAGGGGATCAAGGTCTCCTTCGGCGATATCTATGTGAAGGCGGCGGCCTGTGCCTTAGAGGAGAACATGGCCCTCAACGCCTCCCGGCAGAACGGCCAGATCATCTACTATGACGACATCAACCTGAACGTGATGGCCTCCTTTAACGGCATTTTGATGCAGCCCGTTTTGGAGCATGTAGACCAGAAGGACATCGAGCAGGTGTCCGCCGAGCTGAAAAAGATCTACGAGTATCTGAAAAAGGGCAAGCTCATGCGGGTGAAGCTGGAGGGCGGCACCTTCTCCGTGTCCAACATGGGGGCCTCTCTCATCGACAGCCAGCAGCCCTTCATCTCCCCGCCCCAGGGAGCCATCATGGGCATCAACCGCAACCGCCGGGTGCCGGTGTTTGGGGAGAATGACCAGATTATCCCCGCCAACCTGACCAATTTCGCCCTAACCATCGACCACGGCCTATGCGATGGGTCGGAGGTGACCAATTTCTTCACCTCCCTGGATAAGATGCTCCAGGACCCCTGGACCTGGCTGTACCACAAGCGCCCCGCGCCGGAGGAGGCGTAAGCGGTGGAGCGCAAGCGCTATCTCATCGAGATCGGCACCGGCGTGGATATGCACGGCGGCAATATGACCGGGGCGGCGCTGAAGGCAGTCAAGGATGCCATGAGCCACTGCTGCATGGCAGGGATCCGGGAGATCCACGGCAAGGGCCCCGCCGATATCGCCCTGCGCATCAAGGTCTGCTGTCCCAAGCCGGAGGAGTTGGACCTGGAGGCCCTCCGGGAGCCGGTCCATTTCTATGACGATGTGGAGATCGCGGCCGCCCAGGGCGGAGCGGCAGAGCGGGGGCTTCACGTCCCCGAAGTGGGCGAGGGCGACACCCTCACAGTGGCCGTGGCGATCATCACTGTCTATCTCAAGCTGTGAAAGCGGGTACAACGCCCCTTGGGGCTTGACCACAATAAAATTACAAATCAAAGGAGTTATGAGTTATGAAACAGGAGATCAATATTCCGAAGCTGGGTTCCGAGATGAAGACCGGTCAGATCCTGGAGTGGCACGTCAAGGTGGGCGACCATGTGGAGGAGGACCAGGAGCTGTGTGAGATCAAGACCGAGAAGATGAACGCCCAGGTGGAGTCCCTCTATGACGGCGTGATCACCGAGATTATCGGCAAGGTGGGCGAGACCTACGATGTGGGCGCGGTCATCGGCTACATCGAGGAGGACTAGGGACTTTCTCTGAGCCTTCCCACTCAAAGCAGAAAGGAGTCAAAAGTTTATGGCCTACAGCAAAGAACAGCTCGTTGAAATGTACAAGATCATGCAGAGGAGCCGCCTCTTTGATAAAAAGATCTCCACGGAGAGCAAAAAGGGCAAGCTGGTGGGCATGTTCCATTTTGGCACCAACCAAGAGGCCCTGGAGGCCGGACTCATGCCCCTGGTGGGCCCGGACGACTACATCAAGCCTTATCACCGCAATCACGGCTGCTTGTCCATGTGCGACATGAAGCTCTATGTGGCTGGCATGATGGAGCGTACCACCGGCTACAACATGGGTATTGGCGGCGACTACCACCAGCAGGATATCAAGGACCTGCACCTGCTACCCATCGACGGCCTCATCGGCGCGGACTGGCTGTACGATGTGGGCGTGGCTATGGCGCTGAAGCTAGAGAAAAAGCCCGGCGTAGTCATTGGTGTCCACGGCGATGGCGGCGCGCAGATGGGCTCGTTGTATGAGGCCATGAACTTCGCCTCCCTGTTCGACCTCCCAGCCGTATTCGTGGTGGTGAACAATGGCGTGGCCATGACCACCCCCACCGAGAAGGAGTGCAAGTGCGCCGAGATCTCCGGCCGGGCCTCTGGGTTCAACGTCAAGGGCGTCAGCGTCTGGGGCCAGGACCCCATCGCTGTCCGTGAGGCCATGGAGGCTGCCATCGCCAGCGCCCGCCGGGGCGAGCCCGCCCTGGTGGAGGTCATGACCTACCGCAAGTGCGGCCACTATTTCGGCGATCCCAGAGACTACGAGACCGAGGAGCGGGACGCCCGCATGACCGAGAAGTATCCCGACCCCATCGCCCGGTTCGAGCAGGTGCTTCAGGATATGGGCGTATGTACTGCCGATGAGCTGAAGGGCTACGCCAAGGAGATTAAAAACGAAATCGCCGAGGCATTTGAATGGGCCTACCAGCAGCCCAAGCTCACCGGTGCCATGACTAAGGGTGCGGACAAGGTCTTCTCCAACACCGAAGGAGGGAAGTTGTAATGAGGCATCTGAATTACGCGCAGGCCTTGGAGGCCGCAGTCTTTGAGGAGATGCAGCGGGACGGCAAGGTCTACTACATGGGCGAGGACGTGGGCGTCTTCGGCGGTGCGATCTCCAAGATGTATTCCCTCTATAAGACTTTCCCCGAACGGGTCATCGACACTCCCCTGGACGAGAAGGGCTTCACCGGCGTGGCGGTGGGCATGGCTTGGATGGGCCTGCGGCCCATTGTGGAGTTCATGTACCCGGACTTCATCGTGCTGGCCATGAATGAGATTGCACACGGCGCCTGCAAGCAGTATTGGCTGTCCAATCAGAAGTGCCCCGTTCCCATGGTCATCCGGTCCTGCCAGGGCATCGGCTCCCAATGCGGTGCGCACCACTCCGAGTGTATCGAAGGCTGGCTGATGAACTACCCAGGACTGAAGATTGCGGTGCCCACCTTCCCGGACGACGCCTACGGCATGATGAAGTACGCCGTCCGTGATAATGACCCCGTGGTCTGGCTGGACTGCCGCACTACCATCTACACCACGGAGGCCGACGTGCCGGAGGAGGCCGAAAACGCCCTCATCCCCTTTGGACAGGCCCGTATCCGTCGGGAGGGCACCGATGTGACCATCGTGGCCTGGCACAAGCTGCTCACAGACGCACTGGCCGCCGCCGAGGACCTGGAGAAGCAGGGAATTTCCTGCGAGGTCATCGATCCCCGCACCCTTATCCCCTTCGACATTGAGACGGTGCTGGCCTCTATCCGCAAGACCGGACATCTAATCATCGCCCATGAGGCCAACATCCGGGGCGGTTTCGGCGCTGAGATCGCCGCCCAGGTGCTGGAGCGAGAGGCCGGGGCCCTCAAAACTCCCATCACCCGTATTGGCACCCCCAACACCTTTATTCCGGTGGGCACGGTGGAGTGGCAGATCGTCCCAGACAAGATGGACGTCATCCACGCCGTCAAGGGCACGCTGGGCAAGGAGCTCACCTCCGAGGAGCGGGGCTCCACCGAAGTGGACGTCATTGCGGAGCTGAAAAAATCCCGCCCCAACGACGTGGAGTGAGCCTATCCAGGCGGGGCTTTGACAACTGGCGAGGCCCCGCCTTTTTGGCATGAGACAGGAGAGGAGGACGGCATGGCGCTAATCGGCATTATATGCAATCCGCAGTCGGGCAAGGACATCCGCCGTCTGCTCACAGCGGCCACCACCATCGACGACACAGAAAAAACCAACATTCTGGAGCGCATTCTGCTCTCCGCCGCCGCGGTGGGGAAACAACAGGTGTATCTCATGCCAGATCGGCTGGGCTATGGCCGCCTGCTTCTTCAGAAGGGACGGGCGCCCGGATATCAGGGAGACCTGTCCCAGTTGTCGATCTATAAGATGGAGACTACCGAGACCCAGCTGGACACCACCCATTTTGCCGCAGAGATGGAACGGCTGGGGGCGGATGTTTTGATTGTGATGGGAGGCGACGGCACCAGCCGGGCAGCTGCAAAGGGAACCCGCAAGGTTCCCACCATCTCCCTGTCCACCGGAACAAACAACGTATACCCGGAGATGCTGGAGGGCACGGTGGCAGGCATGGCGGCGGCGGTGCTGGCCGCTGGAGTGGTGCCGCTGGAGAAATGCGCCCGTCCAGCAAAATGTATTGAGGTGTCCATCAACGGAGCGCCAAAGGATCTCGCCTTGGTGGACGTAGTGTTCTGCCGCAACCCCTTTGTGGGCTCCAAGGCCATTTGGAACTACGAGGAGATTGACGGCGTGGTGGTGACCCAGTGCAGCATGGCGTCTATTGGCTTCTCTGCCCTGGCAGGGAGCGCCCTGACAGTGGGCTGTGAGAACGACTTCGGCGCTGTGGCGGAGTTGGGGCATGGCACCCCCAACACCCTGGCCTCTGTGGGGGCAGGGTCCATCCGGGGCATCCAAATCGTAAGCGCCTGCCCCCTGTCCCTGGACGAACCCTATGTCCGAACCATGACCACCCAGGGCACCCTGGCTCTGGATGGGGAGCGGGAGATCTTTTTCCGACCGGGAGACGTAATCCAATGCAAGGTGACCCGACAGGGCCCTATACGGGTGGATGTGCGCCGCACTGTGGAGCTGGCCCGGGACCTGGGCTTTTTCAAATTAGAGAGATGAGCAAAACAAGACCGAAACAAGAAAGCCACAAGGGTGCGGTAGAGCGGAATAGTCGGTAGGTATGCAAAAAGGTACAAAAACCAGGCCCGGCGGGAAACCGAGCAAACATAAGGGGTATTTGCGTATCGGTCAAGCGGAACGCTGAAGCAGTTTGGCAGAGCGGTAGGAGTGAGCGCCAGAAAGGACAGCGGCCAGAGCAACAGCCAAAGCGGAGATATGAGCCAGGGAATTCAAATTGGCTGCACTGTTGGCATTGCGAACCCAAAGCCGTTCCTGCCCAGA
>JAAWBF010000182.1 GCA_022792555.1 Oscillospiraceae bacterium
GCCACAGGGTTGAGCTGCAGGGGGGTGAAGATACCGGAGAGGAACTCCGCCGGGCGGGTCTGGAGCATACTGCCGTCCCGGACCTTCACCGTGTCCGCCTTAGTGGTCCGGGTCTTGCGGTCGATGGAGAGCCCGGTGTCCGTCTCGATGATGATCTCGCCCTCATCCGCACCCTGGTGGATGATGTAGTCGCGGTCCGAGCGATTGGTCAGGGCGTAGCGGATGGCGTCCAGCACAGAGGTTTTACCGCTGCCCTTGGGCCCGGCTAGCTCCACAGAGCGCCCGTCCAAGGCCGCCTCCCGGATGCCGAACAGGTTCTTGATGATGATTTTCGTAGTTTTCATGTTGACATTTCCTCTTTTTTACCCTAAAATGAGGGCGTATTTTGATTGGCTTTGTGCCGGTCTCCCTCCGGCGGGTTTGCGACACTCGCCGGAGGGCTAGATTGTACTGCTGGCGGCGGTTTGAAAACATTCAGCGCCGTTTCACCCCCCTGCCATGGTCTTTGATGTCTCTAATCCAATCCCGAATTACCGTGCCAGTGACACCATAAATCACCGGCAGGAGCAGCAGGAACCCCTCGCCGCCGATGGCGAAGTAACCGCGCTCCGTGAAGGCATACTTTGCGGCCAGAACGTACAGCAGAATACCGCAGGCCGTCAGAATGACATACTTTACGATGGTTCTAAACTGCAGGGAGAAGTTCATCCGGTCTTGACATCCCCTTTCTGCTTTGACAGCGGACGTACTTCTGGCCGGCCACACCGTGATAATACGTTTTGCGTTTCATACTTGACTTTCCCTTTCTCATGCCCCATAATGGACATGGTGATATTTGTCTAAATAGCCACCGCTACCTGCCGTCCTTGGTGTTCGCAGCACCGAGGGCGGCGCTTTTCTTGTTCACAAACTTGTTTTTCAGCGGCACGTCTGGCCCGTCTTCTCGCGTTGATTTCCTCTCTATGCGCATCACGGTAAGACTGCTCTTTTGCCCGACTTTCTTCCAGATGGGCCGCTCTATAAACGCGCTTTTTTTCACGGATTTTCTCTGGATGCGCATGGTTACAGGCGCGTTGCTTTTCAAGAAGTTCCTCCCGGTGTGCTTCCCTATATGCTCGATTGCGTGCTTGGACCTTTTTCTTATCCCGCGCCCATTGAAGGCTTCTTATGACCTCTCGATCATCCCTAACAGCTTTGGCTTTTACTCTGAAATTGTAAAGGATTCTACTAGCGGTATTGCGGGCAATCCCAAGAATTTCAGCAATCTCATGGGTTTTGTATCCCAAACACGCCAGGTTAATTGCTTCTCGTTCCCGTGGGGTCGCAACAGCCAGAACACGCTCTGTCAAGTCTTGGGTTTCCACTTGGACCACTGTATTCTGCCGAGTATCCGCAACGACATCGTAAAGAGAAAACTCGCCGTTATCCGTGTCAGCTGGTACGCAGTCTAAGCTCAAACTCTCCCGATCACTCTTCCGCATATCCTGGTATTGGCGCCGCCATTCCATAAGGACCGCTCGTTTCATGCAAACCTCAATTAGCCCGTAAATGTTCTTTTTTTCGGGCGGGTTCGGATTGCGACACTCCCTTTGAATAGCCTGCAAATACCCAAAAATCACGACATCGTAATACTCGTTTGGGTCCAGGTGCTCACGCTTAAGAAATTTGTCCACCAGGTAAAAATACTGCTCCGCCATCTCCTGTTCCTCAACAGCGAGAGGTTCCATCTTGCTCACGTTGTACTCCCCTCCTCCCCATCCAGGGTGGCAACCTCCACCCCATCCTTGTCGATCAAACGGCGGACCCCGTCGGCGTCTGTGTACTCCGTCAGTGCGTTCTCCATAATGCCGGGGAAACACGCCTCCAGAGCCTGGTGGGACGCCGCTCGGCCTTCCGGGGTGCTGATCATCAGCTTCAGAAAATAATCCTTAACCGCGTGGGTAAACGGGGCGTCCACGTCGAAGTCGATCCAGCCGCGATTGCGGGGGTCCTTGTAGTCCAGGTTGTAGACGAAGATCAGGGCGGAAAATTCCCGGTCAACTCGCTCCGGCTTGATCTCCTTCAGCACCTGTTTATAGTCCCGGTTGCAGAGGTTGCACAGGTCCTCCAGAGTGGCCCCAATACTTTGCCAGTAGTCCAGGGTGACGGTGATGGACTTACCGTAATCCACCAGCATGGCCCGCAGCGTTTTGACCTTCTCCTCCATGACCTTGACCCGCTGCTCCCCCATAGGGAAGGTAACTCCGGCCTGTTCGGCCTTTTTCAAACTCCGCTTGAAAGCGCGAAGTTCAGCGGTATCCTGGGTCAGATTAGCCACCGTGTCCCTCGCTCGAACCCGGTAAAGGACCAGCAGCGTCTTGGCGTATTTCCGGGCGCTTTCCAGGTCGCCACGGCAGAACGCCACCCCCATTTTTCCGACATACTCGGAGGTCTTGTAGTCAACAATGTCCTTGTTCATTGACACTCTCCTTGTTGGTGATTTTCGCGGGCCAGCTTTTCCTCCAGGGCGATAACAGACAGACGCACAGCCTCCACGTTCTCTTGGGTAGCCCTCGGCCCGCAGCCCTCCAGGTAGGCCAAGCAACGGCGACGGTTCTCCAGGGCTTCTTTGGTTGTCGCTATCTCACCTCCCCTCGCCCTACACTGGCCGTTTAGCGTTGATCTGCCGGATACCGCCTACCACACAGGGCGCAGGCTCTGCCCGACAGGTCCCCAGCCGAAGCAGTTCCAGGACGTCGTCCAGGTTGATCAGCGCCTTAGTCCCCGCCCATACGACGGGCACCTTGCCGTCTTTGACAAGCTGCCGGACGTAGTGCTCGGTCACCTCGGAGCCAGGATCCACGGCTTTGATTTCGGCCACGATTTTGGGGGCCGTCCGCATACGCGGGATGGGCTTATTCTCATTCATTGCGCCGCCTCCTTGTCTGAGTTTATGGCGTTCATTAGCTCCGCCGTGTCCACGCCTAGGGCCTTGGCTGCCGCTTTCACACCATCTAAAAAGTGAGACTTATTAACGGCCCGCCTGCTAATGGCCTCGAAAGCGGGCATATCACCCTCTTGGATAGCCTCCTTTGCCAGCGCCTCCAACTGGTCATATATGTCATACTCCAGCCGGTATAGCGGTGTCAGCGTTGTGATGATCTGTTGCTTGTCCAAAACAAAATTCCTCCTTGCGTAGCCAGCAGGAGGATGATATACTTTCCTCATGCGGGCCTGTTGGTTGGCTCAATAGGTCTCGCTAGCCCCGTCAGGTGTTGTCAGCACCTGATGGGGCGTTTTTCATTTCCCCCAGAACACCCCGACTAACGCCAGCTGTTCAAAGGGGTTTCGCCTCACAAAGTTTGCCGGGAGTTGAAGGCCGAACTGCTCGCATAGCTCCTTAATCGTTTGGGAAATAATTTCCGGTGGCTGATTGTTGTCCTTCATGGTGGCCCTGAGTACCTTCAAGAGCTGAGCCACACCGCCAGCGGACTCCGGTTGCAATGGCGGCACGTTATTAGTAGAAACGTGGTTTGGCAGAAATGCTGCCGCCAGCACATCCTTGGCTTTGAGCTGGTATTGCTTCAACGTTTCCGCCACTTCTGGATGTTCGGCTTTCATTGCCGGAGTAATATTGATCTTTGCCAACCATAGGGGAACGAAATCCAGTTTGAGAACGACAGTCTCATTGTTCGGGTCAAATACCCCTGCCTCAAATTTGAGGCACCCCTCCTGTAGCACCTCGTCTGTTTGGACGGTAGCTACTTGGCGGTCCTTCTGATGTTTCGTAAGTCCGATTCCGTTACAGATGTAGCTTACACCCGCCCAAATCTGCCCGTTCGCGTCACGGGCCGCCATGAGTTCTGTACCCATAAAGGGCACTTTCTTGATTTCCAGTTCGTCCATGCTATTTCTCCTTTCCTGTTGTGGGCTCGTCCTCCCGCAGAAGTTCGTCCAGCGTTACGCCAAAGTAATCCGCAACGAGCTTGAGCCTATCAACAGTGGGCGAAGCCCTTTTCCAACCGCGGATTGTTGCATTCCCCAATCCTGTTTCGCGCTCCAATTTAGCGATACTGATATTGTTCTTTTTGCACAGTCTTGATATGTTTTCGAGAATCACTATATGGCCTCCTTCCTATAATTTCATAAATTTTAGAGAAAAGGCTTGACACTGCATAGATAATAATCTAAAATGTGAATTGTCAGGACATATCATAGAGTATTAACTTATTGCTTTTCTCTAATTTCTGGGGATAGTATAGCAAAGCCGCTCTATGTTGTCAATCCCTTTTTGCGTTTTTTCTCTAAAATTATTTAGGGGGATTATCTATGAACAGCGTAGAAATAGTAAAAAATGTATGTAAGGAAAAGAAAATACCCATATCGCGGCTCGAACGAGATTTAGGCTATTCAAATGGTTATATTGGTCAACTTCGAAAAGGCGTTTTCCCTACTGACAGGTTGGTGGAAATAGCGAAATATCTTTCTGTTCCAGTTGAGTATCTACTGGGTGCGGAACAAGAAAGATCGCCCGCCATCCAAACGGATAGCAGGCCGATACGTCTTGAGGGCACCTATTTACGTTTAGCACAGGGAGCACAGGAACTTGGGCTAGATGACGAAGATGTAGATGCAATCCTTTCCATCTACGCCAAACACAAGCAGAAAAACCAGTAACCATGGAGGGTCTATGCAGTCTGAGAAAGCAAAGCTTTATGAGCATGCGGATTTTTACCGAGATTTGTTCGGGATTTCTTTTAATCAACCTATCAAACTCGTTGATGTTCTTGCTTGTGATTCACAGTTTGACTTAGAATATTGTGCATTCACAACGCCTGGCTTATGCGGGGTGGCAATGGTCGGAGAAAAAACGGATACTATCATTCTTAATTCAAAACGCACACCCGAAGAGCAAAATTTTGACTGTGGGCATGAACTCATCCACTTGACCAAACATAGGAAACTCCGAGATAGTTTTAATTGCTTCACTAAAGTGAAACCCCAACAAAACACCTTCCACGAATGGCAGGCCAATGAAGGTTCTGCACAGTTTCTTGTCCCATATCAAGATTTTATACCGCGTTTTACAAACCTACTCAAAACTAATGCTATCGGTATTCAGTACATATTGGCCTCACATTACCATGTGACCACACAAGTGATCAATATCCGTATGGATAGTCTTGCCTACGAAATTGACCAATACCAAAGGGGTACACCTCTGGATTGTTTAGAGTTGCTATCACGAAGTCAGCGGGAACAACGAGGTATAAAGCCAACCTGCTACCGGGCTATTTGTGATTTTGCGCTTGACTGGGGCTCGGCTATCGGCTTCTAAAAAAACAAAAAAGCCGCTGCTGGTGCGGGAACACCAACAACGGCTCTGGGGGACGTGATAAGATTGCACCCCTATCACGTCCCCCATTTTAGCACAAAAATGGAGGGATTACAACATGGCAACCGTAGAAAAACGTGGAAAAAGCTACCGCATTACTGTTGCGGCGGGCATCGACCTCAACGGCAAACAAATCCGTCACCGCTTCGTCTGGACCCCGGACGAAAAGCTGACGCCCCGCCAGGTGGAGAAAGAGCTGAACCGACAAGTGGTCCGCTTCGAGGAACAGGTCAAGACCGGCTCCACAGCCCTGGACGGAAACGTGCGCTTTGTAGACTTCGCAGAGCGGTACATGAGGGACTATGGCCGTTTGAGCCTAAAGCCCACCACCCTGTCAAACTATGAGCGGAACCTGGTCCGCATCAATCAGGCCATCGGCCATATCCGTCTGAAGGACCTGACTCCTATGCACATCCAGGCGTTTTACCGCAATCTCCAAGAGGAGGGTATCCGGCAGCACACCACCGCCACGGCCACCCCGGCTCTGGCCGAGTGGATCGGCCAGCGGCATATATCCAAGTCCGCCTTTGCCAGGGCCGCCGGTGTCACCCATCAGACCGTGAGCCAGGCCCTAAAGGGGAACACCATCAACCAGACGTCCGCTGAGAAGATCGCCGCCGCCACCGGCCTGAAGGTCAAGGAGCTGTTCACCGTCAATGTGGACACCACGCCCCTGGCCCCGGCCACGATCCACTCGTACCACCGCACCATTTCCTCCATCCTGGAGAGGGCCGTCAAGTGGAAGTGCATCCCCAGCAATCCGGCGGAACGGGCGGAGCTGCCCTCCCTGGCCGGGCACAAGGCCCGATACCTGGACGAGCCAGACGCCAAGCGGATGCTGCAGCTGCTTCAGGACGAGCCGATCAAGTGGCGGGCACCCATCATTTTCGACTTGCTCTCTGGTCTGCGCCGAGCGGAGCTGCTGGGCCTCCGCTGGCAGGACGTCAACCTGGACGACGGCGTCCTGCATATCGTCCAGACCTCCAACTATGTGTCCGGCAAGGGCGTGTATGTCAGCACCCCCAAAACCGAGGACTCGGACCGATACCTCCGCGTTTCCCGCACCGCCGTCCTGATCCTGCTGGAGTATAGGCGCTGGCAGGATGAAATACGGGAGAATGTGGGGGACGCCTGGGAGGGCACCCCGGAGGACGACAGGATATTCACCAACGAAGTGGGGCGGCCTATGTTCCCCACCTCCATCACCCAGTGGATGAGGAAGTTCATCAAGCGGACCGGCCTTCCCCCGGCCTGCGTCCACTCGCTCCGGCACACATACGCCAGCCTGCTGATCGCCGACAAGACCCCGCTGGTAGTCGTGGCCAGCAATCTGGGCCACGCCCAGACCTCCACCACCAGCGACATTTACAGCCACGTCATAGCCTCCGCAGAGGCCAAGGCCGCCGAAGTTCTGGATAAGTTCTCCGACGACATTCACCCCAAATTCACCCCAAACGAGAAAAAAGAGGGCGTATCGTAAAACAGAAAAAACCCCGTAACCGTTGCAGTTACGGGGTTTTTCTTGGAGCTGCTACCCAGATTTGAACTGGGGACCTCATCCTTACCAAGGATGCGCTCTACCGACTGAGCTATAGCAGCACATGAGGCGCGGTTGCACCCCACGATGGCGACGCGGAAGGGACTTGAACCCTCGACCTCCGGCGTGACAGGCCGGCGTTCTAACCAACTGAACTACCGCGCCATCTTAAAGTATCATGGACCAGCATCTGCTGGGGAAAGACATGGCAGGGGCAGAAGGAATCGAACCCTCGGCACGCGGTTTTGGAGACCGCTGCTCTACCTGCTGAGCTATAC
>JAAWBF010000050.1 GCA_022792555.1 Oscillospiraceae bacterium
TGGACAATCTGACCAGTGTTTGCTGGCGCTGCCATGAGCAGACCAAGCAGCGGGGCCAAAAGAAGAAGCTACCGCCGGTGCGGGTCATCAAGGCGTGAAGCGGGGGATACCCCCCTACCCTGAAAGGTAAGTGGTGGGCGGTTCGTAACCGTGCGCCCTCCTTCCTTGACACCGCGAGGGGTTTCCTATAGGACCCCTCCCCCAAAAAATCCAAAAAGAGGGGTGACTTCCTTGGCTAAAAAAGTAAAAACAGCGCTGGAAAAGAAAATCAGCTCAGAAGTCACCCGTCTAAAAAAGAACTTTGACGCGATTGACGCGAAGAAAAAGTCTATCATTGAGGGCCTGATTGAGCGGGCGGCCTTTATGCGTATCTCTCTGGATGACCTGGAGGACGACCTGAACCAAAACGGGTTTACCGAGTGGTTCTCCCAGGGCGATCAGGAGCCGTACCAGCGCAAGCGGCCTGCGGCAGACCTGTACAACACCATGAACGCGAACTATCAGAAAATTATCAAGCAGCTCACCGACCTGACCCCCAAGGAGGAGCCGAAAGACCAGCAGGGCGGCGATAGCTTTGACACCTTCTAAAACTTCCGTCCCCGCAGAGGTATGTGCCAGCAAAGCCTATCAGTATGCGGCAGATGTCGTGTCCGGTTCCATCGTGTCCGGTAAACGGCGCATTCAAGCCTGTCGGCGGTTTCTGGATGAACTGGAGCGGTCAGAAGTGGACCCGGACTATCCCTGGGCTTTTGATTTGCAAAAAGCGTACCGGCCTATTGAGTTCATTGAGCGGTTTTTGGTCCCCACCAAGGGGGCCTATGACCGGATGGAGCTGCTGCCCTGGCAGCACTTTGTAGAGGCCAATCTATACGGCTGGGTGTCCCGAAAGACAGGCTACCGCCGGTTCCGGGAGGGGATTGTCATTGTGGGCCAGGGCAATGGCAAGTCCACCATGATCGCCGGGAACGCGGCCTATGCCCTGACCAAGGACGGGGAGCGAGGGGCGGAGGTCTACTGTCTGGCCAACTCCAGAGAGCAGGCGCGGATCATCTTCAACGAGTGCTCCGCTCAGGTGACGGCCAGCCCCCTGCTGTCCAAGCATATCCGGGTGACAAAGCAGGGGATGTTCTACGATGGGACCAACAGCAAGTTCCAGCCCCTGGCCTCGGACAGCAAGAACCTGGACGGGCGGAACGTCCACATGGGCGTATTCGATGAGATCCAAGAGTACCGGGATTACAAGCTGATCAACGTCATCAAGGGCAAAACCAAGAAGAGAAAGCAGCCCCTGATTCTCTACATCACCACCCTGGGAACCGTCATTGACGGGCCGCTCATGGATTACTACATTCTGGGCGGGAACATTTTGGACAGCTCCGGCGCCATCGCCCAGCGGGCGGCAGACCGTATTTTCGTCTACATCGACGAGATTGACGAGGAGGACCAGCCGGAGGACCCCGCCTGCTGGGGGAAAGCAAATCCCTCCCTGGGGATCCTGTTGGACAAGGAGGATCTGCTGGACGAGTGGGAGCGGGTCAAAACCATCCCGGCGGAGCGGAGCAATTTCATCAACAAGCAGCTCAACGTCTTTACCCAGGTGGACGAGCTGTCCTTCCTGGACCCCAAGACCATCCTGAAGAACAACCGGACCATCGACCTTGAGACCCTGCGGGAGGCGCGGTGCTACGGCGGGTTTGACCTGGCGGAGACGGAGGACTTCACCTCCGCCTGCCTGGAATTTCCGCTGCCGGACAACGATTTTTTCCTTCTGGAGCACTCCTGGGTCCCGGAGAAAAAGAGGAAAGAGGACCGGGAGAAGCTGGACTGGGAGAGCCTGATCGCGCATGGCTGGCTGACGATTGTACCGGGAGAATATGTGGACTACAATCTTGTTTTTCAATGGTTTATGGAACAGCGGGAGAAATACCGGATTGACTCTATCGGGTACGACCGGGCGAAAGCTTTTTTATTGGTTCAGCTGATGCAAAAACATGGGTTTGTGATGAATGAGGTTGCGCAGGGAGAGCTTACCCTGACCGCCCCGCTGGACCACCTGAAGGAGCGGTTTTTGGATGGGAACATCATCCACAACAACAACCGGCTCTTTAGCTGGTATCTGGGCAATGTGAAGCTGACCAAGCGCGGCCCAAACGCCACCTATCTGCCCACCAAGCAGAACAAGCACCGCAAGATTGACGGATTCGCGGCCCTGCTGGACGCACACACGGAATGGCTGCGGAAAAATCCACGCCTGATTCCGCCGGACAAGAAGCTGACAACGGTGATTAACCTGGGCTAGAGGAGATCCAAAATGGGACTATGGACTTATCTCAAACAGTGGCGGAGAAACCGCGTTATCAAGGCCGCGCTGCCAGGTGGACGAGTGCCGTCCAAGCCGACGATCCGAGACAGCCGCCTCCCACACTGGCTGCGGTGGGACTACACCATGCGCAACAGCGAGCTGTTGTTTTCCGCCGTCTCCCGGGTCTCCAACGCCTTGTCCGCCATGCCCGTCCAGCTCTACCAGGGGGCCGCGCCGGTCTATGATGACCTGAACGACCTTATCAGCTTCTCCCCCAATCCCAATATGACAAGCTGTCAGTTTTTCAAGTCACTGGAGGCTTGCCGGGATACCTCCGGCAATGGCTACGCCATGAAGATCTTTGATGGACGGGGGCGGCTGGTGCGCCTGGACTTATTGGACCCTGGCCGGGTGACGCCGGTACTTGACACAGACAGCGGGGAGCTGTGGTATCGGATCGTGCCGGAGGAGGGCGTTACATTCTATATCCACGGCTTTTATATCCTGCATATCCCGTTCCTGTCGGCAAACGGCTATTCTGGCGTGAACCCGGTCTCTGTGCTGTATGACACACTGGACTACTGCGAGAAGATCCAGGCGTTCAGCGTCAAGCAGCTCGATAAGGGGATCAATGCCTCGGTGGTGCTGGAGGCGCCAGACAATTTGGGACAGGAACAGATAAAAGAGATGATTGAGGACTTTACAACTGTTTATAAGGAAACCTCCAGCAACATTCTTTTGCTGGAATCCGGCGTCAAAGCGAAAAGCCTCAATCTCTCTCCGGTAGACAGCCGGCTTTTTGAGGTAGAGAAGATTACCCGCTCTACCGTGGCCATGGTGTACAACATCCCGCCCCACCTGCTGGGGGATTACTCGGACACGTCGTTTAGCTCCCAGGAGCAGCAGATGCTGGAGTTTCTGATGCTGACCATGCTCCCCATCGTGACCGCCTATGAGCAGGAGCTGGACCGGAAGCTGCTGACCAAAGTTCAGAGGAAGCAGGGGTATCACTTCAAGTTTGACATGGAGGCCATTTTGCGGGCGGACGCCGCCACCCAGGCGGAGGTGGACTACAAGGCGGTGCGGTCCGCCTGGAAAACGCCGGATGAGATCCGGTTTGGCCGCCACCTACCGCCCTACCCGGACGGGATCGGGGCGGAGCCGATGATCAGCCAGGACCTGGCCACCCTGCGGTACACCGTCCAGGATAAGCCGGGGGTGCTGATGGGACATGGAGTAAGTCAGACAGACAGCGGACAGGAAGGAACCGGAGATGCGTAGATACCGCAAAAAACTGGGCGCCGAATTTTATGTTCCCACCAGAAAAAGACCTGTCGCGCAGTCTACAATAGCAACCAGAAACTTTCTCGTTATCATACATTCTGACTACCCGAATAGGACGATTTCTCAGCTCCGGGAGTTGATTACAAAACCAGACGAATACATTCCGGCTCCTGAAGCGGTTGACGTTTTGGACGCGCACATTAAGGCGGGCTGCGGCGACCTCATACCAACCTGGGACTGAAAGAGGGGATCGATTTTGAATAAAACAAAGGCGGCACAGATCCAGCGGGCAGACCCGGAAGCGGATATTGCCCTGATCAACCAGTACAGCAGGAAGGAACTGACGCCGGAGGAGGTCTACTGCTTTACGGTCAGGCTGTGCGACAACGAGGTAGACCGGGATGGGGAGCGGTTTACCGAGCAGACCCTGAAGGAGCTGGCTCCCCTGTTCCAGGGAAAGCCCTGTCTCATGGACCACCGGTGGAGCGCAGAAAAGCAGATCGCCCGGATTTACCGCACAGAGACGGTGGAAACCAGGGAGAAAAACAGCCTTGGCGGCCCTTTGACTGCCCTGATGGGCAGCGCGTACATGGTCAGAAATGAGCAGAACGCCGCCCTGATTGACGCCATTGAGGGCGGCATTCTGAAGGAGGTATCAGTAAGCTGCGCGGTGCAGTCGTGTACCTGCTCTATCTGCGGGGAGGCGCAGAAGTTTGACTGGCGTAGCGGCGAATTCCTCTGCAAAAACGGCCATATCCAGGGTGAGCGTTATGATGGGCGGCTGTGCTGCGGCAATCTGGAGGGGGCGAAGGACGCCTATGAGGTCTCCTTTGTGGCGGTTCCCGCCCAACGGAGGGCGGGGGTCACAAAGGGAGCCGCCAATCTGGACGAGGCGTTCCAAATCCTGCAAGGGGCCGATTTGACCGGATATGAGACACAGATCCAGGCGCTACGGCTCAAGCTTCAGACCGCCCTCTCGGACGCCGCAGAACGGGCGGCACGAGAGCGGATCATAGCGGAGAATAAGCAGTATTTACAGCAGAAGGGATGATAGAGATGACTTTATTTGAACTGAAAGAGAAGATGGCCACCCTGGAGGCCGCCGTGGCCGCAGACGCGGCCAGGATTGCGGAGAAGGCGGCGGACCCCAACACGCCGATGGAGGAGATTACCCAGAAGACCGCCCATCGGGACGAGCTGGCCCAGCGCCTGAAGCTCCTCAAGGAGGAACATGACGCGGAGGAGGAGAAGCAGCGCCTTGCGCTGACGGTACATCAGAAAAGCGGCGGCCTGGACGCCGAGACGGTGAAGTTCAAAGCCAAGGCGGCCTTCTACCGCGCCGCTCTGCTGGGCGGCGATGTGCGCAAGACCTACGAGGGGTTGGGGGGACTTCCGGCGGCCAGCGCGGATCTGGGCTATGGGGACAACCTGCTGCCCAAGAACGTGAGCAATGAGCTGATCACCGAGCCGGTAGAGGAAAACAGCCTGCGTCTGGTGGAGCCGGTCTCCCAGATCTCCGGCCTGGAGGAGCCGGTGCTCACCTTTGACATTGAGGACGCGGACTTGGCCGACGTGACCGACAAGGAGACCGCCAGGGAGATTGAGATGTCTGGTGGCGCGGTGTCCTACGGCCGGTTCAAGACCAAGATCTACGCCACAGTGAAGGATACCGTCCTGCACGGTACAGAGACCAATCTGGTCAGCACCATTGAAAACGCCCTGCGCTCCGGGCTGGCGGTGAAGGAGAAGATCAACGCCTTCCGCACGGTTTCCGATACCACCCACGACCATATGAGCTTTTACCTCAACAGCATCAAGGAGGTAGAGGGGGACAATCTGATCCAGGCCATCATCAACGCCTGGGCGGATCTGCCCGAACTCTTCGCCACCAACGCCAAGTGCGTGATGCGCAAGTCGGACTATTTCGCGGCCATCCAGATCATGGCCAACGGGGCGGAAAGCCTCTGGGGCAAGAAGCCGGAGGAGGTCATCGGCATTCCCGTCATCTTCAACGACCGGGCGGTGACGCCAGTGGTGGGCGATTTCTCCTACAGCCGCCAGAACTACGATGTCGGCGCCATCTATGAGACGGACAAGGACGCCATCAAGGGCGAATACTACTTTGTCCTCACCGCCTGGGGGGATCACCGCATCCGGCTCAAGAACGCTTTCCGGCTGGCAAAGGTTAAGGCGGCCTCAAACCCTTAGCCGCGGGCCTAACCGCGCTGACCATAGGCTCGCTGGCCTTGGCTCCCGCTTTTGAACCGGGGGTCAAGGCGTACCGTGTCAGCACCAGCAACGCCACCAATACCATTACCGCCGCCGCAGATACCGGCGCCAAAATCAGTATCCTGCTCAATGACAGCACGATGGTGGAGAACGGAACCGCCGCCACCTGGCAGGACGGGGAGAATACCCTGGTAATCACTGTGACCAGTGGCGCCGTCAGCACAGCGTATACCGTTACTGTGACCAAAACAACCGTCTGATTCCTCTCCCAGCTGACAGGCGGGGAGGGGAAAATCCCTGATAGGGGGGGAATCCAATGGCTGCAACCGTGGACGGTCTGCGTACTTACCTGCGTCTTTCCGAGGATGACACGGAGGATCTGACCCTGTATCTGGAGGCCGCCAGAGCAAAAGCAGCTGCCGCCGGTATCCCAGACTTTGTGCACAACCCGCACTACGATCTGTTTCTCTACGCCCTGGCCGGGATGTACTATGAAAACCGCAGCTTTGGCTTTGCCAGCAGCAGTCAGGCGGCAGAGCGGAATGCCAGGAATCTGATCAACAGCTTTGTTCTGGAGCTGCGCTACAGCAAGGAGCCGGGGGGTGGGGCCGAGTGAGCAGGTACGCCAACGCGGGGGAACTGCGGACGAAAATCCGGGTGTTCCGCCCGGTGGACGAGCCGGACCCGGACGGCTACACCGGCGGGATTTCCCGGCTGGAGAATGTCTTTGATGAAAACGGCTTCCGGTACTGTAAATGGGTCAACGCCCACGGGACAGAGGTCTACGAGGCCCGGCAGGCGGGGGTGACGGAACCGGCCACCCTCACCCTGCGGTACACCCCAAAAATCACCACCACCTGCCTGATATACCGGGAGCAGGACCCAGAACCCTACGAGGTAATCAGCCTCAACGACGTGGAGAACAGGCACGTCTGGCTAGAGGTCCGGGTCCAGAGAAAGGCGGCGGCGAAATGACAGCGCAAAAGGAAACCCTCAACCGGCGGATCATTGGAGCCTTGCAGGGACTGAAGCTGCCGGTAGTCCCCCAGGTGGATACAAAGCACCGGGAGAAGTGCATCACGTTCAACTATGACGAGATCCCATTTCAGTTCGCGGGCAACCGGCCCAGCTGGTACAAGGCTCTGATTCAAGTCCACCTGCTCTATCCGGTGGGGGAGAACAGCATTGTCATCCGGCGCAGCGTTCTATCGGCACTCACAAAAGCGGGATTTTCCTGGCCGGAACTCATAGACGCCTCAGACGAGGACACCCAGCATTTTATCTTTGAGACAGAGGCAATTACGCCCATTGAAGAAACGGGCGGTTAAACATGGAGGCATCATATGGCAGACAGAAAAAGGGCCGTGGCGTATCACGGCATTGACAACGTAAAATTTGTTCCCAAGGTCAAGGGAGCATACGCGGAAGCGTTTATCCCCATTGCCTACGCCACCTCTCTTGGTCTCACCGCCAAGATGGAGGGGCAGGAGCTGTTCGCGGACAACCGGCTTGTCTGCCGGGTCCCTAGTGATCAGGGGTATGACGGGGAGATTGGGACTACCTCCCCCTGTCCGGCCCTGGAGAAGGCCGCCGGATACGCCCTGGAGGGGACCTCCGGCGTGGTAGGGACCAACGTCACCAGCTATCTGCGGGGGGCAATGTACTATGAGTTCATCGAGACGGACGCGGACGGCCAGAACAGCAAGGTCAAAGCCTGGATGCTTAATGTGGAGGTGGGCAAGGGGTCTGAGAACCACGCCACCGATACCAATACCGTCCAGTTTGGCAGCTATTCCTACCCGTATACCTGCTATGGCGATACCCTCAAGGCGTCGGACGGCACGGCGGACTATGTGGATTCTAATGGTATGAAGCGGCTGGCCTTTACCTATACCGCCCGGCCCGGTGATGCGGACTACGCCACGTTCGGCGATACCGTCCCGGTCCCCAAGGTGGCCGCCGTTGACCTGAACAAACCGGAGGGCGAGTAATGGTAGAGTTGGAGATTGGCGGGACCCAAATCCAGTTTGACCCTGCCGCCGTCTCCGCCCTGCGCTACCGGGCGGCCTATGGGCGCAGCGCCCTGGCAGCGCTGGAGGATTGTAGGGATCTTCAGTGCCTGGAGCGGGTGCTGCTGCGCATGGCCCACTGTATGATCCCCCCGGACCACCGCCCGGTTTTGACTGAATTTGCCCGATTGGCCCGGCGGGACCCGGAATTTATCCCCAAAGCCCTGTCCCTGCGGGATGCCCTGTACGGCCTGGACCACCGCTTCCGCCCCCATACCGGAGGCGGGGCGGGGGAGCTGGACGAGTACGACCTGATCGCCGGACTGCTGGCCGCCCAACTGGACACCGCCATGCTCTATGAGCTGCCCCTGATGCACCTGACTGGCATCCTGGCCCGCGCCAGCGACCAGAATAACCCGGACATCCCCGCCTACCGCCCCATGACCGCCACCGAACTGGCGGATCTCTACCCGAAACGGAGCTGAGAGAATGGCGCAGTTTGAAGTCTCTGGCCTGGATGACCTCATCCTCTCTCTGGAGGAGCTGGCCCGGCTGCCCGATGAGGTGGCCGCGGCAATGCTTACTGCCGAGGGGGAGGTTATCAAGGCCGCCCAGGAGCGCAGCCTCCAGTCCGCGGGACTGGTGGACACCGGGCAGCTCCAGGCTTCCATTAAGCTGGACCGGAAGCTGTGCAAAAAGGGGGAGGAGCGGTCCATGCTGGTCTACCCCCAGGGGACGCGCCGGGACGAAAAGCACAAGAAGGGTGAACGTAATGCCACCATAGGCTTTGTCCACGAGTTCGGCGCCCCAAAGCGGGGGATACCGCCCTCCCAGTGGATGCGTATCGCCAACGAGAGCGCGGCAGACGCGGCAGTAGACGCCGCCGAACAGATCTATGACAAGTACCTGAAGGACAAGGGGCTTTTGTAGCGGCTTCCAGATCCGCCCACCCCGCAGGCGGGGCGGCACCAAGAAGCGGCCCAGAGCGATATTTGACAAAACGCGGCGTATCCTGTATCATAAAAAAGCCCGCCATAAAAGGCGGGTAAGGACGCTGTTACATAAAGGCGGTTGGCCACTCCCTTGTAGAAAGGGGGTGATATTCATCTCCTCACTCCAGCGAGAAGGGAGGTGAACGCTGATGGTAAAGAAGCACTGGCGCAAAATCCTGAGATTTATAACTGCTTTTCTTGCAGTTCTTTGGATGCTGGTGTATCTGGCTCCAAAAGCGTGTTGACCGCCCGGATTAGGCCCCGGACGGTCAACATTAAGTTGATTCATCGTTAGGGCCAACCGCAGTAGCAGCGCCCTTTCTATAAATTATGATACCTGACGGCCTCCGTTTTGTCAAGAGATGAAGCGGAGGCTTTTTGCGTCTCTGAAGGGAGGGAGAGTGCCGTGAGGCGGGTATCATGGGAATCGGAAAACGGGCGGACCATCACCTTTGAGGGGGCGGGACCGGCGGACAGCCCCGGCCCCTTCTATTTTGTGGAATTGGAGTCCAGCCTGGGAGGGACGCCGGAGACCGCCCGCGCCCCACGGCAGGACGGCCAGACCACCTATTACACCGCCCTGGACCCTCTGCATATCGAGCTGGAGGGCTGGATGTGGGTGACAGGGGACCGGTTCCGTCCCGCTTTGGCCGAGTATGACAGGCAGCGGGCCATGCTCCACCAGGCCTTTGCCCCCAATCGCTTTGGCATTTTGACCTATTACAAGGAGGACGGAGCAGTCCGGGTCCGGTGCAGGCCGGTTACAACCCCTGTCCTGGGGGACCCCATTGGGACCTACTGCCCCATTGGGATCTCCTTCACGGCGGATACCCCTTACTGGGAAAACGCTGTGGAGGCTGTGGCCTGTATTGGAATTATCCTGCGGCTGATGCGATTTCCGTGGGCGCCGGTTTATGGGCCGCTGGGGGTGTACAACCGGCGGGCGGGGATTGAGAATACATCGGAGGAGCTGATTTACCCCACGGTGGAGGTCTACACCACCGGGCAGAAGGTCACCCTCACCAACCAGACCGCCGGGAAATTTGTCACCATCGAACACGCCATTGCGGAGAACCAGAAGCTGGTGGTGAATCTGGCCGATGTATCCGCCTACCTGTACACCCTCAACGAGGCGGGGGACTACGCCGACCCAGAGGACGTGAGTCACTGGATGAGTTTGGACAGCGAGCCCTGGGGGCTGGTGCCGGGGAAAAACCAAATTGTGATATCCAACAACATCCCGGAGGACACACCCATTGCCTATATCAAATACCGGATTCCCTCTCTGGGCATTTAGAGCTTGTTGAGGTGATACCGCTGTGAGCATAGAAATCCGTATGTTTGACCTCCCAGAGCCGGAGGACCCGCGGTTCTACAATATGGGGATCGCCCTGGGCGCGGTCCAGGTCAATACGGTGGAGCGGCTGTACACCCCCGGTCATTTCACCGTCGAGATTCCACGGGAGGCACGGCACGCGGACCGGTTATCCATAGAGCGGCTGGTCCGCATCAAGCAGCCGGACACGGGGGCCCTCTTCTGGGGGATTGTGGACGCCGTGGAGCTGAATATGGACACCAGCGGGGACAGACTCACCGTGTCCGGGCGGCAGCTCAAGGGGCTTACCCTGGACCGGATTACCATTCCGCCTGCCTTTACCGCGGTCACAGGCGCCCAGGGCTACGACCCCGCCAACGGGACCACCGAGGCGGTGATGAAGCACTTCGTCTCCGCCAACCTGGCCAACCCCGTCCAGCCGGACCGGCAGGTCTGCGGCCTGGAGGTCGCCCCCGACCTGGGCCGGGGCATCCAGGACGACAAATACCTCAGCCGTCATGAGGTTCTGGCGGATGTCCTGGCCGACCTGGGGGAGGCCGCCCAGATGGGCTATGACATCGTGCCCGATTTGGCCCGGCACAAACTGGTGTTTGACGTGCTGGCGGGGGAGGACCACACCGCCCTCCAGAGCGAACGCAAGCGGGTGATTTTGGACACGGTGCGTAAGACGGCGCTCTCCCAGAAGTACCAATATGACGCCGCCGAGGCCCGGAACCTGTTTTACACCACCAAAGCGGGGTCCGAGTTCGCCGATGAGACCTTGACAGTGACTTACATCCGGGAGGGAGAGGAGGAGCCCGCCGGGTTCCGCCGGCGGGAAAAGCACCTGTCCATCTCGGCGGATACCCCCATCGCAGGAGAGGAGTACCAGGAGCTGCGCCGCCTGGCCCTCATCGAGGCGGAGAGCTACAGGCCCAAGCAGTCCTTTACCTGTACCCTGACCCCAGGCGGCGGGTATCTCTATGGGAGGGATTACCGGTTGGGGGACTTGGTGACCGTCCGGCATCAGGATTGGGGGATTACCATGCACGCCAGGCTCACCGAG
Organism: Oscillospiraceae bacterium; assembly: GCA_022792555.1. Classification (GTDB taxonomy): domain Bacteria; phylum Bacillota; class Clostridia; order Oscillospirales; family Oscillospiraceae; genus JAAWBF01. The sequence goes on from JAAWBF010000050.1 coordinate 11,198, forward strand.
ATGGAGACGGCCTGGACAGCCAGCGGGGCGGAGCGTGCCGCCACCTTTGGGGACGCACCCCTCAATCCCTTTGGGCTGCTTAGGCGCATGATAAAAAAAGGGTGAAATTCCAGATGTAGGGGCCGGTGTCCCCACCGGCCCGCCGGAGATTGCAGGATTCCAGGACGGGCCGTTGAGGACAACGGCCCCTACAAATTGACACAGTGCAAAGAGAGGGGGAATCCTATGCGGACTTATTTTTTCAGTGCGGAGCCGACCAACGACCTGATCAACCACCCCACTGGCTATGACCGGGAGTACGGCCCAGACGAGTGGGCCGCTCTGATTGGACAGTTCTTCCAGGGGGAGGCTGGCGTCTTTGTGGGGGACCAGTCCGCCGATGCCTGTAAAGTGGTCCTCCAGGAGGACGGCAAGCTGCGGGTGTGCGCTGGAACTGTGATTGTCCGGGGCCGGGTGTGTGAGTTTAACGGCACCGAGACCATCGCTGTGACCTCCAGCCGGAAGGTCGTGGCCCGGCTGGACAAGAGCGCCGAGGTGCGGAATTTTCAGCTCCGGGCGGTCCAGGAGCCGGTGATCAGCGACGACATCTATGACTATGTGCTGGCCGAGGTCACGGTGGACGGGTACGGCAATATTACTGCCATAGAGGACAGGCGGACCTTTTTGGCGATGAAGGGCCAGCCCCCCTATTACCCGCCGGACACGGAGGGCCTGCCCTACCCGTTCTGGCTCTATGTACTGGGGCTTCCCATGACCCCGGAACAGAAAGCGGCGATAGAGAGCAATCCCTCCCTCATGGCGATGTTCCAGAACAGCGTGGGCGGAGCCTACCGGCGGTTCTACAAGCGGTTCGAGCCGGGGGATTGGACCCAGGTTGGCGCCAGCTATGAGATCGCCATCCCCTTTGCCGTCCACCGCCTCAATGCCTCAGACCCCATCTGTGTCCACCAGCTCCATATGCTGGTGGGCCGGAATGTGGAGGACTACACCCCGGCTACCCTGGCTGAAGGGCAGACCAAATTCATCCAGGCACTCCAGGCGGCCAACGCCGTCAACCAGTCCATCCCAGGCAGCTACCCCACAGCAGCGGATGGACATATTATCCTGACCTGGTATCAGATCCAGTATTTTATCCTGTCCGGTCAGCTTGTGGCCGCCGGCCCGGCCCAGAGTCAGGCGGACAATATGGGCTACAATTGGAAGGACCTCCCCACGCAGATTTCACCAGAGCGGATCAACAGCCTGGATGTGCTGCTCACCGTGGGCTATACCCCCATGCTGGGCGGCTCGGCGGCCAACTTCAACGGCCTGTGTACCCTGGATACCCTCCGGGGACTCAACCTCCGGCGCAAGGCGGATACCACCGAGACCGGGGCCGCCCGCACCTATGATATGTACGGAAAAATGACGGCCAATACCTGGGGCTGTATGGAGACAGACATCTCCCTGGGGGCGGATAAAGTCCTCCGGCTGGTCTCGGAAACCCCCTACGCCGGGGAGATTTTGACCGTGGGCTAAAAAATAGAAGTTTGACAAAATACGACGCGTCCTGTATCATGAAAAAAGCCCGCCTCTTTCGGCGGGTCAAGGACGCTGTTACATATTAGGCGGTTGGCCACTTCCCTTTTAGAAGGGGGGTGATATTCATCTCCTCACTCCAGCGAGAAGGGAGGTGAACGCTGATGTGGAAAGAACGTATGTACATGGTACTCCGCTTTGCGGTGTGCCTTGCAATACTCCTGTACATGTTCACCATAAAAGCGCGTTAGCCGCCTGGTCGGTCCCCAGACGGCTAACTATTTTTAGCTGTTAAACTTGGGCCAACCGCAGTAGCAGCGCCCTTTCTATATTTATGATACCTGACGCCCCCTGTTTTGTCAAGAGACGAAACAGGGGCTTTTTGCGCCCCATGTAGGAGGTCCCTGTATGGCAAGCCGCACCATATCAACCAAAATGGCGATCACCGGGCAGTCTGAATACCAGGCGTCCATCACCAATATCAACAACTCTCTCAAAACCCTGCGATCTGAGACCGCCATGCTGGACGCCCAGTATCAGGGCCACGCCAACAGCCTGGCCGCCCTGACTGCCAAGGGAGATGTGCTGGCCAGGACTTATGAGGTCCAGAAAACCAAGGTCCACGAGAGTACCGCGGCCCTGGAGAACGCCAAGAAAGCCCAGCAGGAGTACAGCACCCAGGTAGACCAGTGCAGCGCCAAGCTGGCAGGCGCGCAGGCCAAGCTGGAGGAGTTGAAGAAGTCCACCTCGGACACATCAGCCCTGCAAGCGAAGCTGAATGCAGAGGTGGAAAAACACCAGAAAGCACTGTCTGCTGCTGAAGCGGGGCTCCAGGCTGCCACCAGGGGGGTCAACGAGTGGCAGCAGAAGCTCAACTATGCCCAGCGGGACCTGGCCAACCTGGACACGGAAGTAACCAGGAACAGCAAATATCTGGACGAGGCCCGCAGCAGTGCCACCGGCTGCGCCAGCTCGATTGACGCCTTCGGCAAGCAGATCCAGACCGCTGGCTCGGTTATGGATACCGCGTTCCAGAATGCGATTATCAATATTAACACCTCCCTGGAGACCCTGAAGTCGGAGCTTGCGCTGGTGGAGAGCAGATATCAGGGCAGCGCAAACAGTATGGACGCCCTGGCTGCCAAAGGGGAGGTGCTGGCCAGGACCTATGAGGTCCAGAAGGCCAAGGTCCAGGAGAGCAATGCCGCCCTGGAAAATGCCCGGCAGATCCAGCAGACCTACAGTGCCCAGATAGACCAGTGCAATTCCCGGCTGGCAGCGGCAAAGACACAGCTGGAGGCGCTGAAGCAGACCACCGGCGACACCACCGCCCAGCAGGCGGCCCTGACTACCGGAATCCAGCAGCAGGAGCGGGCGCTGGAGACTGCCCAGGCCAAGCTACAGACCGCAGAGCGGATTGTAAGCGCCTGGCAGCAGCAGGTCAACTATGCCGAACAGGGGCTGAACCGGCTTGACGCGGAGCTTGCCAACAATAAAAGATACCTGGAGGAGGCCGCCAACAGCGCGGACAAGTGCGCCGGATCCATTGACGGTTTTGGCCGTCAGGTGCAGGAATCCGGCGATGCGGTCCAAGTACTGGTAGGCGCTTTGGCTGCGGCAGGGGTGGCCAAGGGGGTCCAGGAGATTTCGGACGCCCTAACAGACTGTAAGGATGCCTCCGTTATCTTTGAAAGTACCATGGCGGGAGTCCGGCGGACGGTAGGGGGCGGAGATGCTGAGATCGCCGCCTTTGGGGATACCTTTAAGAAACTGTCCACCGATATTCCCATTACCACCACTGAATTAGGCAAAATCGCGGAGACGGCGGGGCAATTAGGCATTGCCAGTGGAAATGTAGAAGCCTTTACCACCGTTATGTCCAAGTTGGGGACCACTACCGACCTGACCGCCGATGGGGCGGCCACTATGCTGGCCCAGTTCGCCAACATCACCGGCACTCAGGACTATGAGCGGCTGGGGTCCACGGTGGCCGAGCTGGGAGACGCCACCGCCACCACCGCCTCTAAAGTAGTGGAGATGTCCCAGGGGATGGCGGCCTCCGCCTCCCTGGCCGGGATGTCGGAGCGCAATATTTTAGCGATTTCTGCCGCGGTCGGTTCCCTGGGTATCGAGGCCCAGGCGGGCAGCACCGCCCTGTCCACCCTTATCTCTACCATGGATAAATCTGTGGAGACCGGCGGGGACAAGCTGGCGCTATTCGCCTCGGTGGCCAACCAGAGCGCGGCGGAGTTCTCCGCTGCCTGGGAGGAGGACGCGGCCCAGGCATTAAACGCCTTTATCCAGGGCCTCAATGATGTGGAGCGCAACGGCAAAAGCGCAAACATTATCCTGGACGAGTTGGGGATTACCAATGTCCGGCAGACCAAGGCCGTTCTGGGCCTGGCCAACGCGGGGGATCTGCTGTCCAACACCCTGGCCCAGGCGGATCAGGCGTGGGAAGAGAATACCGCCCTGGCAGAGAAGGCCGGGATCATGTACGAGACCACCGAGGCCAAGGTAAAAATGGCGGAGAATGCCTTTAACAACCTCAAGATCGCCATTGGCGATGCCCTCACCCCCGCCCTGGGGGCGCTGGCCGAGGCGGGGACCGGGGCTTTCTCCTGGGCGGCGGACTTCGTTTCCGCGCATCCGGAGCTGGTACAGGCCCTCACCGCCGTGGTGACCACCCTGGGAAGCCTTGCCGCCGGATTTACCGGACTGGCGGTGGCCTCCACGGCTATCAAGGCGGTACAGACCGCCATTGCCGCCCTGACTGCCAGCACCTCCGCCCTGGCCGCTGTGTCTGTTCCGCTGGTAGGGGTTGTCGCCGCACTGGTTGGCTTTGGAACTGCCATTACCCTTGCAGCAGGGTCTATGGAGGATGCTACAACAAAAGCGCGGGATCTGGCCAGCGGGATCGAGGCGGCCCGCAGCGCCTATGAGGAGACCACGGCGGCCATCCAGGCCCAGAATGACGATGTAGTCGCTATGGCGGCCACTTTGGAGGAGCTGGTGGGCGCTGAGGAGCAGACGGCGGCCCAGAAGCAGACCATCTTGGAGCTGGTGGACCGGCTCAACGAGGCCATCCCGGAGCTGAACCTCCAGTATGACGCGCAGAAAAACGCCATTGAGGGGAATATCGAGTCTGTCCAGGCATTGGCCCGGGCCCAGGCGGACGCCGCCCTCCAGGCCGAGGTCATTGACCGGATGACCCAGGCATATATCGAGCATGACAAAATCGTAGCGCAGCTGGCTGAAGCCGAACAGGCCCATAAAGAAGCCCTGGATGCTATCTGGAAGTCGGATGACGCCTCAGACCGTATCAATGAGACGGCCAAGCAGCTTGACATCCTGAAAAAGACGCTGGCGGACAATGAGGCGGAAATTGACGCCCTGGCGGGGGAATATGCCAGCCTCACCTCCGCCATAGAGCAGAACACAGAGAGCGCGGAGGACAACGCCGGGGCCGTCCAGGAGACCGGGAAAGAGGCCGATGCCGCAGCTAACCGCCTCCAATCCCTGAACGCTGTCCTCAGCAAGGTGGAGGGCGGCTATAATCTGCTCACCAAGGCCCAGGATGAGATGAGCGAATCTGGCTATCTCTCTATGGATACAGTGTCTGAATTGCTGCAAAAATACCCGGAGCTGTATGGTTATCTGGAACAGACAACCGACGGCTACAAGCTGACCAAGGGCGCCTTAGACGATTATGTCGCTTCTCAGCGGCAGGAGTACGAAATCGCCCTCAACGATGCCCAGACCGCGGCCCAGAATATCATCAATGCCGAGGCGCAAAAGAGAGGGGCTATCGCCAACACTACCGCCTCCATTGGGGCGCAGCTCAAGGCGCTGGCGGCGCTCTACCAGTCCGCGATTGCCGTTATGGGGGCGGCCAACGAGGCGGCCAGTAAGATCCAGAACGGGGTCATTACGGCAGGGGGAAATGCGGGTAAAACCATCAATGTCAAAACCAGCACCCCAAGAAACGCACTCACCGCCAATTTTCAGTCCAAGCTGGATGAGATCAACCAGGCATTGGCCAATTATGAGGCCGCTGAACAGAACATCAGGGATTTTGGCGCGGTGACCACCTCCCTTGGCCGGGACGGCAAGCGTAAAACCAGCGGAAAATCTACCTCTGGCAAGTCCACAAAATCTAAAAGTGAAAAGGCCGCAGACCCCAATAAAGCCGCCATGGATGCCTTGGATGACTGGCTGGAGGACATGGAACACCGGATTTTCCTCTGGTCCAAGGATGAGAGCAAAGGGGAGGCCATCATCGGGCTGTATGAGCAGATGCAGCAGAAGGTCCACGCCCAGGCGGAGGAATTCCGGTCTCAGGGTCTGAGTGAGGAGTCCGACGAGATCCAGAAGCTTCAAAAGCTGTGGTGGGGGTATGCGGACGACATCACCAAGGCCCGCGAGCAGGCTGAACAGGCCGCCGCTGCGTCTTTGAAAAAAGAGGCGGACGCCCTGGACGCCTATTTGCAGCAGACGGAACACAAGCTCTACCTCCAAGAGAAAAACGGGGGCGGCAGCGTTGAGGAGACCATCTCTACCTATCAGGCCATGCAGGAAAAAATCCATGAGATGGCCCAGCGCTACCGGGAGAAAGGGCTATCCGAGGAGTCTGAGGAGATTCAGGCCCTGCAAAAGCTGTGGTGGGAGTATGCGGACGAGATTACCCAGGCCAGAGCCGCAGCTTTGGACAACTATTTAAAGGACGCGGAACATAGCATCTACCTCAATGGAAAGAACGGCGGCAGCTATGAGGACAATATCGCCATCTATCAGGAGATGCAGGAGCGGGTCCATGAGATGGCCCAGTATTACCGGGAGCAGGGCTACGAGGACTCCTCCAAAGAGGTACAGGAGCTCCAAAAGCTGTGGTGGAACTATGCGGAAAAGATTACTGGCATCAAAAATGAGCAGTACAGCAGGGAGCTGGCCGCCCTCAAGTCCGCCCTGGAGCAGGAGCGCGTCACTCAGGAGGAATACCTGGCTGGCATGGCGGAGCTCCAGTCCCAATATCTCACCCAGGGAACTGAGGAATACGAGGCCGCCACCCAGCAGAGAATTGAGGCCCAAAAACAGTTCCGAGAGAATGAATACAGTGAGGCCCTGGCAGACATCAAATATTTTTTAGACATGGACATCATTACCGAGGAGGACTACTGGAAGCGGCGGATCGCCCTGCGCGATCAGTATTTGGAGCAGGACTCCGAGGCGTGGCGCAGCGAGACGGCGGCCTATTATAGCTACCGCAAAAAGCAGATGGAGACCGAGCAAAAAGAGCTGGAATCCCACTATAAGGACATTTATAACGAGCAGGTCAAGGCGCTGAAGGACGCCCTCTCCGAGCAGAAGAAACTCCTCAAGGACAAGTACGACACCGAAAAGAAGCTGGCCAAGGAGGCCTATGACGCCCAGAAAAAGGCCGCAAAAGAAGCCTATGATGTGGAAAAGAAGCGGCTCAAGGCCCAGTACGACGCGGACAAAAAGGCCCTCAAGACAGCCTATGAGGACAAGAAAAAGCTGGCTAAGGACCAATATGAGGCTCAGAAAGCCGCCATCAATGCCGAGCTGGAGGCAGAAAAAAACCGGCTCAACGCTGTTTTGGACTCCATCGAGGCGGAGATCCAGGCCAGGAAGCGTTTGCGGGAGGACGAGAGCCAGGATGACGCCATCGCCACCGCCCGGAAGCGGCTGGAGGCCGCCGAGGCCGAGCTCGCCTACGCCAGGACTGACGAGGACAGAGCCGAGCTGCGCAAGGAAGTAGCACAGCTCCGGGAGGAGCTGGAGAAAGCCCTCCAGGACAAGGAGGACACCGCCTTTTACCGCAGAATGGAGGAGGAGAAGGAGCGAGTCAAGGCCAGCCTGGACGCCGCTGCCGCCGAGACCAAAATCCGGCTGGACAGTCTTCAGGCCAGCTACAACGCCTCTACCCAGCAGATGGAGGCGGAATACACCGCCCGCTCGGAGGCCCTGGAGACGGAGTACCAGACGGCCACCGGCCAGCTTGAGGCCAATTACAAGGCCAGCACCGAGCGCATGGAGGCCGCGTATAAAGCCTGTACCGAGCAGATGGAAGCGGACTACAAGGCCAACACAGACAAGCTGGAGGCAGATTATAACGCCAACGCGGACCAGCTCCAGGCCAACTTTGACGCCACTGTGGAGCGGATGAAAGCGGACTTTGACGCCACGCTGGACCGTTTATCTGGGGAGTATGACGCCAGCGTTCAGCGCCTGGAGAGCGAATATGCCGCCAAGCTGGCAGCGATGCAGACCGCCCCGGCCGCCAGCCTCCCGCGCAGCGGATCAGGCGGCAGCCCTGGCAGTGAAAGCGGTGGAGCGAGCTTCGATAACAGCGGATTCATTGCTGCAAGGTCCCAGCTGGTCCGGGACGAGGAGGGAAACCCAGACTACGTTGTCTACAGGAGCGAAGATGGCGGGGTGGGCCTGGGAACCGCTGTCATGGCGAAAAAGGTTGGAAAGGACTACGGTTCTGGGGATGGGATCGGTCCGGCGGGCAGCAGGACAGCGCCCAAGAGCGGCAGCGCCTCCTCTTCAGCTGTATTGGGCGGGATGGTGCGCAGCTCCGCCGGCGGCAGTACCTCCTACAGCTCCCAGAGCAGGAGTGTATCCAACACCAACAACATCACGGTCAACGTACAGGAAACGGCTCTCTCGGAAA